>NZ_JBNPUE010000017.1:0-180132 GCF_051168015.1 Bradyrhizobium sp. HKCCYLRH3061
ATCGATCAGAACTTCGAGCACGCGACCCTGCTTCCGCGCGGCCGCGATTGGCTGACCGGTCGCGACAACGAGCCTGAGTGGACCTTCGTCTGGCAAAAACTGATCGATCAGAACTTCGAGCGCGCGACCCTGCTTCCGCGCGGCCGCGATTGGCTGACCGGTCGCGACAACGAGCCTGAGTGGGCCTTCGTCTGGCAAAAACTGATCGATCAGAACTTCGAGCACGCGACCCTGCTTCCGCGCGGCCGCGATTGGCTGACCGGTCGCGACAACGAGCCTGAGTGGGCCTTCGTCTGGCAAAAACTGATCGATCAGAACTTCGAGCACGCGACCCTGCTTCCGCGCGGCCGCGATTGGCTGACCGGTCGCGACAACGAGCCTGACTGGTCCTACGTCTGGCGAAAACTGATCGATCAGAACTTCGAGCACGCGACCCTGCTTCCGCGCGGCCGCGATTGGCTGACTGGTCGCGACAACGAGCCCGAGTGGAACTATGTATGGCAAAAACTGATCGATCAGAACTTCGAGCACGCGACCCTGCTTCCGCGCGGCCGCGATTGGCTGACCGGTCGCGACAACGAGCCTGAGTGGGCCTTCGTCTGGCAAAAACTGATCGATCAGAACTTCGAGCGCGCGACCCTGCTTCCGCGCGGCCGCGATTGGCTGACCGGTCGCGAGAGCCAGCCGGGTTCGCACTTGGTTCGAAAGGTGGTGCGAGGCTAAGGGCAGGCTCGTTCACGACCTAGTTGAGCGTCCCGTGATGTCTGTTCATCGCCCTTCTCGGACCTTCCGACCGCCGCCAAAGACGTCGGCCTGCTGGGCTTGAGCGGATCTGCTTGTCGAGACTCGTGCGGGCCCGGAGCCAGGCGCGCGACCGACAAGTCAACCTCTGATGCGATGCGCCCAAAATCTGATTTTGCTCACCGCCTCAAGCACATCACCCTTGTCCAGTCCTCCCACGGAAAATATTCTACTTTCGTTTTTCAGAAAAGCATGATTGACTACGCGCATCCCGTCCCGCCATGAGGGGCGCTTCGCGATCGTCACGAGACGTGGGTGCGGGATGCGGTGGGTGCATTGGATCGCAGCGCGAGCAATCGTGCGGACGAACGAGCCCGATGCGCCGGCGAAATCGTAGGGTCCTGGCCTCCCGGTGCTGAGGCCAAGCGGACGGTGACGATGATCCGTTCGTGACGGGGGCAAGACAGCCGGTCCCCGGGGAGAGGACGTATAAGCCGCCCAACCATCGCGCGGGGAATGCCGGGATGTCTCGGCTGAACCTGTGGTTCCTGCCGCCAGCATTTTTTTCGCTGGCGGGCCATGGGGGCGGCCAGCTCCCGGCATTCCCTGCGCCCTCTTCGTCGATGAGGGCGAAACGACCCGCACAACTCGGACGCAGGGAGCGCCGCGAGGCCGAATGCCTGCGTTCCAGGAAGCACTCATCGCAGATGTCGGCGCCCGCAGCGTCGAGGCGGCGGAGAGACGATGGACGTCCCGCATGACAGCGCGCACAAACGCTGGGACTGTCGACCATTGGCCCGGTGGATTTCGGCGCCGAGTTGCCTCAGGCGTTCAGCCGATCGATGTGCACCTTGCCGGCCTTCATCACCAGCGGAATGTGATCGCCCTGGCCGAGCAGGCACGAGACGTCGCGCAGCGGATTGCCCTCGACCACGAGCAGGTCGGCGAAGGCGCCGGGCGCGATGCAGCCGAGCTTGCCCTGCATGCCCAGCACCTCGGCACCGATCACGGTCGCGCTGGCAATGACCTCGCGGGCACCGAGGATCTCGGCGCGGATCCGGAATTCATCGCTTTGCAGGCGCTGCGACGGCCCGAGGAGATCGCTGCCGAAACCCATCTTGACGCCGGCCTCCCGATAGATCGAGAGCGAACGCAAGCCGGCGTCGCGGACGTCCGCGATCTTGGCGACGCTCTCCGGCGGCAGGCCATATTGCGCGCCTTCATTGGCGAGCGCCTCATAGGTGACGAGGGTCGGGACGACGTAGACGTCCTTCTCCGCCATCAGCCGCGCCGTCGGAAGATCGACGAGATTGCCGTGCTCGATGGTGCGCACACCGCAATGGACCGCGCGGGCGATGGCTTCCGCCGTGTAGGCATGCGCCAGGACGTAGGTCTGCCGCGCGCGGGCCTCGGCGACGATGGCGCGGATCTCGTCCTCCGAATAGCCGAACGCGCCGACCGGATCGGTCGGCGAGGCCACGCCGCCGGACGCCATGATCTTGATCTGGTCGGCGCCCATCTGCAGCTCCTCGCGCACCGCCTTGCGCACGGCATCGACGCCGTCGGCCACGCGGGCCAGCGCGCCGACGCGCACGCAGCACGGACAAGGCGCATTGTCGGAGAGGAAATCCGTCCGCGCCCGCATGTCGCCATGGCCGCCGGTCTGGCTGAGCGCACGGCCGGAGACGAACAGCCGCGGGCCCTCGGTGAGGCCGGTGTCGACGGCCTGCTTCAGCGGATAGCCGGCGCCGCCGGCGTCACGCACCGTCGTAAAGCCCCGCCGCAGCATGCCCTTGAGCAGCAGCGCCGAGCGCAGGGTCACCAGCACGTTCGGCATCTGCACTTGCTGGGCAAGATTGAGCTCGACCGCGATCGCATGGACGTGCAGGTCGATCAGCCCCGGCATCAGCGTCTTGCCTTGGAGATCGATGGCCTGGTCGACGCTGGTCTGCAGCGGCTTGTCAGACACCTCCTTGATCAGATGGTCCTCGACCAGCACGTGATGGCCTTCGAGCAGCTCCGGCTGCAGCGGGTCGAGCAGAGCGGCGTTCTTGAACAGGATGGTCGACATCAAGGTGTCCTCGATCGGAGCGAAGCGTGCGTCAGCGGGCGGAACGGGCCGACGATGACGGTGTTCTCCCCTATCCTGTCCTGCGGCCTCGAGCCAGCCCGGGACGGAATACCTGTCTTCTCAGCCGATCGACATCAGGCTGGCATTGCCGCCGGCGGCCGCGGTGTTGGTGGAGAGGCTGACCTCGGTGACCAGCCGGTCGAGATCGTAGCAGCCGTCGCTGGCGCGCGGCGTGACGAGCGGGACGATCGGTCCGGGGCGCGTGGCGAGGTCGCGGCCGAGCGCGATCAATTCATCCGCCGCGCCATCGGAAAGCACGGCCTGCAGATCGCGGAGAGCCCGCCAGCTGTCGACGATCCGCAGGCGGCCGCGCAGCCGGCTGGTGAGCGGTCCCAACACGGCAGCAGCGGGATTCGCGCGTTCGACGAACGCGTCGTTGCCGGTCATCAGAATGACGCCGATCTGGACCAGCAACGCCTGCTCGCTTCTCGCCAGTGCAGCGACGACGCCGCGCGCGGTGATGCGATAGATGTTCTGTTCGCCAACGGGTCCTGGCAACTCGATCTCGAGCCCGGCCAGCACCTGGGGCCCATGCGCCTCGCACGCCAGCGCCGCCGCGGCATGTCCGCTGGCCCGCAACCACTCGATATAGGAGCGCGTGACCGCGTCGGGCCGCGGCGCCATGAGCCGCTGGCGCGGCGGCATCGCGAACAGCCGGCGCAGATACAGCGGCCCGCCGGCCTTCGGCCCGGTCCCCGACAGGCCGGAGCCGCCGAACGGCTGCACGCCGACGACGGCGCCGATGACGTTGCGGTTGATGTAGATGTTGCCGGCCGCGCTGTGGCTCGAGGCGCGGGCAATCGTCTCCGTGATCCGCGAATGGATGCCGAAGGTCAGGCCATAACCGGTGAGGTTGATCGCATCGACGAGGTCAACGAGCTGTTCGCGGCGGTAGCGCAGGACGTGGAGGACCGGGCCGAACACCTCGCGCTCGACATCGAAGATGTTGCTGATTTCGATGATGGTCGGCGCGACGAACGTGCCGTGCGCCGCCTGCGGTGGCAGCGGCAGCCGCTCCACGGCATGGCCGCGCGCCTGCATCGTGGCGACATGCGCATCGAGCGTGTCGCGGGCCTCGCCGCTGATGACCGGGCCGACATCGACCGACAACGACGCGGGATTGCCGAGTTCAAGCTCGCGCAGCGCGCCGCGCAGCATCGACAGGATGCGGTCGGCGACGTCCGCCTGCAGGCAGAGGATGCGCAGCGCCGAACAGCGCTGGCCAGCGGAGTCGAAGGCGGAAGCGATGATATCGCCGACAACCTGCTCGGCGAGCGCCGAGGAATCCACGATCAGCGCGTTCTGGCCGCCGGTCTCGGCAATCAGCGGCACGGGCTGTCCATGGACGGTGAGGCGCTCGGCAAGCTGTTTCTGGATCAGCCGCGCGACGTCGGTCGATCCCGTGAACATCACGCCCTGCACGCTGTGATCGCCGACCAGCGCGGCGCCGACGCGGCCATCGCCGGGCAGCAATTGCAGGACATCCGCGGGCACGCCCGCCTCGTTGATGATGCGAACCGCTTGGGCGGCGATCAGCGGCGTCTCCTCGGCAGGTTTCGCCAGCACGGGATTGCCGGCCGCGAGCGCGGCCGCGACCTGGCCGGTGAAGATCGCGAGCGGAAAATTCCACGGGCTGATGCAGACCAGGGGACCAAGCGGCTTGGGCATCTCGCCCTCGGCGAGAGCTTCGATCTCGCTCGCATAATAGCGCAGGAAATCGACGGCTTCGCGCACCTCGCCGACGGCGTTCGCAAAGGTCTTGCCGGCCTCGCGGACGATCAAGCCGATGAGGACGAGGCGACGCGCCTCCATCGTTTCGGCCGCAGCACGCAGGCATGCGGCGCGCACGTGCGGGCTGGTCGCGGCCCAGGCCGGCGCGGCGTTCGCCGCACGCGACAGCGCCGCCTCGATCTCGGCAGGCGCGGCTTCCCTGGCCGCGCCGACGACGTCACGGCGATCGGCGGGATTGCGAATGAGGCGCGCGCCTTCGCTGGTCGTCGCTCCGGGCGCCGCAGCCGTCCAATCGAGGCTCGCGCTCGTGACCAGACCTTCGCCGAGACGCGCCAGCGCGCGCTGATCGGAGAGATCGAATCCGGCCGAGTTCACGCGGCCCGGGCCAAACAGCTCAGGCGGACGCCTGATCTTGTCGTGCGGCGCGCCCGGGCGTTCCGACGCGCGAACAACCGCGACGGGGTCCGCGATCAGATCGTCGACGGACACGGCGGGATCGGCGATGCGATTGACGAAGGAGGTGTTGGCGCCGTTCTCCAGCAGCCGCCGCACCAGATAGGCCAGCAGCGTCTCATGCGAGCCGACCGGCGCGTAGATGCGGCACGGGCGTCCGAGCCGTGCGGGTCCGACAACCTCCTCGTAGAGCGGCTCGCCCATGCCGTGCAGGCACTGGAATTCATACTGGCCGCGCTCGTAATTGGGACCGGCCATCTCCACGATCGATGCCAGCGTGCGCGCATTATGCGTCGCGAACTGCGGGAACACGGCGTCGGGCGCGGCCAGCAGTTTGCGGGCGCAGGCGAGGTACGACACATCGGTATGGGGCTTGCGCGTGAAGACCGGAAAGTCCTGGAGACCATCGACCTGCGCGCGCTTGATCTCGCTGTCCCAATAGGCGCCCTTGACGAGGCGCACCATCAGCCGGCGCTGCGTGCGCCGCGCGAGGTCGATGAGCCAATCGACCACAAAGGCGCAGCGCTTCTGATAGGCCTGGATGACGAAGCCGATGCCGTTCCAGCTGGCGAGGTCCGGATCGATGCAGAGCGCCTCGAGCAGATCGAGCGACAAATCCAGACGATCGGCTTCCTCGGCGTCGATGTTGAGGCCGATGTCGTAGCGCTGCGCCAGCACGACCAGTTGCTTCAGTCGCGGCAGCAGCTCGCTCATGACGCGGTCGCGCTTGATGCTGAGGTAACGCGGATGCAGCGCCGAGAGCTTGATCGAGATGCCTGGCCCGTCGTAGATGCCGGCGCCGGCCGCATGCCTCCCGATCGCGTGGATCGCCATCTCATAGGCGGCGAAATAGCGCGCGGCGTCGCCCGCCGTCGTCGCCGCCTCGCCCAGCATATCGTAGGAATAGCGGAAACCCTGCGCTTCCCACCGCCGGCCGTTCGACAGCGCCTCATCGATGGTTTGCCCTGCCACGAACTGCTCGCCCAGCAGGCGCATGGCGAGCGTCACGCCCCTGCGGATGATCGGCTCGCCGCCGCGGGCAATGAGCCGCGTCAATGCCGACGCCAGGCTGTCCTCGCTCGCGGCGGCCGTCAGCGTGCCGGTGACGATGAGGCCCCAGGTCGCGGCGTTCACCAGCAGCGACGGGCTGTGCCCGATATGGGCGCGCCAATCGCCGGTCGCGATCTTGTCGCGGATCAGCGCATCGCGCGTCGCCGTGTCCGGGATCCGCAGCAGCGCCTCGGCCAGGCACATCAGGGCCACGCCCTCCTGGCTCGACAGCGAGTATTCTTGGATCAGTCCCTCGACACCGCCGGATTGCGCCTTGCCGCGCAGACGCAGCACGAGATCGCGCGCCAGCTCGGCGGCCCGCGCCGACGACGACTCCGGGAGCGCGGCGAGATCGAGCAGCGGCGCGATGCAGTCCGGCTCGGCGCGGCGATAGGCCGAGGTGATCGCGGCGCGCAGCCCGCTCTGGCGCTGGACCTGGGCATCGAACGCGGCGAACGGTCGTGGCGACGACTGCGACATGACCCGTCTCCTCTGAAGCGATCCTCGTCCCTCAGCGCGCGTGCACGGGACCTGAGAGCAAGGGGCGAGCGACGGATCGCGCTACCGCCCGATCAGCTGATCGGCGTAGTAGCCGATGGTCTTGCGGTAGATCACCGCCCTGTTCCACTCGCGCATGGCATCGAAATTCGCCGAGCCCTCGTCATAGGGCGCGCCCATCTTGAAGCCGTTGCTGTGCAGCAGGTTGGCGGTCGAGGCCAGCACGTCGGCGGTGGAGTGGCGCAGGTCGACGCGGCCGTCGCCGTCGAAGTCGACGCCGTATTTGATGTAGGACGACGGCAGGAACTGGGTCTGGCCGATCTCGCCGGCGAAGGCGCCCACGAGGTCGCGCAGAGTGAGATCGCCGCGCTGGACGATCTTCAGCGCCGCCAGCAGCTCGCCCTGGAACAGCTCGGTGCGGCGGCAATCATGCGCGAGCGTCGCCAAGGTGCGGATCACCGGCAGCTTGCCCATGTCGCCCTTGCCGAAATCGGTCTCCAGCCCCCAGATCGCGACCAGGATCTGGCGCGGCACGCCATATTGCTGCTCGATGCGCGACAGCAGCGCCGCGTGCCGCTGCAGCATGGCGCGGCCGCCATTGATCCGGCCCGCCCCGACGCGGGTCGAGACGTACTGCTCGAAGCTCTTGTTGAAGGTGTAGCGCTGGCGGCGGTCGAAGGCGAGCACGGCCGGATCGAGCGTCACGCCCGACAAGGCCTGGCTGATGGTGCCGCCCGAGACGCCGGCGCTCTGCGCCTCCGACGAGAAGCTTGCGATGAAGGTGTTGAAGTCGCCGCCGCAGCGCGCGGCCAGGGCAGGAGAGGCAAATGAGAGGATCGCAACAACTACGAGGGATCGGACAACGAGCATGAGAAGAAAGGTCCCTGCATGAAAGCGTGATGAGGACAGGCGGCGCCAAGCGCCGTCACCATGCCCGATTTGGCGGCGGCAGGCCAGCCGGCAGGGATCGCCCCCGATCTGCATTGCGCCTTCGCCTCCTTTGAACGCAACGCGGCCTCCCCGCCACATATGCAAGGCGCGTCTTCGTCGAGGTCGCGTTCCTTGCGCGCGCTGATCGAGCGCCCTCTGCACGCCACACGCGCTAGCCCGCTTCGCCCGCCTTTGCCTGGAGAGGTTCCCCATGAGAATGACGTTCCGACTCGGCGCACTGACGCAGCTCGCGCTGTTCGCGGCTCTGCTCTGTCACACGCTGGCGCCTGCAGCCGCCCAGCCCGGCGACATCGCGGGAGCCAGGGATTATCCCGGCATCGGCCGTTTCGCCGGCAGCGTGATCACCGGCTATGTCGCCAAGGATTTCGATGCGGCGCGCATGCAGGCGGCGCCGTTCAAGGATGGCAAGGCGACCGACGAGCGGCGCCTGGAAGGCCGCATCGTCAGAATCGCCTATCGCACCGCGCCCGGTCCCTCGATCCTCGAAGTGTCGCGCAATTTCGAGAACCAGCTCGCCAAGGCCGGCTTCGAGCCGCTCCTCGCCTGCGATACCGATGGCTGCGGCGCCATCCCGTTCACCGAAGCGATCGACGCGCTGCCGGTGCCGCAGATGTGGGTCGACGGCTTCGATTATCGCTATGTCGCCGGCCACAAGGCGGCAGGCGGACGCGAGACCTATGCCAGCGTGCTGGTCAGCCAGAACAACCAGCAGATCTACGCCCAGCTCACCATCGCCGAGCTCGGCGCGATGGAGAACAAGATGGTGAGCGCCGCCGAGATGGCGAAGGGCCTCGGCGACAAGGGCCACATCGCGCTCTACGGCATCTATTTCGATACCGACAAGGCGACGATGAAGCCGGAGAGCCGGCCGACGCTGGAGCAGATCGCGCAGTTGCTCGCCGGCCAGCCGCAGCTCAGCGTCTTCATCGTCGGCCACACCGACAATCAGGGCAGCTACGACTACAATCTCGATCTGTCGCGGCGGCGCGCCGAGGCGGTCGCCGCCGAGCTGGCGCGGAGCTATCGCATCGCGCCGGCGCGGCTGCGCACCGCGGGCGTCGGCCTGCTCGCTCCGGTTGGCAGCAACGCGACCGATGCAGGCCGCGCGCTCAACCGGCGCGTCGAGCTGGTGGCGCCCTGAGACGGCGCGCAACCCGCTTGATCCTCGTCAAGACAGTGCCATCGTGGCTCCCTAAGCTCCGCGGCCAAACTGGAGACGACGCCATGATCGGAATTACGTTGACCGCCGACCAGATTCGCTCGGCGCCCCCGGAGGTGCGGCGCTGGATCGAGCACCAGGTGCTGTCGGGACTCGGGCTCGGGCCGGAGGCCCCCTCGGCACCGCCCGCCCTGCCGGAGCCGGGCGCGCACCTCGTGGCGTGCTCGGCCGACGATGCGGCCAAGATCCTGGCGCAGATCCAGGGCGTGCTGCCGGCCGTGAACGTGTTCTTCGAGTTCGGCCGCCCGGGCATCGCACTCGGCCAGCCGCCGGTGATGATGTTCCGCCTGATCGACATCCTGCATCATACGCGGCTGCAGAACATCGGCCAGGTGATGGCCTCGCTGGACATGATCAACAAGGCGCTGATCGAGACGAGGCACGATCCGTCTGTGCGGTTCTGCGGCTTCGATCCCGAGGGCCATTGCCTGATCGCGCCGGAGACCCAGCGCGCGATCGCCAGCGTCTGGCAGAGCGTGATCGCCAAGCAGCATGGCATCGCCGAGGGCGAGGCGGCGTGAGGTCATCGGCGCGCGGCCTGCCTGGCGCGCCATCGTCCCGAAACGGCGCGCCGCGATGGCGCGTCAGCCATGTCCCTGCCGGACGGCTTCGGCCTTGAGCCCATTGCGGCCGGTGCTACCATGTCGAGGTCGTTCACGATCCGCGGGAGATCGCCGATGCCGCCAGGCCAGCGACGACGCAGACTGCTTCAGATCCCACTGTTCCGCCTGCTCGCGATCAACCTCGCGCTCGGCCTCGGCATGGCCGTGGTGCTGGTCGGCGGCCTGCTGGCGCTCGACCCTTTCGGCCTGCGCCACCTGATCTTCTCCGATCGCTCGCCCGGCGTCGCCATCGGCCTGCTGCTCGGCTCGTTCTTCGTCACCTTCGGCTCGACCGCGATGGGCACCGCGATCATGGCGCTCGGCCGCGGCGACGATGACGACGAGCCGCGCGGCGGCACAAGGGTGCATGCGCGGGTGAAGGTGCGGAGGCGATAAGCTTGAAATCTCTGCCGCAATGGAGGTGCGCTGCCCTCCCCGCAAGGGGGAGGGGAGCGCACCGCCGTTGTGGCGACATGGCAAGCGTCCGTCCGCCCTCACCAATGCCCCTTCCGCCTGTTCCAGGCGAACAGCACATCGGCGAACCGGTCGTAGCCGAACCGCGTCAGTGGCCGCACCAGACGGTTGCCGAACAGCTTGGCGAGCCAGCCCTCGCCGGGCGTCAGCGCCCACAACAAGAGCGCGACGTCGGCGCCGGTGATCAACTGCCCCTCCTCGTCGGTCGCGTGCAGGCGGCGGCGGACGGCGTCGACATCGGCGCCGAATGCGGCGAGCGCCTCCGGCTCTTCATTGATGTCCCTGAACGCGACCCGCCCCGACCTGACCAGCGCCAGCAGCTTGTTGCGTTGCCAGTCGATGCCGGCGTCGCAGACCGGGCAGCGCGTGTTGTACCAGACGGTGAGTTGGGGCATCGACATGTCGGGAATTCGCCGCGGGTTCGGGGCCGCGATGAACGCATTGTCATCCGGCAAATTCGAGGAGTTTTCGAGAGGACGCGGCCGTGCCCGGCCACTCCTCCGATTCCACGAAAATCATATGACGGAAACGTCAAATTCGGACAGCGGATAAGCATTTTCCTGCATTGACCGGACCGGCCCCGCCGCCGTAGACCGCCGATCATGGCAAAGAAACCCGGCACCAATCCCAAAGGCGAATTCGCCTTCTTCAACGTCACCTATGAGGACGGCTCGCAGCGCTCCAACCGGCGGGTGCCGGCCGAGCTGCTCGGCGGCCTCGACGGCGACGAGCCGGCCCGCGGCTTCATCATGGAGCAGGACCGCGACATCGCCGAAAAGTCCGGCCGCCCGCCGCTGGCGATCAAGTCGCTGGAGCGGGTCGGCGCGAAGAAGAAGTAGCGAAAGCCCCGCTGCCGTAGGGTGGGCAAAGCGCGCAGCGCGTGCCCACCATCAGGTGCCTGCCGCGAAACGCGGTGGGCACGGCACGCGATACCTGCGCCAGCCCCAACACCGTGCAGGCGCCTTTGCCCACCCTACGGCAGGGCGCTATGCGGCTTGCTTCTGTCGCTCCGGCAACAGCACGCTTTCCCGGGTGTCCATCTCCTGCGGCCGATTGATCAGGCTGACCAGCGTGTAGCTGATGATCAGCAGCAGGAACCACGAGCCGAGCTTGGTGACCGACACCATGGCCCAGCCTTGGGCCTGCGCCGGATAGATCCAGGTGCGCGACAGCGTGCCGATATTCTCCGACAGCCAGATGAACAGCGACACCAGGATCAGCCCGAGCAGCAGCGGCATCGAGCGGTGCACGCGCCAGACCTTGAAGTGGACGGTCGCCGGCGCAAACAGCAGCGCGGCCCAGCCGAACAGCACGAGCCTCAGATCGAGCCTGTAATGGTCGGTGAAGAAGTTGAGATAGATCGCAGCGCTCAGCCCGACCAGCCAGCGCCGCGACGGATGGCCGGTGAAGCGGAAATCGAACAGCCGCCAGACGCGGCAGAGATAGCTGCCGATGCAGGAATACATGAAGCCGGAGAACAGCGGCACGCCACCCAGGCGGATCAGGCTCGGCTCGGGATAGATCCACGAGCCGGTCGCGGTCTTGAACAGCTCCATCGCTGTCCCGACAAGGTGATAGACCAGGATGACCTTGGCCTCCTCAAAGGTCTCGAGTTTTGCCGCGAGTAGCGCGGCCTGGACGGCGAGCATGCAGAGGAAGAGAAAGTCGTACCGGGCCAGCGGCGCATCGGCCGGATAGAACCGCCATGTCACAAGCATCAATGCCAGCGCGATGCCGCCGAACAGGCAGGCCCAGCCCTGCTTCACGCCGAAGCGACTGAATTCATAGAGGAAGGCAGTCCACGGCGTTTCGGCCGCACGCGCCGCGAGGCGGGCCTCCGCGGCGATGAAGCGGCGCAGGGGCGGCCAGATGGCGGCGGCACTGGACTGCGCTGCGGCCGATGAAACCTCGTTGTCGTGCATGGGAGTCCGCGTCCGGTGAGACGCCAATCCCTAGCAGTCGATCGCCCAACGCCGTCTGCGCAAAGTTCAGCCTCTTGCGGCAAGGGCACGGACATCTGCGGACAAGAGGCCTTGTCGGCCCCCGTCACCTCGACGCCACCTTCCAAACCTTCCTGCAACCTCCCCACCGCCGCGCGATGCAGTGCCCTCGCCCCGTGTGGGAGAGGGCAGCGCTGGCGGAGCCGCGGGCTCGGTTGGGTGAGGGGTTCTGTCCGCGAGCGCAACTCGGGGAGATAGACCCCTCACCCGACCGAGGTCGTTGCACTGTCCTACATGCCCTCTCCCACAAGGGGCGAGGGCGCAGTCACCGCCGCTGCGCCTGCGGCACAATCGTTTGGCTTCCCGCTTCTCGATGACTGTTTCTTGTTAGGTCTGTCGACCGCGGCAATAGGTCTGCCACATCTCGCGATAGGCCGCTTCGACGGCTCTGGTGTAGATAGCCGGACCACAGCGTGCGGCGATGAGGTCGGGAAGCTGGTGACGGATCATCCTGAGCCGGTCCGGCGTCGACCGCAAAGCGATGTCCACATACTCATCATCGGTCGTGGCGACCCAGTCGGCCATGCCGATCGCCGTCAGGATCGCGCCGCCGGCCCGGCTGCACATCCCGTTGCCGAGCTTCGACACGACCGGCACGCCCATGTGCAGGGCTTCCCAGGCGGAGACGCCGCCGCCATTGGGAAATGGATCGAGCCAGATGTCGATGAGCCGGTGGGCGGCGAGATGCTCGTCGCGGGAGGTCGGTCCGATCAGGCCGATGCGATCCGGCGCGATGCCGCGCGCGGCGAAGTCGGCCAGCAGCCTGGCCTGAATCGCAGCATCGCCGAGCAGATAATCCTTGACCAGCAACCGGGCACTGACGTCGGCGCGCAGGATGCGGGCCCAGACGTCGAGGACGGCGCTCGATAATCGGTTCGCCCTGGTAAACGCGCCATAGGTCACATGGCCGTTGGACGTCACGGGCGCCTCGAGGCTGCGCAGCCCCGCCGGCGGCGGCTCGATGATGATCAGGCACGGCAGATCATAGACCTGCTCCGTGAACAGGTGACGCACCTCGAGCGGCGCCATGACCGGATCGCCGAACAGGTAGTCCATCGTCGCCAAGCCCGTGCCGGTCGCATGGCCCCAGGCGGTGACCTGGATGGGGGCCGGCTTGCGCGCGAAGGTGGCCAGCCGATTGCCGCGGGAGTGTCCGGACAGGTCGACGAGAATGTCGACCCGGTCGGACCGGATGCAATCCGTGAGCTGATCGTCGGACCATTGCATCACGTCGTGCCATCGATCAGCAGCCGCCCGGAACGTCTCGGTGATCTCGTCCTGGACCGGTGAGTTCGAATAGCAGATCACCCCGACCTGCGATTTGTCGTGGTTCTGCAGCACGGGCCGGATCGTGCGGGCGGCGGAATGCTCCTTGAAGTCGCCCGACACATATCCCACGACGATCCGTCGGTGAGGGTCAAGATCATTGGTATGATCAGGCGGATGCCTCTCTGCGATCCTGGATCCGATCCGGCGCCACCACTCCGATCGGACGGCCTGGTGCTCCGCATAGCCGACATCGCAGAAATCCAACGAGAAGATGCGGTTCGCCAGTGCGACTTCGTCGGCCGGGTCGATCGCGAGCGCCCGATCGAAAAGTGCGACAGCCGCCTCTGCATCGCCCATCAGCGCATGACATTGACCGATCTGGCTCAGCGCTTTCGCGGAGTTCGGCTCGATCGTAACGGCACGCTGGCAGGCCTCCAGCGCCTCGCTCACCCGCTTGTTGAGCATCAGGACGTTGGCGCGGCCGAGCCAGCCCAGGGTGAATTGCGGATCGAGCGCGATCACCCGGTCGAAATCAGCGAGCGCGTCGTCGTTACGCTTGAGCTGGAGGAACGTCTCGCCGCGATTGATCAGCGCCGTGGTGTCGTCGGGCGCAAGGGCCAGCGCCCGGTTGAATTCGGCGATCGCCTCATCGGATCGACGCAGATCCTTGAACGCGCAGCCTCGATTGATGATGGCGGCCAGATGCGTGGGTTTCGCCGCGAGAAGCTGGTCGTAGCATGCGATCGCATCGGCGAACCGGCCGAGATAGTGCAGCGCTTCGCCCTTGTTCATCAACACGTCGAGGTGCTGCGGATTGATCCGGAGGGCGTTGTCGAAACTGACGACCGCCTCCGCGAAGCGCTGGAGGCGCGACAACAGCTTGCCGCGTTCCAGCTGCGCCTCGAAGAAATCCGGTTTCAAGGCCAGGAGATCGTCGAAGCAGGTCAGCGCTTCGTCGTCGCGCTGGAGCGCGGACAGGACGACGGCCCGCGCATATCTCGCCGCAACGTTTTGCGGGTCTGCCAGCACCGCCCGCTTCAGAAGGCGCTCCGCCGCCTCTGAATTGTTGCTCTGGTGCTCGGACAGTCCAAACATATAGAGCGCGCCGAAATGGTTCGGCCGCTTCTTGAGGATTTTCTTGTAGCCGGCCTGAGCCTTGGCCAGATCGCCGGAGCGGTGAAACGCACTCGCCCGGGCGAACAGGTCGGCGATCTCATCGCCTTTCCGCAAGGCTGGCTGCATGCTGAAAACGTCCAGGGATCAGCCGCCATCGCCAAGTTCTGTCACGACGGGGCAGAGTGCCGGAATGCAGGCGTCATTCGGTCGCCCGCCGAACCTTCGATGACAAGCGTAAACAATTCATTAACCATGTTTTCTGCGGGAATTTGCTGGGTGAATGCCGTCATTGGTCCTTCCGCAGCGCGTCACGTCCATCGCCGTCAGAGTACCAACTTAATGCGTACGGTGGGCGAAGCGCCGCCGAAGGCGGCGCGTGCCCACAATTGGCCGCCTGCCGCGGTAGGCACGGCGCACGACACCGTCGCCAATCTCGACACCGTGCACGTGCCTTTGCCCACCCTACGCATCACCGTCGCCGCCAGGGTTTGCAAAACGCGCTGGGCGAGTCACCATTCCGGCCATGAGCATGACAACTTACATCCGGGTCCGATGGCTCCACGATTTCGAAGATGAGCCTGTTGATCTCTGGAGCGAACTCGATGGCGAGCGCTTCGAAACGCGAAAGCTGGAGATCTTTCGGGACGGCAGCATAGGCTTCGCAAGCGCAACCGAGGCGACTGATCGGACGCGGCTCGGACAGATCGCCGTTCCTCCCATCGACGAGATCGCGCAGAATCCTCAATTCGGGGCGGAAGAGGTTTCGAAGGAAGCGTTCGAGCGCCGTTGGAGTGCCAGGCACTCTTGTTAGACCCGGCCAAAAAGATCGCTCGCAGGTCAGTGGAGCTTTTGAGCCTCGAACAAAAACGGCGGACCTTTCGGTCCGCCGTCGTGTTCTGATGGATTGCCGGGTCAAGCCCGGCAATGACGACTGATGCAGTGTTTAGTTGTCCAGGAACGACCGCAGCTTGCGCGACCGCGACGGATGCTTCAGCTTGCGCAGCGCCTTGGCTTCGATCTGGCGGATGCGCTCTCTGGTCACCGAGAACTGCTGGCCGACCTCTTCCAGCGTGTGGTCGGTGTTCATGCCGATGCCGAAGCGCATGCGGAGCACGCGCTCCTCGCGCGGCGTCAAAGAGGCCAGCACCCGCGTCGTGGTTTCGCGCAGGTTCGACTGGATGGCGGCGTCGATCGGCAGGATGGCGTTCTTGTCCTCGATGAAGTCGCCGAGGTGGCTATCCTCCTCGTCGCCGACGGGGGTTTCAAGCGAGAGCGGCTCCTTGGCGATCTTGAGGACCTTGCGCACCTTCTCCAGGGGCATGCCGAGCTTCTCGGCGAGCTCCTCCGGGGTCGGCTCGCGGCCGATCTCGTTCAGCATCTGGCGCGAGGTGCGGACGATCTTGTTGATCGTCTCGATCATATGCACGGGGATGCGGATGGTGCGGGCCTGGTCGGCGATCGAGCGGGTGATCGCCTGCCGGATCCACCAGGTGGCGTAGGTCGAGAACTTGTAGCCGCGGCGGTACTCGAACTTGTCGACCGCCTTCATCAGGCCGATGTTGCCTTCCTGGATCAGGTCGAGGAACTGCAGGCCGCGGTTGGTGTACTTCTTGGCGATCGAGATCACGAGACGGAGGTTGGCTTCCACCATCTCCTTCTTGGCCTGACGGGCCTCGCGCTCGCCCTTCTGCACCGAATGCACGATCTTGCGGAATTCGCCGATCTCGAGACCGGTGAGCGCGGCCATCGCCTGCACCTCCTGGCGCAGGTCCTTGATGCGGTCCTTCTCGTAATGGACGAAGTTCTTCCAGCCTTTTGCGGAGAGCTTGGAGACGCGGTTGAGCCAGCGCGGATCGAGCTCGGAGCCCTGGTAGTTGCGCAGGAAGTCCTCGCGCGCGACGCCGTGAGAATCAGCAAGCCGCATCAGCCGGCTCTCGAACGAGACCAGCTTCTTGTTGATGTCGTAGAGCTGCTCGACGAGGCTGTCGATGCGGGCCTGGTTGAGGCGCAGCGACTTCACCTCGACGATGATCTCGTCCTTGAGCTTCTTGTACTTGCGCTCCTGCGAAGGCGACAGCGACTCGCTCTGCAGCTGGTTGGCGATGTCCTGCTCCTGCAGGCGGCGCAGCTTCTTGTACTCGGACGCGATCTTGTCGAAGGTCTCGACCACCTTCGGCTTCAGCTCGGCCTCGATGGCGGCGAGCGACATCTGGTTCTCGAACTCGTCGTCGTCCATGTCGGCTTCGGCCGCCGCCTCGCCGGGATCCTTCTCCTCGGCGGGCGCGCCGTTCGGTGCGGCCCGGAACGGAGTCGGCTGCTGCGGCGCGGCCGGCGGCGCGACCGCGGCCTGGACGTCGCCGCCCTCGGCCGGAGCGCCCTCGCCATTCACGGGCGCGGCGATCTGCGGATTCATACCGCCCTTGGCTTCCGGGCCGGCATAAGTGGCTTCGAGATCGATGATGTCGCGAAGGAAGATCTTGCCTTCGTTGAGCTCGTCGCGCCAGATAATGATGGCCTGGAAGGTCAGCGGGCTCTCGCAGAGCCCTGCGATCATCGCCTCGCGGCCGGCCTCAATGCGCTTGGCGATCGCGATCTCGCCCTCGCGCGACAAGAGCTCGACGGTGCCCATCTCGCGCAGATACATGCGCACGGGATCATCGGTGCGCTCGCCGGGCTCCGACTTCTTGACCTCGGTGACGGCCTTCTGGGTGATCTCGACGAGCTCGTTGTCGGTCTCGTCCTCGCCGTCGTCCTTCTCGTCGGACTCGTCGGCCTCCTCGGCCTCGGTCACGTTGATGCCCATGTCTGATAGCATCGACATGATGTCTTCGATCTGTTCCGGCGAGGTGGTGTCGGAAGGCAGGACCTCGTTGAGCTGATCAAAGGTCACGAAGCCGCGCTTCTTGGCCTGCTTGATCATCTTCTTGACGGCGGCGTCCGACAGGTCGAGCAACGGCGAAGGCGCATCGGCGGCGTCCTTCTCAGGAGCGTCCGCGGCCTTGTCGTCCTTTTCCTTGTCCTTCACCTGCAGCGTCTTTGCCTTCGTGGCCATTCATTGCTCCCGAAACGCGCCCGCTCCGCCCGTGGCATCTTCGCCCTTGGCATCGCGGCGCCCGCCTGCTCTACTCAAACTGTTCTCGACGCGGAAAGGGCGGCGCACATTCAACGTCGCCACCCCCTGAAGTCCGTCGCTCGTGTCGTCCTACGCTGGTGTCGTCCCGTTTTCGGACCGGCGCGCGTTTCTTGCAAAAGCGATACCGGTTTTGCAATCGAATCCGGCGCCCAACATGCAGGCGCGGTGTCCGACAGCGAAACCAACCCATCTGCTGCAGAAAATGCCCCGGACCTCTTAAACTTCGATTAACCCTGTTTTTGCAGCCAAACCATGGATTTGGCGAGTCTTTTCGCGCGGACCTGAGACCGCGCAAGCGGACCGGGTCGAAATGTGCTCAGTTCGCGACAGGGCGCCGGGCATCCGGTCTACACGTTGCGGTTGGTGCGACCGGACAGTTCCCCGAAGCCTTCGATCAGCGCTTCGGTGCCGTCCATCTCGGCCATCCTGGCCTTCACGTCCCTCAACCAGCCCATGTTCGGCTCGCTCGGCTCCTCGCCCAAGGCAAGCTCGGCATCCTTCAATTCCCTAAGTAAGGAGTGCCATTGCCGATGCAAGGCAACGAGCTGGTGCCAGGTCGCAAGAACGTCATCGCGCGCCGCGCCGGGCTTCGCCGCCCACACCGCAGCGGTCGTGATTGCCCGCTCAACCCGTTGAAGAAGCTCGGAAAAGCCTGACTTCTCCAGGTCGGCCCGCATCTTCTCGGCCTGCTCGTCCGGGTCCGGCGAATGGTGGTGGTCGTGGGCGAAGGCCGCGATGATGGCGGCGCGGAGCTTATGCGCCTCGGGATGGGCCAGTTCGAGGGCTGCGACCTCCTCGAGGTGGTCGTGCAGGATCCAGGGGTGGTTGATCAGGCACTGCAGGATCAGCGCCTCCCGGCGCGAGATCGCCGAGCGCTGGCCGCGCATGATCGGGCTCATGGCGAGCTGGGGGCTCGCCGCCTGGTAGGGTCCGCGGGCCATCGCGGGTCCTGTGGATGGCGCGCCGCCGCGGCGGCCGCCCCCTGTGGATAACCGCCCCGGCTGTCCGGAACCGGGACTGCGGGGGCCAAACCGCCGTCCTGATTCGGCACCGTAGCCGCGGCCAAAGCCCCGGCCGCCGTCCGGCGCGAACGCCCGGTACAGCCGGTCGCTGAGATCCTGCTTGTAGTAGCGCCGTACCACCTCGTCGGCGATGCCGCCGGTGAGCTGACCGATCCGCGCCTCCAGCGCGGCGCGGCGCTCCGGGGTGTTGAAGCTGCCGCCCTCGATCTCGCGCGACCAGATCACCTCGGCGAGAGGTTTTGCGACCTTGAGCACCTCCTCGACCGCGCCGCGGCCGCCGGAGCGGACGAGATCGTCGGGATCCTGTCCCTCCGGCAGCAGCGCGAAGCGGAGACTCTTGCCGGGCTTGAGATGCGGCAAAGCAAGGTCCGCGGCACGATAGGCTGCCTTTTGGCCGGCGCGGTCGCCGTCGAAGCAGAGGATCGGTTCGTCCACCATCTTCCAGATCAACGAAAGCTGGCTCTCGGTCAGTGCGGTGCCGAGCGGCGCCACGGCGCCGGCAAAGCCGGCCGCCACCAGCGCGATAACGTCGACATAGCCCTCGACCACGATCATCGGCGCGCCGTTATGCGCGGCCTGACGAGCGCTCGGCAGGTTGTAGAGGTTGTCGCCCTTGTGGAAGAGCGGCGTCTCCGGCGAGTTCAGGTATTTCGCCGGCACGTCCTTCTGCAGCGCGCGGCCGCCGAAGGCGATGACGCGTCCACGGAGATCGGTGATCGGAAACATCACGCGGTCGCGGAAGCGGTCGTACGGCACGGGAATGTCGTCGCCGCCGACCAGCAATCCCGCCTCGACCATGTCGGCCACCGGCACGCCCTGGGCGCCAAGATATTCCTTCAAGCCGAACCGATCCGGCGGCGCGTAGCCAAGCCGGAATTGGAGCTGCGTCTGCGGCAGGATCGCGCGATCGGCAAGATAGCCACGGGCGCGCGCGCCATGACGGGACGCCAGCGTGTCAGAAAAGAACTTCGCCGTCAGCTCCATCACGTCATACAGCGTCTTGCGCTGCCGCTCCTGGCGCGCCGCGTCGGGCGTCACCGCGGGCAAGGCCAGGCCGGCGATCCCCGCCAGCCGCTCGACCGCCTCAGGGAACGAGCAGCCCTCAGTCTCCATCACGAAGTCGAAGATGTTGCCATGCTTGCCGGAGGAGAAGTCGTGATAAAAACCCTTCTGGTCGTTGACGTAGAAGGACGGCGTCTTCTCCTGCTGGAACGGCGACAGCCCCTTCCACTCCCGCCCCGCCTTCTTGAGCTTCACGCGCTTGCCGACGACGTCCGAGACCGGAAGCCGGGCGCGCAGCTCATCGAGAAATTCCGGCGTGAAGCGAGCCATGGGTGAGGCGGTGGTCCTGTGTTGATGGACTTACGCATATAGGCACCCGTGTACGAAATGTGAACTTCCTCGCCCTTGTCCGGGCTATTCACAGGCCCTGCTCTCTCCTTCAGTCATTCCGGGGCGACCGCAGGGCGCGCCGCGGAATGACGGGAGGAGAGAGGGGGATCAAGGCGCCAGAAAGCGCCCCGAGGCGATGCGGGCGGCCTCGTCGACCGGCCAGTTGTAGACATAGGTCCAGGCCTCGCGGGCCGAGCCGTCGGCCAGCGTCACGTGGAGGCGCTGGCGCAGGTACTCGGTCGGCTGCGCGAAGCCTTCGCCGCAGGCCTCATACATGTCGAACTCGCGCAGCATCGGCTCGGGCTGGCGCAGCCGGAACAGCTCGCCATGGACGAGATCGGCCGCGTCATCGGACAGCACCAGGCCGGGATAATGCTGGATGCGGTACAACCGGCCGCGGCAGCTTGCCTCGGCGACGAAATCGGCATTGGCCGACAACAGCCGCGCCATCGGGTGGTCGAAGCCGCGCATCAGCGTGCCGTAGACGAACAGCAGATCGGTGGTCATGGCCCGTCTATAGCGGCGATCGCGGCTGATGCGAAGCGGCCGGCCGCGCCCTTCTCTGCTCAGGCGGCCGCGATCTCATCGCTGACGACGTAGAATTTGGTCAGGGTCATCAGGCCGAACGAGGTCGACAGCGCGACGTCGGCGGCGTCCCGTCCGGTCGCCATCAGGATACGGCCGATGCGGGGCACGTTGTGGCGGGCATCGAACGTGTACCACCGGCCCGAGAGATAGACCTCGAACCAGCCCGAGAAATCCATCGGGACCGGGTCCGGCGGCACGCCGATGTCGCCGAGATAGCCGGTGCAATAGCGCGCCGGAATGCCCATGCAGCGGCAGAAGGTCAAAGCGAGGTGGGCGAAGTCGCGGCAGACGCCGGCACGCTGCTGATAGACGTCGTGCGCCGACTTCATGGCGTGGGCGTGCTCATAGCCGAACGTGACGTGGTTATGCACGAAGTCGCAGATCGCCTGCACGCGCGCCCATCCCGCCGGCGCGCTGCCGAACAACGACCACGCGACCTCGGCCAGCTTGTCGGTCTCGCAATAGCGGCTCGGCATCAGATACAGCAGAAGCTCATCGGGCAGCTGCTCGATCGACAGTTGCTGGGCGCCGGGATCGATCGCGTCCGGCCGCCCGCTGTCGCGGACGATGGCGCTGCCGTGGAAGGTGACCCCGCCGGCCGGCGCCACCAGCCGCCCACAGAGATTGCCGAAGCTGTCGTTGTAGAATTTGATCGGCACCTTCGGCTCGGTCGTGATCGTCTCGGTGCCGACGATGTCGGGAAAGCGCGACGGATGGATCGACAGCATGATCACCATCGGCGTTGCCGCCGGAGCCGCATAGGCGATCTCAAATCCAACCTTGATCAGCATGAAGGCTCCTTCGCCCCGTTCGGGCGGCACGATGCGCCAGCCTCATCCGGCCCGGACCGTAGGCCCATTGCGAACTTCTGTCTTGTGAATGATCGCCAGAATCAGCATCGTTTGGGCGACCATCATGATGTCCGCCGGCCCAATCCTCATCTGTCTGCCCAATCCGAGATCGGTCTGCCGCTTCATGAAGCAACGAGAGGCAGCATGACCGTGTCCGGCACGAGCAACACTCATCGACTCCTTCAGCCAGACGAAGTTCCACCCGTGCTCGAGCGCAACGCCGATGGGGCGTCGGCCTTGTTCTTCACGTGCGATCACTATGGCCGCCTGCTGCCGCGCGCACTCGGCGATCTCGGCCTGCACGAAAGCGAACTGGAGCGGCACATCGCCTGGGACATCGGCATCGCCGGCGTGGCGGAGGCCGTGTCGCGCGCGCTCGATGCGCATCTGATCGCGCAGCGCTATTCGCGGCTGGTGATCGACTGCAACCGCTCGCCGAAGGCGCCGAACGCGATTCCGATGATCAGCGAGCGCACCACGATCCCCGGCAATGAGGGCCTGACGCATGAGGACGCCGAGCTGCGGCGGCGCGCCATCTTCGATCCCTATCACGACCGCATCACCGCGGTGCTCGATGCGCGCAAGGCCGCGGGGCGGCCGACCATTCTCGTCTCGCTGCACAGCTTCACGCCCGTCTATGCCGGCATCGGGCGGCCCTGGCACATCGGCACGCTGTATCAGCACGACCGTGTGCTGCCGCCGCTGCTGTTGAAGGCGCTGCGGGCCGAGCCCGATCTCGTGGTGGGCGACAATCAGCCCTATGCGGTCGGCGACGGCACCGACTACACCATCCCCGTGCATGGCGAGGCGCGCGGGCTGATCAATTCCGGCATCGAGATTCGTCAGAACGAAATCGCCGAGCCCGAGGGCCAGCAGCGCTGGGCCGAGCGGCTGATCCGCATTCTCGGCGAGATCGAGGCCGAGCTGCGCAGCAAAGGCCTCGCGTAGCCTGCTACTCCGTCATGTCGGAGGCGTCGTGATGCGACAGCAATCCGGCAAGCCGCCACAGAGCTGTGCGCAGATCCTCGTGGCTTGGCAGGCCGAGCGCGAGCCTTACCGCGTTCGGTGAATGACCGTGCGCCACTGCAAAGGCGCTCGCCGGGGTGATCGCGATGCCGGCACGGGCTGCTGCGGCCGTCAAGGCTTCGGCGCGCCAGCCCTCCGGCAGATGCAGCCAGACATGGTAGGAGCGCGGATCGGCCTCGATGTGATGGCCGGCGAGGCACTCGGCGACGATCGCCTGGCGCACCAGCGCATCGGCGCGCTTGCGCCTGGTGATCTCGGCCGCCGTGCCATCGGCGAGCAGCCCCATGCCGGCGGCCAGCGCCAGCGACGTCACCGACCAGGCCCCGGTGCGCACCGTGGCGGCGAATTTTTCGCGCATGCTTGCCGGCACGTAGAGAAAGCCGACGGCAATGCCCGGCGCGAGCCGCTTGGCAAGGCTGTCGACCACGACGACACGCTCCTCGGCCTGCGTCGCCAGCGAGACCTGATCGCTGAGGAAGCCGTAGACCAGATCCTCGATGATCATCAGCTCGTGCTTGCGCACCAGACGCACGATCTCCTCGCGCCTCGCCTCGCTCATCGTCAGGCCGAGCGGATTCTGCATCACCGGCTGGATGTAGATCGCGTTGAGCGCGCTGCTGCGATGCGCCTTGGTCAGCGCCTCCGGACGGATGCCCTCGCCGTCCATCGCGAGCGGCACCAGGGTCACGCCGAGCCGCGCCGCGATGCCCTTGATCATCGGATAGGTTACGGCCTCGACGCCGAGCCGGCCGCCGACCGGCACCAGCGCCGAGATTGCCGCGGCCAGCGACTGCCGCCCGCTCCCGGCGAAGACGAAATTCTCCGCGCGCGGGCGCCAGCGCTCGCTGGCGAAGAAGGCCGCGGCGGTGCGCCCGGCCTCGGCCAGCCGACGCTGCGTGATCGGCGCCAGCACCGGCGCCAGCTTCTCCGGCCGCTGCCACGCGGCCAGCGACTTCGCGATCAGGGCCGCCTGATCCGGCAGGGTCGGAAAATTGAATTCGAGATCGATGCGGCCGTCGAACGGCTCCAGCCGCAGCGAGGGTGGTACCGGCACCGCCTCACCCGCGACGAAGGTGCCGCGCCCGACCTCGCCCACGACCAGGCCCCTGCGCAATAATTCGGCATAGACGCGGGCTGCCGTGGATGCGGCAATTCCCCGCTCATAGGCGAACTGGCGCTGCGGCGGCAGCCGGTCACCGGCCTTCAGCCTGCCGTTGGCGATGTCCTCGGCGATGTCGTCGACCAGGGCCGTATACGAAGCATTCATGCTATATTGTACCGAGAGCAATGTTTCGATTGCACCGAGATATGTATGGCGCGATTGCTCTTCGAACAACGCAATTGAAGAGCAATAGGTGACTCATGGCATATTCCCTGGCGCAGCGTTGGGCAACTCCGCAAGTTGCCCACGGAAAGAGCAATTTGCTCGGGGTGCCGCAACTCTGGCTGCAGCGCCTGTTCTGGCGGTCCGAACTGGCAATGCTGGATCGCGACCAGATGCGCGACTGCGGCCTTGATCCGGCGATCGTCCAGGAAGAGGCCAACAAGCCGTTCTGGCGCGACTGACAACGACGTCGAGGAGGACACCGAAATGCCGACGCTTCCGTTCCATCAAGTCGACGTGTTCTCCAAGGTGGCCTTCAAGGGCAACCCGCTTGCCGTGATCGCCGAGGCCGACGGCCTTGACGATACGGCGATGCGGGCGATCGCCAACTGGACCAACCTGTCCGAGACCACCTTCCTGTCGCGTGCCCAGGATCCGGGCGCTGATTATCGCGTGCGCATCTTCACCCCGCAGCGCGAGCTGCCTTTTGCAGGCCATCCGACGCTCGGCTCGTGCCACGTATGGCTCGCGCTCGGCGGCCGGCCGAAGGGCGAACACGTGGTGCAGGAATGCGGCGCGGGCCTCGTGCGCATCAGGCGCGACGGAGAGCGGCTCGCCTTCGCAGCCCCGCCGCTCAGGCGCTCCGGCCAAGTCGATGCCGAACTGACCAGCAGGATCGCAGCAGCGCTCGGCATCCAATCGAGCGCGATGCGCGCCGTGCAGTGGGTCGACAACGGCCCGGGCTGGATCGGCGTGCTCCTCGACTCGCGCCGCGCGCTGCTCGACATCCGCTTCAATCCGGCGGCGCTGCCGCAACAGCCGATCGGCGTGGTCGCGCCATGGGATCGAGCGCAGGATGGCACGGATGCCGACTATGAGGTCCGCGGCTTCATGTGGGGCGGCGGCGAGGACCCGGTGACGGGCAGCCTCAATGCAAGCTTGGCGCAATGGCTGATCGGAGCCGGAATTGCTCCGAAGCAATATGTTGCGTCCCAGGGCACCGTGCTCGGCCGCGCCGGCCGCGTCCATGTCGCGCAAGACGGCGACACGATCTGGATCGGCGGCGACGTCGCGCCGGTGATGAAGGGGACGATCAGCCTGTAACGCCGGCGGCCCCCCCCGGGCTCTCCGGGGTGAGAGCAGGCGCTAAACTCAATGCGGGCTCACCGCGCCCGCGTCAGCGCCAGCCAGACCCCGCCCCCGATCATGAAGCCGCCGGAGATGCGCGACACCAGCCGGGTCCGCCTGGCCGAGAACAGTTTTCGCGCACGGCCCGCGAGCAGCGCATAGATCGCGTCGGTGAGACCCGCGATCACCATGAAGGTGACGCCGAGCAATCCGACCTGCGGCACGTGATCCCGGCCCATGTCCATGAACTGCGGCAGGAACGCCCCGAAGAACACCATCACCTTCGGGTTCGACAGCAGCACCAGCAAGCCCTGCAGGAAGAAGCCGCCGCGCGGCGGCGGAGGCGGCTCCTCGCCCGCCGAGATCCCCTCGATCGGCGAGCGGATGAGCTGAATGCCGAGCCACACCAGATAGGCCGCGCCGATCAGCCGCACCCATTCGAACCAATAGCCCATGGTCGCCATCAGCGATGTCAGGCCGACAGCGACGATGCCGATCGCGATCGCAAGCCCGGTCTGCACGCCGGCGATATTGATCAACGCGGCACGGGTTCCGTGACGCAGACCGTTGGCGATCAGCAGCGTCACGACGGGACCGGGCAGCAGCGCAAGCCCGATGCAGGCGGCAACGAAGGCGATATAGACTTGCAGGGACATGAGGCGCCTCGATGTGGATGAGATGTCACTAATGCACGGCATGTCGGCAGAGGGAAGCTGCAACATCTCGACGTATTCCAAGTCGAACAACTTGCAGCGCTCCGCTTGACACGCAACCTTTTGGTTGCCTATTCTTCATCAAATGGACGACGTCTTCAAGGCGCTGGCGGATGCGTCGCGGCGGGCGCTGCTCGACAGGCTTCATGCGCGGAACGGCCAGACCTTGACCGAACTCTGCGACGGCCTCGCCATGACGCGGCAGGCGGTGACCAAGCACCTGGCGATTCTGGAAGCGGCCAATCTGGTCACGACGCTCCGGCACGGCCGCGAGAAGCTGCACTTCCTCAATCCGGTGCCGATCCACCAGATCGGCGACCGCTGGATCAGGAAATTCGAGCGCGCCAAGCTCGTCGCGCTCGGTGAATTGAAGAAGCGATTGGAGGAACGGGATGACTGAGCCGAAGGAGACCCACGCCGTCGATCTTGCGCACTTCAAGCCGGAGACGGTGTACACGATCTACATCGCGGCGACGCCGGAGAAGGTGTGGCAGGCGCTGACCTCGGCCGAGTTCAGCCGGCAATATTTCTTCGGCTTCGCGATTGAAGCCGAGCTGAAGGCGGGCGGCGCCTTCATCGTGCGCGCGCCCGACGGCTCCGAGCACATCAGCGGCCAGGTGATCGTCTGCGAGCCGCCGTACCGGCTGACGGTCACGTGGGATGTCAACTGGCCGGGCCTCGTCGACGCACTGGGCCGCACGCTCGTGACCTACGAGATCGAACCGGCTGGCGACGCCGTCCGTCTCACGATGACCGAAGCGCATGAGCGGCCGCTCTCCGACGACATCCTGTCCGGCGGGCGCCAGGGCTGGCCGGCCATCCTGTCGAGCCTCAAGAGCGTGCTCGAGACCGGCAAGCCGCTCGCGGTGAAGATGACGCCGCCGACGCGCATGCTGGCGGCCCTGAAGGCGATGGGGATTGCAGTGCCTTGAACGACAAGGCCTGCTACGATACCGCAGCGATCTGTGGGATGCTGGCGAGAACAACGCCGACCTGGACCGCATTGCTCAGCATGCCACCCCAATGTAACCGGCGCAGCCGACGCACGGCCGTCGCATCGCCGGAATCCCTGTCGCGGATGCGCGCGTCCATCTGCCGCAGAAACCAGCGGCGCGAGAGCAGCGCGAACGCCGCGATCAGGCCAATGCCCAGCCCCAGAACGGGGCGACCGTCGGCCAGAACGACCAGCGCGCCGATGCCACCAGCGATCGAAAGCGCCACGAAGTAGGAGTCGAACATGCCGCGCAGGAGCCGGGTGACCGGCACGATGTCGAGCCGCACCAGCAGAAAGGCCGGCGCGGCCAGCAGCAGATAGAACATTGGCAGCAACAAGACGATCGTGGCAAACAACGCGATGTTGTCCGGCATCATTCTCCTCCGATATTGGCGCCGGAAGGACCACCGGCGAGCCGCGTTTCGAAACGAGCCCGTTCGAGGGCGTCCATGCTCCATCGAACCTTCGGCGCGGCTCGCCCTTGCCTTACGCCGGAGCTACGATCCGGCGGTACAGATGCCAGGTCGCATGGCCCAGCACCGGCACGGTGACCAGCAGTCCCAGGAAGTACGGCAATGCCGAGATGATCAGCAGCACGGTGATGACGGCGGCCCAGCCGATCATCGGGCCGGGACTGGTCACGACCGCGCGCACGCTGGTGATCATCGCCGTCACGAAATCGACGTCGCGCTCCAGCAGCAGCGGAAACGACACGACCGTGAGCGAGAACAGCACCAGCGACAGGGCGGCGCCGTCGAGATTGCCGATCGCGAGGAAGAGCAGACCTTCGTTGGTCGTCAGCACCACGGTCATGAACTCCCTGATGCTGGAGAAAGAGGCATTGAGCCCGAGCAGCAGCGCGATCAGGAGGCGCACCTGGTACATCCAGATGATGAAGAAGAATAGCGTCACGAACGCCATCCAGCCGATCTCGCCGCGCGAAGTGATCGTGCGCCAGATCCCGCCATAGGACATCGGCTGGCCGAGTTCGCGGCGGCGGCTGACCTCATAGAGACCGATCGCGACGAACGGGCCAATCAGCGCAAACCCCGCGGCCAGCGGATAGGCCAAGTAGACCATGCCGAAGGCGGTGACGCACAGCACGATGCTGATGCCGCCGAGCACGTAGATCAGCCCGAAAGCAAGGCCGAACATGGGCTGAGCCTGAAAATCGCGGAGGCCTTGCGTCAAGGCCTCGGCAATATCGGCCGTGGTGATGCGGCGCACCACGGGATCGGATCGTCCCGAGACGGATGCGGTCATCGGCGTACCCTCCAGACTGTTGTTCTTTGCACCGATGCTAACAGCGGGAGGGCGGGGATTTCAATTTCAACTTGTAGGCAGAGGATAAGGGCGTGACCTTCACATCTCGTCCGACGATGAAGCTCTCACAGCACGGACGGTATGCTCCCTCTCCCGTTCTTACGGGGTGGGGGTTGGGGTAAGGGGCAAACGCACGGGAAGTGTCCGTGGCGAGACCTGTCCCCCCTCACCCGGATTGCATCTGACGATGCAATCCGACCTTCCCCGCAAGCGGGGCGAGGTGCACCGAGCGTGCCGCGCCACCTTACTTTACATCTCAGCGACTACCGACGAAAAGGCGGTCGGACCGCCGCCCCTACCCCCGCGCCCTCAACTCCCGCCGCAGCACCTTGCCGGTCGCCGTCATCGGCAGGGTGTCGGTGAATTCAACGTGGCGGGGGTATTCATGCGCGGCGAGCTTCACCTTGACGAAGTCCTGGATCTCTCGCGATAGCGTGTCATTTGCAACGAAGCCGGGCCGCAGCACGATCCACGCCTTGATGGCCTCGGTGCGCACCGGGTCGGGAATGCCCACGACGGCCGCCAGCGCGACCGCCGGATGCTTGAGCAGCGTGTCCTCGATTTCCGCCGGGCCGATGCGATACCCGGCCGACGTGATGACGTCGTCCTCGCGGCTCGCATACCAGAAATAGCCGTCGTCATCCTGGGTGCCGAGATCGCCGGTCAGCAGCACGTCGCCCGCGAACTTCTTCCGCGTCGCCTCCGGATTGCGCCAATATTCTATCATGGTGCAGGGGTTGGGCTGGCGCACGCCGATGATGCCCCTCTCGCCGCGCGGCAGCTCCTCGCCCTTGTCGTTGACGATCAGAACCTGGAAGCCGGGCGTCGCCTTGCCCATCGAGCCCGGCCGGATCGGAAACAGCTTTGCATTGTTGCCGACCACGAGATTGCACTCGGTCTGGCCGTAGATCTCGTGCGCATCGATGCCGAAAGTCGCGCGCACCCAGTCGAGCAGCTCGGCGCCGAGCGACTCGCCGCCGGTGAGGATGCTGCGCAGCCGGACCCCCTCGTGCTTGACGTTGGCCTGGCGCATCAACTTCAGCGCCGTCGGCGGCAGGAACACGTTGCGGACGGCGTAGTCCGCCATCAGTTGCATTGCGGCCTGCGGCTCGAATTTCTTCGCGCGATATCCCACCACCGGCACCGCGTGATACCAGGCCGGAAACAGCGCGTCGAACAGGCCGCCGATCCAGGCCCAGTCCGCCGGCGTCCACATGACGTCGCCCGGCTTCGGCAGGAAGCCGTGCACCATCTCGACATTGGGCAGATGTCCGAGCAGCACGCGATGGGCGTGCAGCGCGCCCTTCGGGTTACCGGTCGTGCCCGAGGTGTAAATGATGATGGCAGGGTCGTCGCTTGACGTGGCGACGGTCGGGAATTGATCCGAGGCGCGCTCCAGCGCCGGCCAGAATGGCCGGGCGCCGAGGCCGTCGCCGTCAGTGACATAGATCGTCTTGAGCTCCGGCAGATGGTCGCGAATGCGCGCAAGCTTCGCAAAGCCCGTGGTGTCGGTGACGACGACCTTGGCGCCGGAGTTCTGCAGCCGGAATTGCAGCGCGTCCTCGCCGAACAGCGTGAACAGCGGCACCGAGACGAGACCGGCGCGAAACGCCGCCAAATGGACGATCGGCAGCTCCAGCGACTGCGACAGGAACACCGCGACGCGGTCGCCCTGCGCGAGACCATCGGCCTTCAATACGTTGGCGAAGCGGCAGGAATAGTCGCGCAGCTCATCGAACGAGACGCGCCGGGCGGCGCCGTCCTCCTCGACGACGATCAGCGCGAGGCGGTCCGAGCCGTCGGCGTGGCGATCGCAGGTCGCGACCGCGATGTTGAACTGCGCCGGGATTTGCCAGCGGAAGTCGCGATAAAGCTGGTCGTAGTCGGACGTTTCCTTGAGCACTGTTTTTCTCCGTCATGGCCGGGCTTGTCCCGGCCATCCACGTCTTTCTGCTCGTGACAGTCTTAAGGACGTGGATGCCCGGGACAAGCCCGGCCATGACGGTGTGGAGGCAATCTTGCTTGATTGCGCGCAGTCGGCTCAGCCTGTCAACGCCGCCTTCACCAGCGCACTGGCCTTCGCAAAGTCCATCTGGCCCGTATACTTGGCCTTCAGCACGGCAATGACTTTGCCCATGTCCTTCATGCCGGCGGCACCGGTTTCAGTGACCGCAGCGGAGATGGCGGTCTTCACCTCGTCGTCGCTCATCTGCTTCGGCAGATAGGCCGAGATGACCGCGATTTCCTCGCGCTCGCCGGCGGCGAGCTCGGCGCGGCCGCCCTTTTCATACAGCTCGACCGATTCCTGACGCTGCTTGATCATCTTCTGCAGCACCGCGAGCACGTCGGCGTCGGTCAAGGGCGGCTTGCCTTCGCCGCGCGCGGCGATGTCGGCGTTCTTCAAGGTCGAGTTGACCATGCGCAGGGTGGACAGCTTGCGCTCGTCCTTGGCCTTCATCGCCTCCTTGACCGCATTGTTGATGTCGTCGCGCAGCATGATCTTGCCCTCTCGAATTCCGTTGCGGCTGGTCTAGGCGGTTCGTCCCGGCGAGACAACTCGGTTCCGCATACGTTCCGGCCGTTCACTCGTAAACCAGGCCATTCTCCGTGCAAATTGACCGAAATCGCGTGTGAATCGCTCGCTTCCCGCTTTGACGCCGCGCGCCAGGGGCACTATGTCAGGGGCACTATGTAGAGGCCTCATGACACACATCGATACTGACGCCGCCTGGCCGGACCATAAACCGACCGCGCTCCTCGTGCTCGCCGATGGAACGGTGCTGGAAGGCTACGGCCTCGGCGCCGAGGGCCACGCGGTGGGCGAGGTCTGCTTCAACACCGCAATGACCGGCTACGAGGAGATCCTGACCGATCCGTCCTATGCCGGCCAGCTCATCACCTTCACCTTCCCGCATATCGGCAATGTCGGCACCAACGACGAGGATATCGAGACGGTGAACATGGCGGCGACGCCGGGCGCGCGCGGGGTGATCCTGCGCACGGCGATCACCGACCCATCGAACTACCGCGCCACGCGCCATCTCGACCAGTGGCTGCGCGCGCGCGGGATCATCGGGCTGTCCGGCATCGACACAAGGGCGCTGACCGCGCTGATCCGCTCCAAGGGCATGCCGAACGCCGTGATCGCGCATGCCAGGGACGGCCATTTCGACCTCGACGCCCTGAAGAAGGAAGCGCGGGAGTGGCCGGGCCTGGAGGGCATGGACCTCGTGCCGATGGTGACTTCCGCCCAGCGCTTCACCTGGGACGAGACCCCCTGGGTGTGGAACGAGGGCTTCGGCCAGCAGACCAAGCCGGAGTTCAACGTCGTCGCGATCGACTACGGCATCAAGCGCAACATCCTGCGCCTGCTCGCCGGCGTCGGCTGCAAGGTGACGGTGGTGCCGGCGACGACGCCGGCCGAGGACATCCTGGCGATGAAGCCGGACGGCGTGTTCCTGTCGAACGGACCGGGCGATCCCGCGGCGACCGGCAAATATGCCGTGCCGGTCATTCAGCAGGTGATTTCGTCGGGCACGCCAACCTTCGGCATCTGCCTCGGCCATCAAATGCTCGGACTTGCGGTCGGCGCCAAGACCAAGAAGATGCATCAGGGCCATCACGGCGCCAATCATCCGGTCAAGGACGAGACCACCGGCAAGGTCGAGATCACCTCGATGAACCATGGCTTCGCTGTCGACCAGGATACGCTGCCATCGGGCGCGACGCAGACCCACATCTCGCTGTTCGACGGCTCGAATTGCGGCATCCAGCTCGAGGGCAAGCCGGTGTTCTCGGTGCAGTATCACCCGGAAGCTTCGCCCGGCCCGCGCGACTCGCACTATCTGTTTCAACGCTTTGCCGAGCTGATGCGCGAGAAGAAGCGCAGCGCAGCCTGAGGCCGGTGACTCCAGACAATTCGAAATGCCCGGGCTGGTCCCGGGCATTTTTCTGTCCGCAATCATGTGATCGCCTGCGTCGGTATTGCCCTCGATCTTTTCGCACAGCATTTATATGATAGATGTCATACCTTGGAGGTCGACAACATGAGCGAGACGGATTTGCGCGGTGACTTCGGCGTGGTGCCGCTGGCGGTGCTGGCGTCGATGCCCGGGCTCGATTTCGTGCGCGGCATCTTTGCCGGGACTTTGCCGCAGCCGCCGATCATGCAGACCGTCGCGCCGTTTGACTGCAGCGCCGAGCCCGGCCAGGTCGTCATGCACAGCGTTCCGGCCTTGCGGCACTACAATCCAATCGGCTCGGTGCACGGCGGCTACGCCGCGATCCTGCTGGATTCCGCGATGGGGCTCGCCGTCCACACGATGTGCCCGCGGGGCAGCGGTTACACCACGCTTGAATTCAAGGTCTCTTTCATCAAGGCCATGACCGAGGCCACCGGCATCGTGAGAACGGAGGGCAGGACGCTGTCGTTCGGACGCCGCGCCGCGACGGCCGAGGCACGCATCGCCGATTCGCAAGGGCGCCTGCTGGCGCACGCCACTACGACTTGCCTGGTGTTCGAACTGCCCAAGGCGTGAACTGGAACGGCGGCCACGCAGGCCGGTTGATGGGGGGGAGGTTCATCTTTTTCCGAGGTCGCCATGCCTGCCGCCCCCTCGCCACGCGTCAAGACAAGCGAACCGCTCGGCATCGTATTCACGGACGACGGCCTCGTGCCCAACAATCCGCTGCCGTTCCTGGTCTACGAGGCCGTCATCTATCTGGATAGCACCGATCCGGCGGCCGACATCGAGCGCATGTTCGCCGCCAATGGCTGGGGCGACATGTGGCGCAACGGAGTCTACGACTATCTGCACTATCATGCGACCGTGCATGAGGCGCTGGGCGTCGCCAGCGGAACGGCGCGGGTCCGCTTCGGCGGCGACCGCGGTCGGGAACTGGAGCTTCGGCCAGGCGACGTCGCCATCCTGCCGGCGGGCACCGGACATCAATGCATCTCCGCCAGCAGCGATTTCTGCATCGTCGGCGCCTATCCGCCCGGACCAAAGATGCAGATCACGCGGCCGACGCCGGAGAACCACGCGCGCGCCCTGAAGACGATCCCGGCGGTACCGCTGCCCGCGACCGATCCCGTTCTCGGTGCGGGCGGCCCACTGACGCGCCTGTGGCACCAGGCGCGCTGATCAGGCGCAATACAGCCGATACAGTGTCTGCAGGATCTCGCGGACCTCGCGGCTCGCCAGCCGATAGTAGATCGTCTGGCCATCGCGCCGGGTGGCGACGAGATCCAGCGCGCGCATCTTGGCGAGATGCTGCGACAGCGCCGCCTGTCGCAACCCGACCTGCTCGGCGAGATCGCCGACCGCGCGCTCGCCGTCGATGAGGTTGCAGAGCACCATGAGGCGCTTCGAATTCGCCATGGCAGCGAGCAGGCCCGCCGCCTCCTCCGCCTTGACGTCGAGCGCCGCCACCATGGCCTCACGGGTTTTGCGCCTGGCCTGTGTTGTCATCATTGTTACTTCTTCATTTTCGTATATATGCAATAATGCACATGATAGCTGATTGCAACATGCCCCCCTGACGAGGGAATCAAGGACGATATGATCACGGAGTATACAGCGGTCACGGCGCTCGCAGGCGGCGCCCTCATCGGCGCTGCAGCCGTCATGCTGATGGGCCTGACCGGCCGCATCGCCGGCGTCAGCGGCATTGCCGCGCGGCTGTTGCCGCCCTGGGACAGCGCCCTCGCTGGCCGGCTCGCCTTCATAGGCGGCCTGGTCGCGGCCGCCCTTGCAGTCCGCATCGTCAGCGGGAGCCTGCCGCCGCTGAAGCTGGAGGTCGGTCCGATCGATATGGTTGCAGCCGGGCTGCTGGTCGGCTTCGGGGCGGTCTGGGGCAACGGCTGCACCTCGGGTCATGGCGTCTGCGGCATCGCCAGCCTGTCTCCTCGCTCGATCGTCGCCACGCTGGTGTTCATGGCCACCGCGGTCGCGACCACCTTCCTCGTTCGCCACGTGCTGTGAGGCGCCATGATCATCTTCATCCAGTTCATCGTCGGCCTCGTCTTCGGCCTCGGGCTGCTGCTCTCGGGCATGTCCAATCCGGAGAAGGTGCTCGACTTCCTCGATTTCGCCGCGATCCGCTCCGGCGGCTGGGATCCGAGCCTGATCCTGGTGATGGCTGGAGCGGTCGGGGTCACCTTCGCCGGCTTCCGATTGGTTTTCCGGCGCCGGCGTCCCGTCCTCGGTGACCAATTTCACCTGCCATCCTCGCAGATGCTGGATTGGCGGATCGCAACCGGCCCTGCGATCTTCGGCATCGGCTGGGGCCTCGCCGGCATCTGCCCGGGCCCGGCCTTCGTGGCGCTCGGCTACGGCTCGCCTGCCGTCGTCCTGTTCGTCACGGCCATGATGATCGGAATGGCCGCAGCCCGCATGCTCTCGCGCCGCCGGCCCTCGCTCGCCGCGGTCACTTCAGAATGAGGAAGGATTGAATGCCCGGCATGCCACATCCGGTCGACCTGTCGGTGAAACCCGAGGTCACACCGTTCTTCGACTCCGCCACCAACACCGTCAGCTACGTGGTCAAGGACCCAGGCTCGCGGGCCTGCGCCGTGATCGATTCAGTCATGGACATCGACTATGCCTCGGGGCGCATCGCGCCGCATTCGGCCGACAAGATCATCCGCCTGATCGAGGATCGCGGCTGGCAACTGGACTGGCTGATCGAGACCCATGTCCACGCCGACCATCTGTCGGCTGCGCCCTACATCCAGTCCCGGCTGGGCGGCAGGATCGGCATCGGCGCCAACATCAGGATGGTGCAGGAGACCTTCGGCAAGATCTTCAACGAAGGAACCGAGTTTCAGCGCGACGGCAGCCAGTTCGACCGCCTGTTCCATGATGGAGACAGCTACCGGATCGGCGCAATGACCGCCTTCGCCATGCATACGCCGGGTCACACGCCGGCCTGCATGACCCATGTGATCGGAGACGCCGCCTTCGTCGGCGACACGCTGTTCATGCCGGATGGCGGCTCGGCACGGGCCGACTTTCCTGGCGGCGATGCGCGCACGCTGTATCGCTCGATCCGCCGGGTGCTGGATCTGCCTGACGCGACGCGGCTGTTCATGTGCCACGACTACGGTCCAAACGGCCGCGAGATCCGCTGGGAAACGACGGTGGCCGAGCAGCGCGCACACAACATCCACGTCCGCGACGGCATCACCGAGGATCAGTTCGTCGCCGCCCGCGAGGCGCGCGACCGCACCTTGGACATGCCCAAGCTGATCATCCCCTCCCTGCAGGTGAACATGAAGGCGGGACGGCTGCCGACGCCCGATCAGGACGGCCGGCGCTTCCTGAAAGTGCCGCTCAACGCACTCTAAGACACCCCTCGCCCCACCGAGCACGCGGCGGACGTCGCGGCTCGGCTTTCCCATTTGGCAGCGGCCGGGCACCGGCGCGGCACGCCACTCTGGAGCATCGCAGGATGATCTTGTCCGCTGCCGAGCTTGCGCTCGGCTCGCTGTCCGGCTCTTTCGTCGGATTCACGCTCGGCCTGATCGGCGGGGGCGGATCGGTGCTGGCCGTGCCGCTCATGGTGTATCTGGTAGGCGTCGGCAATCCCCACGTCGCGATCGGCACCAGCGCGGTCGCCGTGGCGATCAACGCGGCGGCCAATCTCGCCAATCATGCCCGCTCCGGCAACGTCAAATGGCCTTGTGCGCTGGTGTTTGCTGCAACGGGCGTGGTCGGCGCCTTCGCTGGCTCGACGCTCGGCAAGATGGTCGACGGTCAGAAGCTGCTGCTGCTGTTCGCCCTCGTCATGATCGTGATCGGACTCTTGATGCTGCGCAAGCGCGGCACGAACAGCCGGCTGGACGTCAAGCTTTCGCGCGACAATCTGTTGGCGCTAGTGGCATTCGGCTTCGGCACGGGAACGCTGTCCGGCTTCTTCGGCATCGGCGGCGGCTTCCTGATCGTTCCGGCTCTGATGTTTGCGACGGGCATGCCGATCCTCTACGCGATCGGCTCCTCGCTCGTGTCCGTCACGGCGTTCGGACTGACGACCGCGGCGAACTACGCGCTGTCGGGGCTGGTCGACTGGGCGCTGGCGGCGACCTTTCTCGTCGCCGGCATCGCCGGGGGCCTGGTCGGTGCGAAGCTGGCGGCTCGCCTGTCCGGCACGCGCGGCACCCTGAACAAGGTATTTGCCAGTGTGGTGTTCGTGGTGGCGGCTTACATGATCTACCGGAGCTGGTCGGCACTCGGCCACTCCGCATAGCGCGGCATCGAGACTGGACGGGCGCACCACGTGCTCGCAGCGCGCCCGGACCTCAACTCGACGCGGGCCCGCTTATGCCGCGTTGCTGCCTTCCTGGCGGCTGGCTTCGAACAAGAACCAGGTGCGGCGCTCGGTCTCGTCGATGAAGGTCTCAAGCAATCCCGCGGTGGCCGGATCGTCATTGTCGTCGCACAGCTCGTGCGCCTTCCGCATCGCGGCCGCCATGTGCTTGTTGTCTTCCATCAACTCCCGCAACATCTCCCGCGGCGGCACATACTCTTCGTTGTTGTCCTTGATGGTCTGCAGCTTGCTGATCTGGCCGATCGACTTGACCGTGGTACCGCCGAGCTTGCGAACCCGCTCGGCGAGCTGGTCCGTTGTGGCGAAGATCGCGTCCGACTGCTCGTCGAGCATCAGGTGATAGTCATGGAAGTGCCGGCCGCTGACGTGCCAGTGGAAATTCTTGGTCTTAAGGTAAAGCGCGAACGCATCGGCAAGCAGCGTGTTCAACGCCGTCGAAATCTTGTTCACGGCGTCCGGCGACAGATCGGTCGGGGTATCGAGCTCGGGGGCGGTCTTGTCGGTCTTTGCTTTACTCACGGGTCAGCCTTCCTGTTAGAAGCAGCGATGGACACGGGTGATCGGACCCGTTAACGCTCGCTGACCCCTCAAGTTCCCATCAAGGAACTGTGTTTGCCGGAACCCGCCATGGACGACTGGATCGACTATTACGATTCCACGCACACGATCTATGCGAGCAAACTGCATCGCGACCTGCACTTCCAGGCGATTGCGCGCGACATCGTCGGCTATATCCCCTCGCCCGACGCGGTCGTTCTCGACTATTCCTGCGGAGAGGCCTTATCGGCCGCCAAGGTCGCCGACGCCTGCATGACGCTGATCCTGGCCGAGCCGGCGCCGGGCGTGCGCGGCCGGCTGATCGCGCGTTTCGCCCCCAACACCAAGATCCGCGTGCGCTCGCTGGACGAGCTGCGCAACATGCAGGAAGGCTCGATCGACCTCGTCGTCATGAACTCCGTGGCCCAGTACATGAGCGAGGCGGAATTCGACGCAGCCCTGGCCGTGATCAGGCGGCTGCTGAAGCCGTCCGGAAAGTTCGTTCTCGGCGATGTCCTCCGCCCGGACGTTGGCATGGGCCGCGACGTGCTCGCGCTGCTGATGTTCGCCGCGCGGGACGGCTTCCTCAAGGATGCCATGGTCGGGCTGGTCGCCACCGCCCTGTCCGATTACCGGCAGCTGCGAACCAAGGTCGGCCTGCAGCGCTACAGCGAGGCCGAGATCCTGGCGCGGCTGAAGAAGGCCGGCCTCAGCGCCGTCCGGGCGCCGAAGAATATCGGCCACAATCCCTGGCGCATGACCTTCGTGGCGCAGCCGGTGACGGGAACCGCGTGACCGGCCGAGCCGACCAGCCCGCGCGCTGGCCCAACATCGAGCAACCGGATTAGGGTTAACTGAAACACGGGCTGGCTCACGCGGCCGTGAGAGGTAAGATCATTCCCGGCCCGGTGGCGGAAGCTACGACGCGAAGAGCGGTGCAACGCTCTTGAACCTGGTTCAAGTCCAGGCCGGGCCTCCAGCCTTCGCCGCTGCGCGGCTTCGGCTCTGCGAGCCATCCGCCGCCCTTCCGCCAGCTCCGGCCAATTTGACCGTTGATTTCGGGCCAAAACCCTTTTCGCTCAGAGGAAACTGGTCTAAAGACCGCTCGCGCGCGAGCACTGGTCGCGCCTTGGCCCTTGGCCTTCGGGGACGCGCAGCACGCGCGCCCTTTTTTTGTGCCCAATTCTCTGCCGTTTCTTGCCCGTGAGCTTGAATGCCGAAACGAACCGACATCTCGACCATCCTGATCATTGGCGCCGGTCCGATCGTGATCGGCCAGGCCTGCGAATTCGACTATTCCGGTACGCAGGCGGTGAAGGCGCTGAAGGAGGAGGGCTATCGCGTCGTCCTCGTCAATTCCAATCCGGCCACGATCATGACCGATCCGGAATTGGCCGATGCGACCTATATCGAGCCGATCACGCCGGAGATCGTCGCCAAGATCATCGAGAAGGAACGCCACATCATCCCCGGCGGTTTCGCGCTGCTGCCGACCATGGGCGGGCAGACCGCGCTGAACTGCGCGCTGTCGCTGCGCCGGCAGGGGACGCTGGAGAAGTTCGACGTCGAGATGATCGGCGCCACGGCTGACGCGATCGACAAGGCCGAGGACCGCCAGCTCTTCCGCAACGCGATGGAGAAGATCGGGCTGCAGACGCCGAAGTCGCGGCTCGCCAATGCGTCGGCGCTGAAGAAACAATATCGCGACAAATATCTGGCCGAGCGCGAGACGCTGTCGGGCGCCGCGCGCGACGAGCTCGACCGGCAATGGACGCTCGGCGAGAACGAGCGCCGCAAGCGCTATCAGGAGCATGCGCTGGGACAGGCGCTGATGGCGCTGTCCGAGATCGGCCTGCCCGCGATCATCCGTCCCTCCTTCACCATGGGCGGCACCGGTGGCGGCATCGCCTACAACAAGGAAGAGTATCTCGACATCATCGAGCGTGGTCTCGATGCCTCCCCCACCAACGAAGTGCTGATCGAGGAATCGGTGCTCGGGTGGAAGGAGTACGAGATGGAGGTCGTCCGCGACAAGAAGGACAACTGCATCATCGTCTGCTCGATCGAGAATCTCGATCCGATGGGCGTGCACACCGGCGACTCCATCACGGTCGCGCCGGCGCTGACCTTGACCGACAAGGAATATCAGATCATGCGCGACGCCTCGCTGGCGGTGCTGCGCGAGATCGGCGTCGAGACCGGCGGCTCCAATGTGCAGTTCGGCGTCAACCCGGCCGACGGCCGCATGGTCGTGATCGAGATGAACCCGCGCGTGTCGCGCTCCTCGGCCTTGGCCTCGAAGGCCACCGGCTTCCCGATCGCCAAGGTCGCGGCCAAGCTCGCGGTCGGCTACACGCTGGACGAGATCGCCAACGACATCACCGGCGGCGCGACCCCGGCGTCGTTCGAGCCGACCATCGACTACGTCGTCACCAAGATTCCGCGGTTCGCCTTCGAGAAATTCCCGGGCGCGTCGACCACGCTGACCACCTCGATGAAATCGGTCGGCGAAGTCATGGCGATCGGCCGCACCTTCCAGGAGAGCCTGCAAAAGGCGCTGCGCGGTCTCGAGACCGGTCTCACCGGCCTCGACGAGATCGACATCGAGGGGCTCGGCCGCGGCGACGACAAGAATGCGATCCGCGCCGCCCTGGGCACGCCGACCCCGAACCGCCTGCTCCAGGTCGCCCAGGCGATGCGCCTCGGCTGGTCGGACGAGGACATCTTCAACTCCTGCAAGATCGATCCCTGGTTCCTGGCGCAGATGCGTGGAATCGTCGAGATGGAGGACAAGGTCCGCCGCCACGGCCTGCCGCCGAACGCGAGCGGCATGCGCACGCTGAAGGCGATGGGCTTCTCCGACGCGCGGCTCGCGGTGCTCGCCAACACCACCGAAGCCGAGGTCGCCGCCAAGCGGCAGGCGCTCGGCGTCCGTCCAGCGTTCAAGCGAATCGACACTTGCGCGGCGGAGTTCGCTTCGCCGACCGCCTACATGTATTCGAGCTATGAGACGCCGTTTGCAGGCCGACTCGGCGACGAGAGCGCGCCGTCGGACAAGAAGAAGGTCATCATTCTCGGCGGCGGCCCGAACCGGATCGGCCAGGGCATCGAGTTCGACTATTGCTGCTGCCATGCCTGTTTCGCGCTGGCCGATGCCGGCTACGAGACCATCATGGTCAACTGCAATCCGGAGACGGTCTCGACCGACTACGACACCGCCGACCGGCTGTATTTCGAGCCGCTGACGGCCGAGGACGTGCTCGAGATCATCGCCACCGAGCGCAAGAACGGCACCGTGCATGGCGTCATCGTGCAGTTCGGCGGCCAGACGCCGCTGAAGCTCGCGCGCGCGCTCGAAGCCGCCGAGGTACCGATCCTCGGCACCTCGCCTGAGGCCATCGACCTGGCCGAGGACCGCGACCGCTTCAAGCGCATCCTCGACAAGCTGCATCTGAAGCAGCCGAAGAACGGCATCGCCTACTCGGTCGAGCAGGCGCGCCTGGTGGCGGCCGATCTCGGCCTGCCGCTGGTGGTGCGTCCGTCCTATGTGCTCGGCGGCCGCGCGATGCAGATCATCCGCGAGGACAACCAGCTCAGCGACTACCTGCTCGGCACCCTGCCGGAGCTGGTGCCGGCCGACGTCAAGGCGCGCTATCCCAACGACAAGACCGGCCAGATCAACACGGTGCTGGGCAAGAACCCGCTGCTGTTCGACCGCTACCTGTCCGACGCCACCGAGATCGATGTGGACTGCCTGTCCGACGGCAAGGACACCTTCATCGTCGGCATCATGGAGCACATCGAGGAGGCCGGTATCCATTCCGGCGACTCCGCCTGCTCGCTGCCGCCGCATTCGCTCGACGAGGCGACCATCGCCGAGCTGGAGCGGCAGACCCGCGAGCTGGCGCTCGGGCTCGACGTCGTCGGCCTGATGAACGTGCAATATGCGATCAAGGACGGCACGATCTACGTGCTCGAGGTCAACCCGCGCGCCTCGCGCACGGTGCCCTTCGTCGCCAAGGTGGTTGGCACGCCCGTCGCCAAGATCGCGGCCCGGATCATGGCGGGCGAGAAGCTCGCCGATTTCGGGCTGACAAAGCGCGCGCTCAAGCATGTCGGGGTCAAGGAATCGGTCTTCCCGTTCGCCCGCTTCCCCGGCGTCGACACCGTGCTCGGCCCGGAGATGCGCTCCACCGGCGAGGTGATGGGCATCGACCGCTCGTTTGCCGTGGCGTTCGCCAAGAGCCAGCTTGGGGGCGGCACACGCGTGCCGCGCAAAGGCACGGTGTTCGTGTCGGTGCGTGAAAGCGACAAGGCGCGCATCACGGAGGTGGTGCGGATGCTGCACGAACTCGGCTTCAAGGTGGTGGCGACGTCCGGCACCCAGCGTTTCCTGACCGACCAGGGCGTGCCGACCGAGAAGATCAACAAGGTGCTGGAGGGACGGCCGCACATCGTGGACGCCATCACCAATGGCGACATCCAGCTGGTCTTCAACACCACCGAAGGCCCGCAGGCGCTGGCTGACAGCCGCTCGCTGCGGCGCGCTGCCCTCTTGCATAAAGTGCCGTATTACACCACTCTTTCGGGTGCCGTGGCGGCCGCGCAAGGCATCCGTGCCTATCTCGGGGGAGACCTTGAGGTCCGCACCCTGCAGAGTTACTTTTCCGAAAACTAATCGCAGCGCGCGGGCGAACGCCCGCTAAGCGGTTGGCAACAATCGGCAATAGAAGCTTTCAGCAGGAACTCGCCGCCCCGTTCGATGTTGTACCGGCCTTTGACGGGACGGTCTTGCCGGGCCTTCAGGCTTTGCTTTGAGCCGCAAAGGCCTATTCTGAAGATGCTGATCGTGCGCGCCCCCGCCCGCACGACTGAAGGACGAGAAGAGATGGTGGAAAAGGTTCCCATGACTTCGATGGGCTACGCCGCGTTGGAGAACGAGCTCAAGCAGCGCCAATCGGTGGACCGTCCGCGCATCATCGAACATATCGCGGAAGCGCGTTCGCATGGCGACCTGTCCGAGAACGCGGAATATCACGCCGCAAAGGAAGAGCAGTCTCACAACGAGGGCCGCATCGCCGAGCTTGAGGACAAGCTCGCGCGCGCCGACATCATCGATGTGACCAAGCTCTCCGGCGACACGATCAAGTTCGGCGCGACGGTGACCCTGATCGACGAGGACACCGAGAAGAAGACGGTCTGGCAGATCGTCGGCGAGGTCGAGGCGGACGCCAAGAAGGGCAAGATCTCGATCACCTCGCCGCTGGCGCGCGCACTGATCGGCAAGAAGATGGGCACCACCGTCGAGGTCATGGCGCCCGGCGGCGCCAAGTCCTACGAGATCGCCAAGGTCGAGTGGCGCTGAGACAGGGCAACGTCCCGCCGGAGCGAATCGAAGGGCTGCGCCAAGGCGCGGCCCTTCGTCGTTTCCGGTGGTTGCAGGGCAGCGGAAGGCCGCCACTTCGGCAGTACACGCCCAATTCATCGCCTGTCACGACGCATGCCGGTGACGCAGTTGCGGTAATCAGCTAAATCTGCGGCCGACGAGCCGGGGCGGCAACGACCGAACCGGCCATCGTCGCATCATGGTTTTCTGTTGGGGGACGATCACACATGGAGCAGATGCTCTCGAAATGGCAACCGGCTGCACTCAGCCTGTTTCGCTTCATCACCGGCCTGCTGTTGTTTCAATACGGCGTGGCCAAGATCTTCAAGTTTCCTGTCATCCCGTACTTCGCCAACATTCCGCCGCTGATCTACACGGCCGGCATGATCGAGCTGGTGCTCGGCGCGTTGCTGATGGTCGGTCTGCTCACGCGGCCCGTCGCATTCATCCTGGCTGGCGAGATGGCCTTCGCCTACTTCATGGGCCACATGTTCAAGACAGGTGAGCCGGTATGGCTGCCGCTCCTGAACAACGGCACCGCGGCGATCGCGTTCTGCTTCTCCTGCCTGTATCTGGCGACGGCCGGCGGCGGCCCGATCAGCCTGGACGCGCTGCTGCGGAAGAAGAGCTGATCACTCGCTCCACTGTCATTCCGGGGCGATGCGACAGCATCGAACCCGAAATCCAGAGCTTATCGACGCCATCTCGAGATTCCGGGTTCAGCCCCTGCGGGGCTGCCCCGGAATGACCCTTGAGGCCTAGCTCCGTCCCTTGACCTCGAGCGGCACGGCCGCCTCGTATTTGGAGTTATGCAGCACCAGCGAGGTCCTGACGTTGCGCACATGGGGCGCCGCCGTCAGATGCGTCACGAACTCCTGGAACGTTGCCATGTCCGGTGCCACGCATTTCAGGATGAAGTCCACCTCACCGGACAGCATCCAGCATTCCCGCACCAGCGGCTCGGACCGCACGAACTCTTCGAACGCCTTCAGGTCGGCGTCCGCCTGGCTGGATAGGTGGACCGAGGCGAACACGGTCACATCGAAGCCGAGCTTGCGCGGGTCGAGCAGGCCCCGGTAGCCGGTGATGTAGCCTTCCTCCTCCAGGGTCCTGACCCGGCGCAGGCAAGGCGGCGGCGAGATGCCGACCCGCTTGGCGAGCTCGACATTGGTGATCCTGCCATCGGCCTGGATTTCGCTCAGGATTTTGAGATCGATCTCATCAAGATTCTTGGACACGGGGATTGTGGGCTCTGGCGGGATAGGAGGAGGCGCAGGGGCGCCGGGGGACGATGGGCAACTCTCTTAGCGCAGGCTGGTCAATTTGCGCAATTTTATTACTTTAGATTTCCCCCGTTGACCGGGTCGTGAAGGGAAAATTCGCCGAGATGCGTTGCAATTCTTGCATAGCTTGCCAGATGGCTTAGACTTGGATTTGACATTTTCGATGGGGCTTCGGGGCGTTTCTTTTGCGCATTCCGCTCGCTGCGTCGTCAATTCTCCCTCTTCCAGCGAGTCTTCGGTCACATGCAAGCTCCGATCCATGCCAAAGTCGTCATCATCGGTTCCGGCCCTGCCGGCTATACGGCGGCGATCTACGCGGCACGAGCTATGCTGGAGCCGGTGCTGATCCAGGGCATCCAGCCCGGCGGGCAGCTCACCATCACCACGGACGTCGAGAACTATCCGGGCTTTGCCGACGTCATCCAGGGTCCCTGGCTGATGGAGCAGATGGAGAAGCAGGCGACGCATGTCGGCGCCCAGATCAAGACCGACCTCGTGACCAAGCTCGAGCTGGGTCAGCGTCCGTTCCGCCTGACCTGCGACTCCGGTGACGTCTACCTCGCCGAGACCGTCATTCTGGCGACCGGCGCCCAGGCGCGCTGGCTCGGGCTGCCGTCGGAGGAGACGTTCAAGGGCTTCGGCGTCTCGGCCTGCGCGACCTGCGACGGCTTCTTCTATCGCGGCAAGGAGGTCATCGTCGTCGGCGGCGGCAACACCGCGGTCGAGGAAGCGCTGTTCCTGACCAATTTCGCGTCGGCCGTCACCGTCGTGCACCGGCGCGACCATTTCCGCGCCGAGCGCATCCTGCAGGAGCGGCTGTTCAAGCATCCCAAGATCAAGGTCGTCTGGGACAGCGCCCTGGATGAGATCTGCGGCGCGAGCTCGCCATCCAAGGTCACGCATGTCAGGCTGAAGAACGTCAAGACCGGCGCGCTCACCGAGCTGCCCGCCGACGGCGTGTTCGTCGCGATCGGCCATGCGCCGGCCACGGAGCTGGTCGCCGGTCAGCTCAAATTGAAACCGTCCGGTTACGTCGAGGTGGTGCCGGGCTCGACCGCGACCTCCGTTCCCGGCGTGTTTGCCGCCGGCGACGTCGCCGATGAAACCTATCGGCAGGCGATCACCGCCGCCGGCATGGGCTGCATGGCTGCCCTCGAAGCCGAACGCTTCCTCGCCCATGCCGCGAGCGAACGCGCCGCGGCGGAATGAACTGACGATGCCACGATCACGGGATGGATTTACGGATATGGATTGGGACAAGCTGAAGGTGTTTCACGCAGCGGCGGAAGCAGGCAGCTTCACGCATGCCGGGGAGCAGCTCGGGCTGTCGCAATCGGCGGTGTCGCGCCAAGTCAGTGCGCTCGAGCAGGAGCTCGCAGTCTCGCTGTTCCACCGTCACGCCCGCGGGCTGATCCTTACCGAGCAGGGCGACCTGCTGTTCCGGACCGCGCATGACGTCTTCATGCAATTGCAGGCGGCGCGCGCCAAGCTGACCGACAGCCGCGAGCGGCCGAGCGGCGATCTGAAGATCACGACAACCCCGGGCGTCGGCATCAACTGGCTGATCCCGCGGCTCGGGGAATTCACCGCGCTCTATCCGGAGATCCGGATCTCGCTGATCGTCACCGACGAGGAGCTCGATCTGTCGATGCGCGAGGCCGACGTGGCGATCCGCACCCGCAAGCCGACACAGCCCGATCTGATCCAGCGCAAGCTGTTCGCGATCAGCTTCCACGCCTATTGCTCGCCGGAATACGTCAAGCGCTTCGGTACGCCGCGCACCCTCGACGAGCTCGATGATCATCGCATTATCATGCTGGCCGACGGCCAGGTCGCCCCGCATCTGCAGAACCGCAGCTGGCTGGTCGATGCCGGCCGCAACGGATCCGGTCCGCGCGAGGCCTATTTCAGGGTCAACAACATTCTCGGCCTGGTCCGCGCCTGCCAGCAAGGGCTCGGCATCGCCGCGCTGCCGGACTACCTCGTCGAGGAAAACAGCCGTCTCGTGCAATTGTTCGGAGAGTCGGATTCGATCCAGCTCGACACCTACTTCGTCTATCCCGAGGAATTGAAGACGGTCGCACGCGTTCAAGTGTTCCGTGACTTCGTCGTGAGCAAAGCGCAGCGCTGGCCGGCGTGACATTGTGCATGTCTGACATGCGGCTTGCATGGTTGCTGCGACGCCATGTGAGAGCCCATAGTGAGCATGTGCTGAGCGTTAGCGTTGCGCATTGTCCCCCTCCTCCAGTGGCGCGAGCGCTCAGAAATCCCTCTTGGAAGGTGATTGTGTCGGCCTCTTTGGCCAATACCTCCAGCCGGGCTCATTTGGGCCCGGCTATTTTTTTTGCCGAATGTTTCCGTGTCGTGCCCGATGCGGCGTTGACAGCATCGCCTGCACCGCGCATCTAGATCGCATGTCCACGTCTTCGCACGCCAAGTTGTTGTCGAAAAAAGCTCCCCTCCCGGGGACATGTGGACGCGCGCGCTAGAATCTCTCGAATTCACCGCCGCATCACCAGCCCCGCCGCGAGGTCGGGGCTTTTTTGCGTGTCCCGTCTCCGGCTCCTGCCACCCAAGGAGATGGACCATGACCAACGTTACGACCCGACTGCGGGGCCTCTGGCTGCCCCTGATCACGCCGTTCCGCGATGGCGCGCTCGACGAACCATCCTTACGCAATCTGGTTCGGCACTACGCCGCCAAGCCGATCGATGGACTGGTGCTCGGTGCCACGTCAGGCGAAGGACTGGCGCTGTCATGGGACGAGCGCGCCCGTCTGATCAGCGTGGTCCGGGACGAGCTCGACACCATCGGCCGGCCGCTGCCGATCTGTCTCGGTGTCGGCGGCGTGGCGACGGCCGAGGTGATCGAAGCGCTCGACCGAACCGCGTCATGGCCGATCGACTTCTATCTGATCTCGAGTCCGCCTTACGTGCGTCCGTCGCAGCGCGGCCTGCTGGCGCATTTCACCGCGTTGGCCGACCGCACCGTCCATCCGATCGTGCTCTACAACATTCCCTATCGCTCGGCGGTCGGCCTCGACAACGAGACATTGCTGCAGCTCGCCGAGCATCCCGCTATCGCTGGCCTCAAGGATTGCTGCGCCAACCGCACCCAGACGCGCGACCTGATCACGCGCCGGCGCGCAGGGTTTCATATCCTGACGGGCGAAGACGCCCAGAGCTTCGATGCGCTGCAGGCCGGTGCCGACGGCGCCATCCTGCTCTCGGCACATCTGGAGACCGAGACGTTTGCCACAATCCTGCAGCACGTGAAGGCCGGCCGTCACGACGCGGCAGCAGCGTGCTGGGCGCTGGTCGAGCATCTCACGCGGCTGCTGTTCACCGAGCCGAGCCCCGCACCGGCCAAGTACTGGCTGGCGCGCACCGGCGTCATTGCGAGCCCCGAAGTACGGCTGCCAATGGTAGAGGTTGGCGCTGAGCTGGCCGCACGGCTGGATCAGCAGATCGAGCGGCGCCAGCCGACGACCACGCAGAACCGCGTTGCCTGAGCACGCCCCGACCTATTCGCCGGCTCTGCCTGGCCTTCCCGATCGGAAAGGCCAGGCAGAGCCGCGCCACCGCTGTGGAGCCGGAGCAGAATCTCCGTGGTTAATCCGAGCTAACAAACGCGATCAAAAGCGGCGCAGTCCGCAACCTCGTGTTTAAAGATGTTCCGCTATGGATGTTGAAAACGTCAAAGAGCGCGAGGACGTCGTGGCTTTGCAGGATCATCCATACCCTGAGCATCAGGGTTTCAGCGTCGAAGACATTCTCTGGGCGGTCGGGATCTGGTCCGTGATCCTGACCCTGACGCCGGCAATCGCCTTCTATTTCCTGATGGTTGCCTGACCTCGCCAAGCCCTCTCGCGCGGCGCGAATTCGGCACTCACGCGAGAGCTTGTGACCCGACGCAAAAAACGCGCGGAGGACCGCGCGTCGATGCCCCATCTGATGCCGCGATCAGGCCGCCTGCTTGTGCATGGCGCCGTTGGCCGACACAGTACCGCGAATAGCCCGCACCGAACGCTCGATCGCAGCCCAGAGGCGTGCGATCTCGGCCGCAGCACGGCCCTCCGCATAATATTCGCGCACGCCTTCACCCTGGCCCAGCGCCATCAGCAGATCGGCGCGGTTGGTGATCTGGCCGCCCCACACCGGGGCCTTGAACTTCGCCAGCGCCTCGCGGGCGATGGTGACGATCGGACTTTCGGCATCGTCGCGGCGCGCTGGCGCGCCATTGAGAACGACCGCGTAGGGCTTGCGCGCGGCGCGGCAGGTCTGGATCGTCTCCTGCACCGCGTTGACGTCGAACACGCCGGGGCGGGCCGGGATGATCACCATGGTCGCATTCTTGATCGCATCCTCGACGACGGCCGAGATGGTCGGCGGCGTATCGATCAGCACCCACTCGACGCCGTCGCGGCGGGCGGCGGACACGATCGCGCTCACCGAGTTCACGGCCGTCTTGATCGGCGGCTCGTTGGTGCCGCGCAGCTTGTGCCAAAGCGTGAGCGACCCCTGAGGGTCGGCATCGATGAGCAGACAAGACTTGCTCGACTTGATCTGCGCAGCGAGATGGGCGGCCAGGGTGCTCTTGCCTGAACCGCCCTTACGCGATGCGAAAACAATAACGTTCATACCTTGGCCTCCAGATTGACCCCGGCAGCGAAAATGAATCAGCGGACTGATTCGCGGAAGATAAATTTAGCGATTGATAAGACGTAACTCCTGATTGCCGAAACGCATTGGTTTTTGAGTCACACCAAAGCAGGCAAAACAGCAGATCAGGCGGCGATGTTCGACAACATCCGGTCATGCCCCATCGCATTTACATGTTGAGGCTGCGCATCGAGGTGTGCGTCCGAAGACTGCGGTCATGCCGAGTGCCGCCAAAGGCGGCAATCGGCATCGCTCAGGTCGCGTCTGGTCGCGTCGACTTCTTCGATTTGCCAGCGCGCGCAGTGACCGGCTTCCTGGTGACAGGACGAATGCTCATCGGCCGTTCCGCACGGCCAGATGACGCTGCCTGGCGCTCTGGCGGCCCGAATTGGGCGCGGCATGACGGCGACAGCTCGGCCTTGCGGCGAACCATGCAGGCGGTGACACGATCGACGTCGGGAATGTCGGAACTACAAAGCCGGAACGCATCGCCTGTGCATGCCTGCTCCTGCTCGGCGGTATAGGCCCGTGCGGTTACGGGGACTAACAGCGCGGCCATTACGATCAGTATGGCAGAGATGCGTGGATCGAGATCAATCCCTCTCATCGTCCCCTCCCCCTCGTTGCCGCAAAGTGTGATTGAAGGAGACCGGATTCGCAAGCAACAGTGCCACGTCGTGCTACCGATCCGGCGCGGCAAACCGCAAGCGAGCGCACGCCCGGCGATATATCCGTCGAAATACGGAGACCGGGCTCAGGCTTCCGCGGGCAAAGCTCTGCGGCCACGCCCCGGCCACAGCCATGCGCGAGAGGTCGCGACGGGTGGGACGCGGAGCACGGATAGAGGTGAGCTTGCGAACGGCCCAGCGATGGTCCCGGCCATGGTACAGTTGGGTGGGCTCGAACCACCGACCTCCTGTTCCACAGACAGGCGCTCTAACCAACTGAGCTACAACTGCATCCGCCATGGGACTGCCCGCGAGGGGCGTCCGAACGGGCCGGAAACTAGGTGCAACGGGCGAATTTGGCAAGGCCGAGAACGGATAAAGTCCCCTGCCATGACTGCGTTTTTTGACGCCGTTTCGGCCCGAGTGAGCCCCCGTTCAAGCGGGGAGCCCAGAAAGCATCGAACCCGGCCGCAACGCGCCCGGGTTCTGGATCTACCGCCGTCCATGCCGGCGCGCGGCCGCATCGCGCACCTGGCGAGACTTGAGGCTGCCTCAGGCCGCCGTCTTGAACAGCTTGGTGGCGCTTTCCTTGATCGGCTCGACCGTCTCGGCCGCAACCTTCTGGCCGAGCTCGCCGAGCTCCTTGGCCTGGGCGGTGAAGGTCTCGAACTGCTTGCGCGCGAAACCGGTCCACAGCTCCATCGCCTCCGACGGCGACTTCACACCGAACAGCTCCTGGGCGAAGTCGAGCGACGCGGTGGTATTGGCCTTCGTGAATTCCATGACCTTCGACGAGTAGACGCCGGCGCCCTTGCTGGCGTTGGCGAAGAAGGCCTCGATGGCGGAATTGTGGGTTTCCGCAGCGTCCTTGAACTTGGCGTAGTTCTCGCGGGCCTGCGACACGCCTTTTTCGGCGAGCGCGCGTACCTGTTCGGGAACCTCGAACGGAATGATCGACGCGGAGAAAGGATCGGTGGCATTGGTCATGGCATGCATCCTTCGAAACATTGAGACTGGACCGGCCCGGCAATCGGGAAGTCACTTCGGATCACGCAGAGGAACCGCCCCTGGGAGGTAACAACCTCGCGTAGAGCTATATCGTGGCGCTTTTGTGCAACGCAACGGAAATTCCACTATCAGGAACTGTTGCCGCGCCCGCTTCCAGAAAAAGGGGGATCGAGGCATGATCAGGCCTTGGGCTTGGTTGCGTCGATCGCGGCCTTGCCGATGGCCTGGCCGACTTCGCTTGCCTGTTCGGCGAGCGATCGCATCTGGCCCTGAACGAATTCGCTGTGCAGCCGCAGCACCTCGGGCAGGTCCTTGGCGTGGACCAGCGATTGGGCGTAGTCGAGCGACGACTGGACGTTCTTTTCCGCGTAGGACAAGACCTTGGAGCCGATGTCCTTGGCTCCGGCCCGCACTGTCGCACCGCGCTGTTCGAGCGAGCCGGCCGTCGCCTCCGCTCCGGCCAGAAACTTCTCAAACGTCTGACGTGCCTGGTCGAAGCCCGCCTCCGCCATTGCCCGCACGTCTTTCGGAATCTCGAATCGTCGTCCATCGTCGGTCATGCTTTCCTCCTTCTGAAGTCCCGATTGGCTGCGCCCTCGTCTCTCAGCAGCTTTCCCGCTGCCGAGCGGCCCCGAACCAGTCCAGGGTATCATCGTGCTATCGAGAGCCGAGATTGCAACGGTCCATGCCGGTTTCGCCGCGATTCCGAGCCCGGGGGGCTCACGAGGAACACATTAAGGTTATCCAAGCTTTAGCAGGACAGGAGTGCGGCCCCGCCGTGGACCTCGGCCCTCAAAACGCGCGATAGTAACGAATTCTTAACGCTTCCAGTTCCGGCCGCCGGTCATCCACGGCCGATCAACATCACAAGAGCCGTTCGCCGTCGTCGCCCATGACCCACGCCGATCTCGAATTGCAGGCCCTCAGCGACCCCCGGCTGGCCGTCCACGCCGCCGGCAGTCTGCCGGCCTGGCTATGGTCGGCCGATGGCGGCCGTGTGCTGTGGGCCAATGCGGCCGGTGCGCGCGCCCTCGGTGCGACAAGCGCAGCGGCGCTGATCGCGAAAACGTTCGGCCCCGCCGACGCGCATCGCCGCCAGGTCGCTCAATTGGGACGGCGGCTGCCCGAGACCGGCGCTTTGCGGCTGGAACGTCTACGTGGTTTCGGCGCGCCGCTCGGCACGCTCGCGACCTGCGGCTGCGCCAGGATCGACCTGCCCGATGGCACGCGCGCGGTGCTGATCACCAGCACTGACGGGGGTGGACGTAGCTTCCCACTGGCGGATCGCCTGAAGCGGCTGGCGGAGACGAGCGAGCATGCGCTGATCGCATTCACCCAGGACGGCCAGTTCGCCGGCATTAGTTCAGCCGGACGGCGCCTGTTCGGCATGCGCGACCTGACCGAGCCGGATTTCGTCGAGATACGCAGGGCGGCGCTGGCCGATGGCATGGCCGAATTGACGTTCGGCACGGAGCGCGCAGCGCTCTACCGCATCGGCAGCGGCAATCAGGTCGGGCTGGTGGCCGTCCCGATGCCGGCCCCTGCCGACGAGATCGAGGCGCCGGGCTCGGCGCCAACTGAGCCAACCGCAGATGCCGCCCCGGCATCATCAGCCCCCGTGGATGTTGCCGCTGGGCCCGCGGTCGTGACTTCGCCTCCTCTTCCGATGGATGCAATGACTGAACGCCAAACCGACGACGAATCCCCCGCGCTGTCGAACGACGCGCCGGCCGAGTTCCTGCTGATCGACGATCCGGCCGAAGCTGATCTGTTCAAGGCGCCGGCGCCGCAAACGGAAGATCACGCGCATCCTGCCGAATCCGGCGCGGCGGAGCCTTCAGTCGGCCGTCGCCATCCGCTCCGATTTTCCTGGCAGATGGATGCCGAGGGACGGTTCTCGATCGGCTCCGATGAATTCACCCACCTGATCGGGCGGCACGGCGCCGCCGAGCTCGGCCGTCCCTGGCATGAGCTCGCTGCATCGCTAGGCCTCGATCCCGACGGGCGGGTCGGTGCCGCGATCGAAACGAAAGAGACCTGGAGCGGGCTCGTCGTCAGCTGGCCCGCCGAGGGCGAGCGGCTTGCGGTCGAATTGTCGGGACTGCCCGTCCTGGCGGAGGACAGGACCCATGCCGGCTATCGCGGCTTCGGTGTCTGTCGCGACCTCGACGCCCTGGACCGGCTGGCCGCACTGCGTCGCCCCGCATCGACCGACGCAGCCGCGACCGATGTTCCGGACGCCGACGAAACCGAGCTTGCCCAATCCGACCATGTGCGGGCCGCAGATGTGCCGCCGCAGCAGGACAACGTCACTGCGTCATCGCGTGAGGCTTCCATTGCGCCGGACGTACACCACATCGAGGGCATCGGGCTCGAAACGACCGGGAACGTGGTCCCGTTCCGCGCTCCGGGCGAGTCCAAGCATCCTGTGCTCACGCCGGTGGAGAACAGTGCGTTTCATGAGCTCGCGCGCCAGCTGTCGGCCCGCCTCGAAGGTGAGATCCGCAACGCGCCCGCGGACGTCCAGGGCGTGGTACCCGAGCCGGGATCGCGAATGAGCGATCCGCTCGTCCCGCCGCCGCAGCAGGCTCCGTCGGCGACGGAGACGGCGCCCGATCAAGGCGCGGAGCTGCACACCGAATGGCTCACACCCGAGGAGCCGCCGGCCCAGGGCGACAGCCAGCGCGACCGCATCCTGCTCGACCTGCTGCCCACGGGCATGCTGATCTACCGGCTCGACCGCCTGCTCTACGGTAACCCGGCCTTCTTCAAGCAGATGGGCTACGCCGACCTTGCGGCCTTGGAGCAGGCCGGCGGGCTCGATGCGCTCTATGTCGAGCCGGGCGTGTCATCTGCACCCAACAAGTCCGAGGCCGGCACTCCCGTCACGATCTCGGCCGCCGACGGCTCCTCCAGCGAGGAGGTGAAGGCGGAAGCCCGCCTGTTCACGATCACCTGGGACGGCGATAGCGCGCATGCCCTGATCTTCGCTCCGTTGCCCGGCCCTGCGGCTGCGATTCCGACGACCGACGTGGCACCGATGCCGGCCCCGGCCCCCGCCGCGCTGGTCGTCGCCCCGCCTCCGGCTGCGGGCCACGCCGAAGCCGAAGATCTGGCGGCGATCCTCGACGTCACCGCCGAGGGCATCCTGATGTTCGACGCCGGCGGCAACATCCACGCCTGCAACCGCAGCGCCGAGGCGCTGTTCGGTTACGATGGCGCGGCGCTGGTCCGCCGCAACCTGATCGAGCTGTTCGCACCGGAGAGCGCACGCCTCGTGCTCGATTATCTCGACAGCGCGCAGCAGTCCGGCGCGTCGAGCGGGCTCGACAAGGGCCACGAGGTGCTCGGGAAGATCGCTCAGGGCGGTGTCATTCCGTTGTCGATGGCGATTGGCCGGACCAGGACCGACGGTCCGAATTTCTTCGCCGTGTTTCGCGATCTGTCGCAGCTCCGCCGCGGCGAAAGCGAATTGCTGCAGGCCCGTCGCGTCGCCGATCGGGCCGCCAACGCCAAGGCCGACATGCTCGCCCGGATCAGCCACGAGGTGCGCGCGCCGCTGAACGCGATCATCGGCTTTGCCGAGGTCATGATCGGCGAACGTTTCGGCACGATCGGCAACACCCGCTACGCCGAATACATGAAGGATATCCGCGCCTCGGGCGAGCGCGTGGTGTCCCTGATCGACGATCTCCTGGAGCTGTCGCGCATCGAGACCGGGAAGCTCGAGCTCGCTTTCACCAGCCAAAACTTGAACGAGCTGGTGGAGGGCTGCGTCGCAGCGATGCAGCCGCAGGCCAACCGCGCCCGCATCATCATCCGCACCTCGCTGTCGCAACTGCTGCCGCCGGTGATCGCCGACGTCAGGGCGCTGCGCCAGATCGCGATGAACCTGATCTCGGCCTCGATCTCGCTGGCCAATCCCGGCGGCCAGGTCATCGTCTCGACCGCGCTGACCGATTTCGGCGAGGTCGCGCTGCGCGTGCGCGACACCGGTCATGGCCTGAACGATCAGGAGGTGGCCGCCGCGCTCGAACCGTTCCGTGCGCCCTCGGCGGCCGAGCAAGGCTCCGACGGCGCCGGTCTCAGCCTGTCGCTCACCAAGGCGTTGGTCGAGGCCAACCGGGCGCAGTTTCACATCAAGGCGGCGCCGAAATCCGGCACGCTGATCGAGGTGGTGTTCTCGCGCGCCGTGGCGCGCAATCAGAGCACCGGCTGAGCCGATCCCGCCCGTCGCACCGCCAGTGAACGACGCTTGAGGCCGAGCAGGAGCGGACCGAACGCCACCACGAAGCCGGCGAAGGCAATGATCCAGGCCAACGCCGCGACGTGCAGCAGCGCCTCGGCATGCGTCGGCGCCAACACGGCGCAGACCCGCGTGACCGCTGCGACGATGATCGCCAGATAGATCGCCTGGGTCGCGGGCGCGGCCGTCAGCGCCTCGCCGGTGTGGCCGAGCGTGGCCCGCGTCATGACGGCGAGCGTCGTGATGCCGGCGGCCCCGACCATCCAGGCGTGCAGCCCCGCGCTCGGCAGAATCCATCCGAGGCTGGCGGCGGCCGTGAGCAGGAAGCCGAGCGGCACGAACAAATAGCCGACATGCAGGATCACCAGCAAACGCTCGCGCAAGGTGCGATCACCGGCCCAGCGCGCGAGCCTCGCCCCGTGCAGCGCGCCGGCCGCAGCGAGCGCGAGCGCCGTTGCCGCACTTTCGGGAGCCAGGATCCAGCCGAGCAGGCTCAGCGCGCTGAACAGGACGACGGCAAGGTCGAAGCGGCCGAACGGCACCGGCAGCCGGCCGGGATTGTGCTTGACCAGCCAGTTGCGGGTGAAGCTCGGCGTGATGCGGCCGCCGATCAGTGCGAGCAGCAGCACGATCACGGCAACGCCGATGCGGATCGCGTAGTCGGCCGAACCGCGCAGATGAGCCTCGACATGGAACGCGATGTTGCCGGCGCACAGCACCGTGACGATCGCGACCACCGGCAGATTCCGCCAATTCCGCCCGGCGACGATCTCGCGGGCGGCGGCCAGCACGACGAGCACCAGGAAGCTCGCATCGATCAGCATCGCGGCCCACCACGGACCGAGCGCAGACATCGTCACCGCCAGTCGTCCGGCCATCCAGACCAGCACGAGGGTGAGCAGCGGCACGCCCCGGATCGGCAGCCGTCCGGTCCAGTTCGGGATCGCCGTGAACAGGAAGCCGGTGACGATGGCCGGCAGGTAGCCGTAGAGCATCTCGTGCACGTGCCAGTCTCGGGGGGCAAAGCCCGAGCTCAGCTTCAGCTCGCCGTAAAAGGCCGGGAGCCAGATCAGGATCGCCAGCGCAGCCTGGAGCGCGCCGAGCAGAAAGAACGGCCTGAACCCGTTGGCGAGGACGGTCCAGCCCTGATAGTTGCGTGGAATGGCCATGTGCATGCTCGCTCGATGGGCGACGGGAACCGCGCCGATATGGCGCTGTGTGCTTAACATGTAGTTGCGCGTCGTCCGATATGGCTTGCGCCAGCACAAACTTCCGACGGATCGCAAAAACGTGCTATTGAGCGGGCAAAATTCGCCGTCGGCCCGGAGAATATCATGGCTTCCATCGACCGCTCGCTGGTCGCGCATCTGCCGCTGTTTGCGGGGCTGTCCGCGGAGGATCTGACGGATGTGCTGCGCGAAGCCCGTTCGATTCGCGTTCCACGCAACGGCGCGGTGTTCGAGCAGGGCGCCGATGCGATCTCGTTCTTCCTGCTGCTGCACGGCCATGTCCGCGCCAGCAAGACGACGCCGACCGGCGACCAGATCGTGGTGCGCTACGTCGTGCCCGGGGATACGTTCGGCGTCGCCCCGGCCATCGGCCTGCAGCACTATCCGGCGACTGCGACCGCCGTCGACGACAGCATCGTGCTGGCCTGGCCGTCCGCCGCATGGCCGAGACTGGTCGCGAGGTTTCCGTCGCTGGCGGCGAACACGCTGCAGACGGTCGGCCAGCGGCTGCAGGAAACCCATGCGCGCGTGATCGAGATGTCGACCCAGCAGGTGGAGCAGCGCATCGCGCACGCGCTGCTCCGGCTCGCCAACCAGGCTGGCCGCAAGCTCGATCATGGCGTGCAGATCGATTTCCCGATCAGCCGGCAGGACATTGCGCAGATGACCGGGACGACGCTGCACACGGTGAGCCGCATCCTCTCCGGCTGGGAGCAGCTCGGCCTGGTCGAAAGCGGGCGTCAGAAGATCGTCCTGCGCGAGCCGCACAAGATCGTGCTGCTGGCGCAGCAGGGCGCCGGCGATGCGGCCGCATCGCGTAGCTGATCACGCGCAGGCACACAGCGCCGAGAGGAACGCGTCGGGATCGACGCCATGCTCGTGGCAGGCATCCGCGACGTTGTGAAAGCAGGCGATCGGGCAACCGACGCAACGCATCTGGAAAGCAAGAAAGACGCCGATGGTCTCCGGGCTTCGCCGCATGACATCGTCGACCAGTTCATCGAAGGAGATTGGCATGCGCGCCTCCATTCCAAGTCCAGCGCGAATGGTAGCGGGCATGCCGTTGGCGGTCTTTGTCGCGGCACAAGCACCGCGGCACCTCGACGGTCAGACCGCCCGGCTGTGCAGCTGCTTCGACGCGTCGAGATGCGCATCGAACGCCGCGGCGACACTGCGCACCAGGAACCGGGAATGCTCGGTCACCGCGAGCGCACCGCCGTTGAGCTCGACCACACCGTCGGAGATCAACGATTGCAGCCGCGGCGCCGATCTCAGCATGTCGTCGGTGTCCGTGCCATGGCGGGTGCAGATGACATCGAGGTCCACGCCGTAGTCGCACATGATGCGCTCGATGATGTCGGCCCGCAGGCGGTCGTCATCGGTCAGTCCATAGCCTTTCACGGTCGCGAGGCTGCCGGAGGCGATCTGCTGCTCATAGGCCCGGACCTGCGGCGCGTTCTGGACATAACCTTGCGGCAGCTGCCCGATCGCCGAGGCCCCGAAGCCGAGCAGCAGATCATTTGCATCGGTCGTATAGCCCTGGAAATTGCGATGCAGCCGGCCTTCGCGGAACGCGATGGTCATGGGATCCGTGGGCAAGGCGAAATGATCGAGCCCGATCTGCACGTAGCCTGCGTCCTTCAGCGCGTCAGCGATCGCGCAGGCCTGATCGTAGCGTTCCAGGCTGTCCGGCAACGCCGAGTCCTGAATCTTGCGCTGGTGCGTCTTGAACGATGGCACATGAGCGTAGCCGAACACGGAGAGCCGGTCGGGGCGCAGGTCGATGGCGCGCCGGACGGTGTCGAGACACGACTCAACGCTCTGATGCGGCAGTCCGTAGATCAGGTCGAAGTTGATGCCGGCAACGCCGGCCTGACGCAATCCGTTCGTCGCCGCCGCGGTCTGCTCGAAGCTCTGCACCCGGTTGATGGCCTGCTGCACCCGCGGATCGAAGCTCTGCACGCCCAGGCTGGCCCGATTGACCCCGCTCACCCCCAGCGCCGCGATCATCTCCGGCGTCAGCGTGCGCGGATCTATCTCGATGGCGATCTCCGCCGACGGCAGCACGAAAAAGGAATGGCGCAGCGATCCGACGAGATCGACAAAGGACTCCGGCGCCATGATGGTGGGCGTGCCGCCGCCGAAATGAATGTGCCCGACCTGCAGCCGCCGGCCGATCTGGCGCGCCACCATGTCGACCTCGCAACGCAGCGCCGATTCGTAGACCGCAATGGGCTCGTCGCGCTTGGCGACCATGGTGTTGCAACCGCAATACCAGCACATCGAGCGACAGAACGGCACATGCAGGTACAACGATGCCGTCGCGCTCGCTGGTATCGCGCGCAACCATTCTGCGTAGGTGGACGGGCCGACCGCGGCGGAGAAATGAGGCGCCGTAGGATAGCTGGTGTAGCGCGGGAGGCGCTCCTGTCCGTAGCATGCTGCAAGATCTGGTCTCATGTCCTGCCTGTCACCTGAGCGTATCGACCTGGGGTTGGGAGCTTCTTGACACAAGGCAAGAGGGACGGCCTTGAGCTTTCTCAAGGCGCGGCCGGCAGATACCCCGTTGGAACAGTAGAACGCCGGTGATCACCGCGAACTTTGCGCTTCCTCAAAGTGGCCGGCTCATTTCACGTCATTATTGATTCACCGACGATTCGAGGAAACCGCAATGGAAGCCCTGCAACTGCTGCTCCGTTCATTTGCTTTCCTCGCCGGCATCCGCGGCCATATCCCCCAGTCCGACGGCTTTGAATCGTTCCGCGACGAGTCGGGGCCAACGGGCCTGCTTGGCAACATCGCCATGTTCATGACCACGGTGTTTTGTATCGCGGCGGCAGTCGCCTTCGTCGTGTTGTTGGCGGTGCGCTGGCTGAGCTGATGAGTTCGGAAGCACATCGTCGGTCCAGAGTCCTGCTCTGAAGCAGCGCATCATGGCGCCCGCGATTCTCGTGCCGTGTGGACAAACGGATAGATCGCGTCTTATCGCGTAGTCGCGCGAGACAGCCTGCCCGCTTTGCTCCGCACCCTGTCCGGCCTCCCAAGAAACTGCGCGCCGATGCAACTCATTAGCGCTCTGCGCGGGTACAGTCGCGCCAATCTCGCTCGAAATCCGCCGTCTGATTCCGCAATTGCGAAGTTGCTTGTTGCAGCACAAACAAGCCGAGTTCCAACGGGAGCATGCTGATTGCGGCACTACAACAGATCCAATGAAGGAGCGATCCATGTTGACCCGCCGCACCGCCATGTTCAGTGCAGCCATCGCCGCGATGATGATTGCGGCTCCCGCTGTTGCCGAGGACCTCAAGCTGCCGCGCCAGAAGGTCGATCTGGTGGCTCCGCCGTTCGTGCATGCGCACGAGCAGGCGACCAAGCAGGGACCCAAGATCATGGAGTTCAAGCTCGTGGTCCAGGAGAAGAAGATGGTGATCGACGAGAAGGGCACCACCTTCCAGGCCATGACGTTCAACGGCTCGATGCCAGGCCCGCTGATGGTGGTCCATGAGGGCGACTATGTCGAGGTGACCCTGGTCAATCCCGCGACCAACAGCATGCCGCATAATATCGACTTCCACTCCGCGACCGGAGCGCTGGGCGGCGGCGCGCTGACCCTGGTCAATCCGGGCGAGCAGGTCGTGCTACGCTGGAAGGCGACGCGGACCGGCGTGTTCGTCTATCACTGCGCCCCGGGCGGGCCGATGATCCCCTGGCATGTCGTCTCCGGCATGAACGGCGCCGTGATGGTGCTGCCGCGCGACGGTCTCAATGACGGCCGCGGACACGCGCTGCGCTATGATCGCATCTACTACATCGGCGAGCAGGACCTCTACGTCCCGCGCGACGACAAGGGAAACTTCAAGTCCTACGACTCGCCCGGCGAAGCCTATAGCGACACCGAGGAGGTCATGCGCAAGCTCACGCCGACCCATGTGGTGTTCAACGGCAAGGCCGGCGCGCTCACCGGAAAGAATGCGCTCACGGCCAATGTCGGCGAGAACGTTCTGATCGTGCACTCGCAGGCGAATCGCGATAGTCGTCCGCATCTGATCGGCGGCCACGGCGACTATGTCTGGGAGACCGGAAAATTTTCGAACGCGCCGGAGACCGGGCTCGAGACCTGGTTCATCCGCGGCGGCTCGGCGGGCGCCGCGCTCTACAAATTCCTGCAGCCCGGCATCTACGCCTACGTCACCCACAACCTGATCGAGGCGGCCAATCTCGGCGCGACCGCCCATTTCAAGGTCGAAGGCAAGTGGAATGACGACCTGATGACGCAGGTCAAAGCCCCGGCGGACATTCCGACCGGCACGACGAACTGATCGGCCCAGGGGGGCCGGCGTATCCGGCCCCCACTCTCCTGAGTGTGCTGCCATGCTGCTCGCTTTCAAGATCAAGCTCACCATCGCCTGCGTCGTCGGATTGGCTGGCCCGACCGCAATGGCACCGATCCTTGCAGATCTGCCAAACCGCGCTGCGGGCCTCGACGGCCCTGCCCTCACCGAGATCGCACCCGGTGCGATCGCCTACCGCGACTCTGGTGACCATCTCCGCAGCGGGCGGCAGGCCGAAGCTCCCATCACGACGGTCCGCTTTGATCATCCGCTGACGATCATGACGAACCAGGTCAGTGCCGCAGACTACCACGCCTGCGTCCAAGCGCATGCGTGCCGCGCGCTCGATCGCAACGTTCCCATCGTCATCGATCGCCCGGCCGTGCAGGTGAGTTGGCACGACGCGGTGGCCTACGCTGAATGGCTCTCACGCCGGACCGGCCACAGCTATCGTCTGCCGACCGATACCGAGTGGGCCTATGCGGCGGGCAGCCGCTTCAAGGACGATGGCGTCTCGATCGACGACGCCGATCCCTCGCGGCGCTGGATTGCCCGCTACGAACGGGAAGCCGCCCTGCAAGAGGACTCCGAGACGCGCGGCTTCGGCGGCTTCGGCATCAATGAGCACGGCGTTGCTGACTTGGCGGGCAATGTCTGGGAATGGACCTCGACCTGCTTCACACGCAAGATGCAGGATAGTGCAGGTCGCGTCACCAAGACCGTCAGCAATTGCGGCGTGCGGCTGGCCGAAGGCGCGCATCGAGCCTACGTGACCGACTTCATCCGCGACGCGCGCGCCGGCGGCTGCGCCTCCGGCACGCCACCTGCCAATCTCGGCTTCCGCCTGGTCCGCGAACAGCCTTCATGGAGCCGCAGCCTGACGCAGCGCCTCAGCCGGCTCCTCGGCGCCATTCGCGCATGACGCGGCATGCTCAGCCTCAAGCACGCTCGACAGCAGCCGACGCCGGTGCCGGATCGGCGGTGCCCTGACACTGGCACAAATGACAGTCATACAAAATCAACTTTCGGTTGCGAGATGTAAGCTACAAACGTTAGACAATTTCCGTTGAGAGACGCGATGAGCGGACCAGGAGGCGAGTGTGAATTCTCGACATCCGCCGGTCTTCTTCACGTCCGACCTGCATGGTTACGGAATTGGCAACACCAGCTGGTTCGACGACGATTCGCCTCGCGCACTGGCTGGACGCTGCCTCATCGACGCGCTCGAATATCTGCGGACATCGCCTAAGTTCGCCGCCAAGGACTGGCATGTGGTGAATGCGGGCGCGGCGCGTCTCGTGCACCAATGTCTCACGGACGGCGCGCTGGCGCGCAAGGATATTCTGGATCGTGTGGCTCCCGCCATCGAACAGGTTTGCGCACGGATCGTCGCGAGCCGCCAATATCGCATTCCGTTCTATGGCGACGACTTCTGGGACTGGGCCAGTGTCGTCGACGGCTTGTTCGAGGTACAGCAGGTTTCGGTGACCGCGGCCCAGGTGGCAAGACGCGAGCTCGACCAGTTTCGCAGGACGGTCCACATCCGCATGCCCAGCGGTCTCTCGGTCGGCGACCCCGAGCACGAATGGTTCGGACCGGCGATCGCAACACGCGCCTATCGGCTGCTGGATTCCCGCGCATCGGGAATGGATCCCGACCTGCGCAACGAGTTGCAGGCACAATCGCTCGAACGCATCGAGCGCGGCAGGTATCGCGGGAGGCAGGTGACCCCGTGGCAATCGAGCTGGCACTACGGTCAGGTCGTCGGCGAATTTCAGCGTGCCGCCAGCGAGCAGGCCGCCGAGCTGGCTGATTTTGCCTGGCTCGCTGTTCCGCTCGAACTTGGCAAGCGCGCCCAGGTTCTCGCGCGCATCCTGCAAGGAGCCTACGCCGTCAAGGACCGCAGAACCGTCCTGCAGGCCTTGGAGGAGCTCTACCGTTGCGAGACACCCGGCCGCCCGCTCGGCCAGGGCGTGATCGGCGCCGGCATCGAGGCCTCTCTGGATGTGCTGGAAGCGCTGTGGCAGCAGCTCGACGGTCGGGAGAAGGCCAGCATCAACGCGATGCTCGACGCGCTGCGATTTCTCCATGCCAAAGCCAACACGATCGGTTTCGTGGTCGAAACGCCGGAGGATATCGAAGCCCTGGTCCAGGCCATGGGCCCGGACACACTGATTGAACAGCGCAACGCAGCGCGCGCCATCATCAGGCATTCCTGCTTCCATGCGGTCGTGTGCCTCGGCCGATCGATGGCCGAGGTGGCGAGCGCGGCCGCAGTGGCCATCGAAGAGCATGGGGCGCAGTGGCTGATCATGCCGGGACGGGCCGAAGCACTGGGCCCAGATCTCCCGCATGTCTCCCGCGGCCCGCGATTCGTCGGCGCCGGCCCCGGTGATCTCGTCATCGCCACCTCGGTCGCGCCCTTCCGGATTCAAACCAAGCTGCGCGACGCGCTCAGCATTGCCGAGCCGCCTTCGGTCGATGACAGCGGAATGATCATCCCGGCCGATCCCGAGCTTTGCCGCCTCGCGCACGAGGCCGTGGGTGGCATGCTGGATGACATCGGCGTGTTCTTCGAAGGAATGACAGTGACGTGCGATGACGACGGCACGGATGCCGAGATCTCGGCAGCGTTTCCAGGCGCGCTTGCGACGGATCACATGGCCTATGCGATGGGGCTGATCTGCCTCAGCCGCAGTGTGCCATGCCTCGTCATTCAGGCGCTGGCGGAGACCGCGCCGCCCGCTGCTGCGGGCCCGCCACGGCATGCGGCATGCCGGCTTGCCGTCAAGGTCGCGGAGATGCTGTGCCGGCGCTGGTAGTCGCGCCCTCAGGCATTCTTGAGCGCGACCCGGAACTCGGCTTCGGTCTTGGCCTTGACCTCGTCGAGCGTCACGCCATCGGCGAGCTCGATCAGGGCCATGCCGTCATTGCCGTGCTTGTCGATCGTGAACACCGCCAGATCGGTCACCACCATGTCGACCACGCGCTCGCCGGTCAGCGGCAAGGTGCACTGCTTGAGCAGCTTCGGGCCGTCCTTGGCGCTGTGCTCCATGACCACGACCACGCGCTTGACGCCGGCGACGAGATCCATCGCGCCGCCCATGCCCTTCACCATCTTGCCGGGGATCATCCAGTTGGCGAGATCTCCGTTCTGGGCGACCTGCATGGCGCCGAGGATCGACAGGTCGATGTGTCCGCCGCGGACCATGGCGAAGGATTCAGCTGACGAGAAATAGCTGGTGATCGGCAGCTCGGTGACGGTCTGCTTGCCGGCATTGATGAGGTCGGGATCCTCCTCGCCCTCATAGGGGAACGGACCCATGCCGAGCATGCCGTTCTCGCTCTGCAGCGCGACGTCGACGCCCGGCGGAATGAAGTTGGAGACCAGCGTCGGAATGCCGATGCCGAGATTGACGTAGTAGCCGTCCCGCAGCTCCTTGGCGGCGCGCGCCGCCATCTGCTCTCGCGTCCAGGCCATCAGACTTCCTCCCCGGCTGCAGCGGCGGCTTCACGTTTGCGCACGGTGCGTTGCTCGATGCGCTTCAGTTCGGTTCCGACCTGGATAATGCGCTTGACGAAGATGCCGGGCGTATGAATGTGGTCGGGATCGATCTGGCCGGCCGGCAGCAGATGCTCGACCTCCGCGACTGTCACCCTGGCCGCAGTGGCCATCATCGGATTGAAGTTGCGCGCGGTCTTGCGGTAGACGAGGTTGCCGGCGGTGTCGCCCTTCCAGGCGTGCACGATCGCCAGATCGGCGAACAGGCCGCGCTCCATCAGATATTTCTCGCCGTCGAACTCCCGCACCTCCTTGCCCTCCGCGACCAGCGTGCCGACGCCGGTCTTGGTGAAGAAGGCCGGGATGCCGGCGCCACCGGCGCGGATGCGCTCGGCCAGGGTGCCCTGCGGGCAGAATTCGAGCTCCAGCTCGCCGGCCAGATATTGCTGGGCAAACAGCTTATTCTCGCCGACATAGGACGAGATCATCTTCTTGATCTGCCGTGTCTCCAGCAGCCGGCTGAGGCCGATGCCGTCCACCCCGGCATTGTTGGAGATGACGGTGAGGTCCTTCACCCCGGACTCGCGAATGGCGTCGGACAGGGTTTCTGCGATGCCACAAAGACCGAACCCACCCGACATGATGGTCATGCCGTCCTTGAGGAGGCCAGCAAGGGCGGATTTGGCGTCCGGATAGACCTTGTTCATACGGAAATGACCTGATGCAGAGCGGCGACCGCGCGGATATCGACCGGATTATTAGGCGAAATCTTCGCAATGCGTCAATGATGCCTTCCCAACGCGCACATCCTGCTTTAGCTGTGGCGCCAGCCTGCGCCTCCGGGGCGATCCGGAGTCAGGAATATCAGGGATCCGCCGCAATCCGGCCACACCGGCGGCGTGGCCTTGAAAGCGTCAAGAAAGCGCATCAAGTTGTTGATGTTGGCAGGGGTTTTCGGCGCACCCTGCCCATCCCGCGCAACCAGCGATCCGACGATCCCAGGACATGTCCGTGACCATGGCCCAAGGAATGAGGCGCCTCGGCACACCGATCGCGGTGCTGCTGGGCATCGCGTTCGTGGCCCTGCTGGCGAGCTCCTGGCTGGTCAATCGCGAGGCACTGCGGCAGGCGGTGGAGCACCAGATCCGCGCCGTGACCGGGCTCGAGCTCGTCGTCAACGGACATATCGACGTCTCCTTGTTTCCGGGCAGCTACGTCTCGTTCCACGATGTCGGCCTGAAGGGCAGCGGCACCGAGGATCCGGCCCTGCGCGTCGACGTGCTGACCGCCAATCTGCAATTGCTGCCGCTGCTGTTGCAGCGGTTCGAAATCGCCGATGTCATGATGCTGCGGCCGCAGATCAACGTCACCCGCGAGGCCGACGGCAACAGCAACTGGACTCCCTTCATCGAGACCATCGCGCGCACGATGCGTCCGGGGCCCGACAGCCAGATGTCGTTCTCCGAGATCCGCATCCAGGACGGCATCCTGGTCTACGAGGACACCGAACACCATGCTTCCGAGCGGCTCGACGATATTGATCTGTCGCTCGCCTGGCCGTCGATCTCGCGCTCGTTCGCGGCGACCGGGCAGTTCGATTGGCGCGGCCAGCGCATCGAGGGCTCCATCAGCGTCAGCGACTTCCTGGCTGCGCTGTCGGGGGACCGGTCGGGCTTGAAGATGCGTCTCGCCAGCCCGCCACTGAAGGTCGCCTTCGATGGCACGGTCGCGAACCGCACCAGCGCGCTGATGGAAGGCACGTTGACCGTGGACAGCCCGTCGCTCCGCGATGCGCTGCGCTGGACGGGGCAGACGCCGCTCGGCGGCGGCGGCTTCGGGCGCTTCGCCTTGCGTGCCCGCGCCAACGTGGTCGGCGCCTCGGTCGCCCTCACCAATGTCAACGTCGAGCTCGACGGCAACACCGCCGAAGGCGTGATGACCTACGCCAATAACGGCCGGCAGACGCTGCAGGCGACGCTGGCGGCCGACGCGCTCGACTTCACCCCCTACATCTCGACAGTCCGGCTGCTGGCCAATGGTGCGCGCGACTGGAACCGGCAACTGTTCGACCTCAAGGCCTTGTCCACCACCGACCTCGACATGCGGCTATCGGCCGCAAAAGTCACGGTCGGCTCCTCGAAAATCGGACGCACGGCCTTCGGCGCCAACCTGCGCAACGGCGTGCTCGCCCTCTCGGTCGGCGAGGCTCAGATGTATGGCGGCATCGTGCGCGGCTCGTTCGGAATCGCCCGGGCCGACACCGTGGCCGACGTGAAGGCTGAGCTGCAATTCAACGATGTCGATCTACAGGCCTGCGCCAACGAGATGTTCGGCGTGTCGTCGCTGTCGGGACGCGGCAATCTCAACGTCTCGCTGACGGCTTCGGGCTCGAGCCCGTTCGGGCTCGCCCAGTCGCTCGACGGCAGCGCCAATTTGCAGGGCCGCGATGGCGCGATCTCCGGCTTCAACGTCGAGCAGCTCCTGAAGCGCCTCGAGCGCAGCCCGCTGTCGCGCGGCGGCAGCTTCCGCTCCGGCTCGACGCCTTACGATTCGCTGACGATCGCGGTCAAATTCTCCGAGGGCATCGCGACCGCGGAGGACATCCGCGTCGAGAGCCCGACCGCGCGCATCACGATGACCGGTACGGCCTCGGTGCCGACACGGGAATACGATTTCAAGGGCGTCGCGAGCCTGCTGTCGTCAGGCAATGGCAGCAACGGCTTCGAACTGCCTTTCGTCGTCCAGGGCCCCTGGGAAGATCCACTGATCTTTCCCGATCCGGAAAGCCTGATCCGCCGCGCCCCGGCCGCCGCCCCTCTGCTCGATGCAGTCAAGGACCGCAAGACGAGGGATGCGGTGCGCTCGGTGCTGGAACGATTCACTGGCGGCGGATTGCGCCCGGCCCAGCCGGACAATGCGCCGCAGGCTGACGCGCCGACGGGCGGCACTCCCACCAAGCAGAACTGACCAACTCGGCTTGCTTCGCGTGCCGAGACGCGGCCGCCGCCACGACCTATGTCTGATATATTACTTCTGGATCACGTCGGGTCCCTGGGCTAGTGTCCCGCCACAACCGATCGAGCAAGATCGGCGGATCAGGGAGAGACATGTGAAATCCAGGGGAATGGGTGCGCTTTCAATCGCAGTAGCCGCCGGGCTTTTTTGCGCTGCAGCACCAGCTATCGCTCAGGACACCATCACGATCTGGTGGAGCAAGGGCTTCTACAAGTCCGAGGACGATGCGCTGCTCAACGTCGTCAAGAAGTTCGAGGCCAAGACCGGCATCAAGGTCGAGCTGTCGCAATACGCAATCCAGGACATGATTCCGAAGACGGTCGCCGCGCTCGATTCCGGCACCGTGCCCGACGTAGCCTATGCGGACACCTACGACGTTCAGGCGCAGGGTAAGTGGGCCTACGAAGGCAAGCTCGAGGATCTCACCGACATCCTGGAGCCGATGAAGTCGGCGTTCGCTCCGAACACGCTCGAGACCGCCTACCTCTACAACAACGTCGCCAAGAAGAAGGCCTATTACGGCTTCCCGCTGAAGCAGCAGAGCATGCACGTCCAGATCTGGGGCGACATGCTGGGCAAGGCCGGCTTCAAGCAGAGCGACATCCCGACCAAGTGGGAAGACTATTGGACGTTCTGGTGCGACAAGGTGCAGCCGGCGATCCGCAAGGCGACCGGCCAGCGCATCTACGGCGTCGGCCAGCCGATGGGCGTAGAATCCACCGACTCGTTCCAGTCGTTCTACACCTTCATGGACGCCTACAACGTCAAGCTGGTCGACGACGATGGCAAGCTCTTGGTCGACGATCCCAAGGTGCGCGACGGTCTCGTCAAGGCGATGAAGGATTATACCGACACCTACATCAAGGGCTGCACGCCGCCCTCGTCCACGACGTGGAAGGATCCGGACAACAACGTCGCCTTCCACAACAAGACGATCGTGATGACCCACAATTTCACGATCTCGATCGCGGCCAAGTGGTTCGAGGACTCCACCAACCCGGCGCTGACACCCGAGCAGCGCGCGGCCGGCAAGAAGGCCTATGAGGAGGACATCATCACCGCGTCCTTCCCCAACAAGCCCGACGGCACGCCGATCAAGTACCGCTCCGACGTCAAGACCGGCCTGATCTTCGCCAATGCGCCGCACAAGGCGCAGGCCAAGGAGTTCATCAAGTTCCTGATGCAGGAGGAGAACCTCGGTCCCTACGTCGAGGGCGCGCTGGGCCGCTGGTTCCCGGTGACGACCGCCGGCCAGAAGAGCCCGTTCTGGCAGGCCGACCGCCATCGCAAGGCCGTGTACACCCAGTTCACCGGCGGCACCACGCCGTTCGACTTCACCAAGAACTACAAGTTCACGATCCTCAACAATGAGAACGTCTGGGCGAAGGCGATGAACCGCGTTGTCAGCGAGAAGGTGCCGGTCGAGAAGGCCGTCGACGAGCTGATCGCGCGGCTCAAGGAGGTCGCCGGCTAGTCTCTCGCCTCGCGAGGCACTGGCGAGATCCTGACAAGACACCAAATCCCGGCCGCAGCGCATGCGGCCGGGATGGCTTATAGGCGGGAAGAGACGACCCGGGAAAAACGACCATGGCGATCACGCTCTCAGCTTCCGATTCCGCGATCGTGGAGGCACCGCGCCCGGTGCTGCTGACACCGTCACAGGTGTGGGGCATCGTCATGCTTACCCCCTATCTGCTCGTCTTCCTCGCCTTCGTCGTCTATCCCGTCGGCTACGGCCTGTGGCTCGCCCGGGAGCCGGCCAGCTATGTCGCGCTGTATAACGATCCCATCTTCGCGCGCGCCGCCGTCAACACGCTGATCTTCCTTCTGGTCGGCATCAATCTGAAGATGGTGGTCGCGCTGTTCCTGTCCGGCTTCTTCATTCAGCAGCGCGGCTGGATCAAATGGCTGTCGGTCATCTTCATCCTGCCCTGGGCGGTGCCTTCGATCCCGACCATCCTGTCGGTGCGCTTCATGCTCAATCCCGAATGGGGCGTGGTGAACCAGCTGATCTTCAAGTTCACCGGCGATGACGGCCCGAACTGGCTGAACGATCCGACCGTTGCGCTGTCGATGGCGATCGGCATGCACATCTGGAAGTCGCTGCCGTTCTGGACGCTGATCCTGATGACGGGTCGGCTCGCGATCTCGCAGGACCTGTTCGAGGCGGCCGAGGTCGATGGCGCCACCTGGTGGCAGAAGTTCCGCTTCATCACCTGGCCGTCGATGCAGACGCTCTACATCACCTGCACGCTGCTCTCGATGATCTGGACGCTCGGCGACTTCAACAGCGTCTATCTCCTGACCGGCGGCGGTCCCGCCGATCTCACCCACGTGTTGTCGACACTCGGCATCCGCTATCTCCGGCTCGATCAGCTCAGCCTTGCCATGGCCTCGATCGTCTGCGCGATGCCGCTGGTGCTGCCCCTGGTCTATTTCATGATGAAGCGGTTGTCGCGATGAAGCTCCCCACCCTCCGCGAGGTCGGCACCGAGGCCCGGCTGCTGCTGATCGGCATTCCCGTCTTCATCTGGACGATGATTCCGATCTACCACATGTTCCTGTTCGCGATCTCGCCGAAGGAGGACGCGTTCTCGGGGAAGCTGTGGCCGGATCATCCGACGCTGCACAACTTCTCGATCGTGTTCCACCAGCAGCACTACTTCCTACGCGACTTCTGGATCCAGTTCGGCAACTCCGTCCTCATTGCCGCCGCCGTCGGCGCGCTGACCCTGGTGATCGCGACCTGCGCGGCTTACGCCATTTCGCGCCTGCGCGTACCCGGCAGCCGCGTGGTGATGAACCTTGCGCTGTTCACCTATTTCATCCCGGCCGCGTTCCTCGCGGTGCCGATGTATCGCACCATGGGCAAATACGGCCTTCTCAACAACGACTGGTCGCTGATCCTGGCGATGGTGACGATCGCCTCGCCCTATGCGATCTGGGTGCTGAAGCAGGCCTCCGACAAGCTGCCGGTCGAGCTGGATGAGGCCGCCGTGATGGATGGCGCCAGCCCGCTGCAGATCTTCCGCCTCGTCTATGTGCCGTTGATGATGCCCTCGCTGGTCGCGATCGGCACCTACGCCGTGCTGCTGGCCTGGAACGAGTACCTCTACGCGTTCCTGCTGCTGTCGAACGACAAGGATATCACGCTGCCCGTGGCGCTCGGCAACTTCCTGGCCGCCGACGATTCGCCGTGGGAGCTGCTGATGACCACCGGCTTCATCTACGCGTTGCCGCCCGCCGCGGTCTACTATGCCTTCAAGCGCTATATGGTGGGCGGGCTGACCGCGGGCGCCGTGAAGTCGTGACGGAGCGATGAGGGTCGGATTTCGTCAGGGACGGTTCGCCGACGCATCGCGGGCGAACTGGGATGGCGACGGGCCGCGACCGATCGACTGGTTCGCCTGGTACCCGGTCGCCGACGACGCCGAGGAGACGGCGCTCCCGCTCGCACCGTGGCCGCAGGGCTGGTTCAATGCGGGACCAGCGGCATTCAATGCGCCGCTCGCTGAAGGCGCGGACGCCTGTCCTCTCGTCGTGTACTCGCACGGCACCGGCTGCAACGGCCTGCAGTTCGAATGGCTGGCGCGCGAGCTAGCGGCCCGCGGCTTTGTCGCGGTCGCCGTCAATCATCATGGCAACAGCAACGCCGAGCCCTACCGCGCAGAGGGCTTCCTCTGCTCATGGGAACGCCCGCGCGACGTGTCCTTGCTGATCGACCACATCGTCGCTCATCCCGATTTCGAAGGCCGCATCAACCTCGACCGCATCTCCGCCGTCGGCTATTCGCTCGGCGGCGTCACCGCCACCGCCTTGCTCGGCGGCATCATGCTCCGCTCGCCGTTCGAGCCAGGCGCCAATCTGGGCCGCGGACCGCGCGAGTTTCCCGATCTCATCGATCATCTGCCGAGATTGATGGAGAAGAGCCAGATCTTCCGCGACTCCTGGGCGCGGATGTCGGCCTCCTATCGCGATCCCCGCATCAAGGCGGCGCTGCTGCTGGCGCCGGGCCGATCAGTGCAGGGTTTCTCCGACGAGAGCGTGACCGCGATCAGCATACCCACACGCATCATGGTCGGCGGTGGGGATGCCTTGCTGCCATCCGCGCGCTGGCTGTATGAGCGGCTCAGCGGCAGCACCTTTGATGTCGTTGCCCACGAGGCCGGCCACTATGTGTTCCTGCCGAAGAGCACCGAGCTCGGACGCAGTGCCGACCCGGCGTGCTGCGTCGATCCGCCGTCGGTTGACCGCGGCGCGATCCACCGCACGGTTGTGGCCGCCGCGTTGCAGCTGTTCGGCGCCTGAGCGACGCTGTCACAGCATTCTCCGTCATTGCGAGCCCCGCGAGGCAATCCAGAGTCATTGCGCGGCCCTGGATTGCTTCGCTACGCTCGCAACGACGGAGACTACAGCGGCGCGGCACTCTCGCCGCGGTCGCTCGACAGCTTCGACGCCAGCGAAGCGACAACGATCACCACCGCAATCAGGTCGATCACCAGCGTGCAGATCGCGTTGATCTCCGGCTTCACCCCGAGCCGTACTTCCGAATAGATCCGGATCGGCAACGTCGCCGAGCCCGGTCCGGTGGTGAAGCTCGCGATCACGAGATCGTCGAGCGACAGCGTGAAGGCGAGCATCCAGCCAGCGATCACCGCAGGGGCGATCAGCGGCAAGGTGACCATCACGAACGCGCGCAGCGGATCGCAGCCGAGATCCATCGCGGCCTCCTCCAGGCTGCGGTCGAGCGACACCAGACGCGACTGCACGACGACAGCGACGAAGCACATCGTGAGGGTCGTGTGGGCGATCGTCACCGTCCAGAAGCCGCGCTCGGCCTCCAGCGCCACGAACAGCAGCAGCAGCGACAGGCCGGTGATCACCTCGGGCATCACCAGCGGCGCATACAGCATGCCGGAGAACAGCATGCGGCCGCGAAAGCCCTGGCCGCGCGACAGCGCCACCGCGGCCAGCGTCCCCAGCACCGTCGCCGCCGTCGCCGCGGTGGCGCCGACACGCAGGCTCATCCAGGCCGCATCGATCATGGCACGGTCGTTGAAGAACTCGTGATACCAGCGCAGCGACCAGCCGCCCCACACCGTCACCAGCCGCGAGGCGTTGAACGAGTAGATCACCAGGATCAGAATGGGCAGATACAGGAACGCCAGCCCGAGCGTCAGCGAGGCGACATTGAAGCGAGAAAGGCGGGAGGCTTTAGGCATGAGCGCCTCCTCCGTCGTCCCGGGCGAAGCTTTCTCCGTTCTCTCCCCCCTTGTGGGGGAGGGTCAGGGAGGGCGGCCCCCAGCAAAGACTGCCGATGCGGACCCCTACCACCAACCCCTGCCCGCAAGGGGGAGGGGAGCGAGAGAGCGTGCCTCGCTGCACTCCAGCCATCATCACCGGCTCTCCTCCAGCTGCCGGCGTTGCAGCCGGTCGTAGAGCAGGAGCGGGAGCAGCAGGACGGCGAGCAGCACCACGGCGATGCTGGAGGCCACCGGCCAATCCTTGTTGGTAAAGAACTCGAGCCAGAGCGTCTGGCCGATCATCAACGATTTCGAGCCGGCGAGAAGGTCGGGAATGACAAACTCGCCGACGATCGGGATGAAGCACAGCAGCGCGCCGGCGCCGACTCCCGGCAGCGACAGTGGAAACGTCACCAGCCAGAAGGTCTCGCGCGGCGAGGCGCCGAGATCGGCAGCGGCCTCCTCCAGCGCCGGCTCCAGCTTCGTCAGCGTCGCAAACAGCGGCAGGATCATGAACGGCAGATAGGAATAGACGATACCGACATACATGGCGCTGTCGGTCGACAACCACACCACCGGCGCCGAGACCAGATGCAGCGCGAGCAGCACCTGGTTCAACAGCCCGTCATGCTGGAGGATGTTGACCCAGGCATAGATGCGGATCAGGAACGAGGTCCAGAACGGCACGATCACAAGCATCATCGCGACGCCCTGCCAGCGCCTCGGCAGCCGCGCCATGCCATAGGCGACGGGATAGCCGATCAGCAGCAGGATGGCCGTCGACGTCGCCGCGACGACGACGCTGCGCAGATAGGACGCGAGATACAGGTCGTCCGACAGCAGCAGACGGAAATTGTCGAGCGACAGCGCCGCAAATGCATCCCGGAGCGACGACAAACCATCAGCCAGCGAGAACACCGGCGTATAGGGCGGCTGCGCGATCGCAGTCTGCGACAGGCTGATCTTGGCGACGAAGGCGAACGGCACCAGGAAGAACAGCACCATCCAGACGTAGGGCGCGATCGCCGCGAAGCGGGCCGGACGCGAGAAGATGCGGCGCGCGCTCATCGCTCCAGCACCACACAATCATCGGGCGTGAACCAGGCCACGACGCGCTGGTTCAGCCCATAGCCGTCGGCATCGAGCCGGGCCGTGTTGGCCTGCGAGGCATGCAGGACAGCACCGCCGTCGAGCTGGATCTTGTACGCGGTCTTGCCGCCGAGATAGCTCGCATCGGAAATGGTCCCCTCGACACAGTTGATCGCGGCGGCATCGCCGGCCGGCCGGCGAAGCGCGAGACGGATCTTCTCGGGACGGATCGCGACCGCAACCCTGCTCTCGCTGACGGGAGTGACGGGCTGTGCCGCAGCGAGCTCGCCGGCCGAGGCAGTCGTGATCCGCAGCCGGTGCGGCTCCCGCGCGATCACCTCGCCCTCGAACAGGTTGATGTCGCCGACGAACTCCGCGACCCACCGCGACACGGGCTCTTCATACAGCCGGCGCGGTGCAGCGACCTGTTCGAGCCGTCCCGCGTTCATCACCCCGATGCGGCTCGCCACCGTCATCGCCTCTTCCTGATCGTGGGTGACGATGATGAAGGTCATGCCGAGCTTGCGCTGCAGCTCCATCAGCTCGAACTGCGTGCTCTCGCGGAGCTTCTTGTCGAGCGCCGCCATCGGCTCATCCAGCAGCAGCACCTGCGGCCGGCGCGCCAGCGAGCGCGCCAAGGCGACGCGCTGCTTCTGGCCCCCGGACAGTTGATCGGGCTTGCGCTTCTCCAGGCCTTCGAGCCGGACCAGCGCCACCATCTCGGCGACACGGGTGGCGATCTCGGCGCGCAGCGTGCCGGCACGCTTCAGGCCGAAGGCGATGTTGTCGCGCACGTTCAGATGCGGGAACAGCGCGTAGTTCTGGAACATCATGTTGACGGGCCGCTGATGCGGCAGCACCTGCGCGATGTCCTCCCCCGACAGCAGAATGCGTCCTTCGTCCGGCGTCTCGAAGCCGGCCAGCATGCGCAACAGCGTGGTCTTGCCGCAGCCGCTGGGGCCGAGCAGCGCGAAGAATTCGCCGGCACGGATGTCGAGCGAGACGCCATCGACGGCGCGGAAGCTGCCGAAGGTCTTGACGACGTTCTCGATCCGCAGGAGCGGCGGCTGAGGATCGGGGCGCGGATCCGGCGGTGGTGATGCTGCCGGCGCCTCGGCGGGTGCTGGATTTTCGATCTCGTCAGCCATGTCCCGATCTAATCACCCTGCCCGGCCACAACGTCGGGCCAGTCGGCAAGCTAGCCGCCCACGGATTGCAGCTCAACCGCACGGACCGGACTATCCCCGCTCGCGTCAGCCGCCTGCGGCGTGCTCCGGCCGCAGGTCGCAATGGCCATGAACGCGGCGAGCGCATCGCGTTCGGCGACGGGAAGCGTCAGGCCCAGCTTTGTCCGCCGCCACAGCACGTCGTCGGGAAACCGCGCCCATTCGCGCGTCATGAGGTAGCGGACCTCCGCCTCGGTCAGCTGCGGCCCGAACGCCTGTCCGAGATCGTCCCGGCATCTCGCCTCGCCGAGGATCTTCGCCAGACGGGTGCCATAGGCGCCGACCAGCCGCCGGGCCTCGGCTTCTCCGAGAAAGCGCCAGCGGTCCCGTGCGTCATCGACGAGATCCTCGAACCGGTCCCAGGCGAAGTCGCCTCCAGGAAGCGGCGCGCTTGCAGTCCAGCGTGGCGACATTGGATAAAAGCGCCCGAGCCGGGAGACCGCCTGCTCGGCCCGGTGCCGGACCGTCGTGACGTCGCCGCCGCACATCGTCAGCAGCGGCGCCTTGGCGGGCTCCCTGGCGCGTCCGGCATCGAGGCACACGACCGTTTCCAACCGTCCGCTGTCGGCGGCGCGCAGCACCATCATGTTGGCGCCGGCCACGCTCCGGACCACGTCCGCAGGCTGAATGTCCGAGCGGAAATAGCGGTTCGCCGCCTTGCAGAGATAAGCCACGTCTGCCGCAGGCACCGCCACCACGGCTGGGTCGCCCTTGAAGCCGTGGGCCACCGTGCCGATCAGGGTGAAATCCTGCTCGTAGGGCTGGGCAAAGATCAGCCGTCCATCCGAATTCTGAAACACGTAGACCGCTTCGACATCGAACAGCCGCGGCACGATGATCTGGCTGACCTGCCGCACGGTGACCCACGGCAGCGGCTGACGCAGCACGGTTTCCGCCGTCGAGACGCTCCACGCGCCGGTGGCGTTGGCGAGCGCGCGCGAGGTGACGATGCGGCGATGGCCGCGGTCGATGATGGCGAGGCGCCATATTTGGTCGCGGTCGGCCCGCACGCAGCGGGCGCCGGTCCGGATCTCTGCGCCGCGCTCGGCGGCATCCATCGCGGTCAGGACCACCAGGCGGGAATCGTCGACCACGCAATCGGAATAGTCGAATGCCGTCCCGATCGGACGCTTCAAGGCATCGCCGACCGGATGATGCGTGACATCGAGCGCCGACGCGGCCGGCAGCCGGTTGCGCGCAGCGAGGCGATCGTAGAGCCAGAGCCCTGCGCGCAACTGCCATGGCGGCCGCTCATCGGCGTGAGCCGGAATCGCAAAACGGATCGGCCGCACAAGATGCGGCGCGACCGTGAGCCAGACGTCGCGCTCGGCAAGCGCGCGACGCACGCGCAGAAAGCCGCGGCGCTCCAGCGCCGCGAGGTCCCCGTGCACCAGCCGCGACGTGGCCGACGAGGCGCCGCCGCCGAGATCGCCCTGCTCGACCAGGATCACGCGCAAACCGCGGCCAGCCGCATCACGCGCCAGGCTGACGCCGTTCAGACCTCCGCCGATGATCGCCAGATCGTAGTCCGCCATACGCAAGGTCTTCGAGCGTGCCAGGACGAACGATCGTAGACCGGCGGAAATGATTCTCGTAGCGACCCAACTGTTACGAGTGCGGATAAATTCGCGCTGTTGCGCAACAGCCTCTGACCGGACTGCCAGGTCAGCCGGTCTTGCGAACGGACGCGACGTCGTCGTCGTCGTGAGCGCGACCGACAATGCCGTCATATTTGTCGATCGGCAGGGGCTTGCCGAGCAGATAGCCCTGAACCGAGTCGCAGCCCTGCTCGGCGAGGAAGCCGAGCTGCTCCGGCGTCTCGACGCCTTCCGCCACGATCGACATGTTCATGCCGTGACCCAGACCGATGACCGCACGAATGATCGCCGCCGATTGCGGGTTGCGGCCGATATTCATGACGAAGGCGCGGTCGATCTTGATCTTGTCGAACGGGAACGCCTGAAGGTAGCTCAGCGACGAGTAGCCGCTGCCGAAATCGTCCATCGAGACGCGAACGCCGAGCGCCTTCAGCCGGCGCAGCAGCGCGACACCGCGATCGAAATCCTCGATCAGCACACCCTCGGTGATCTCCAGCTCGAGCCTGCCGGGCGCGAGCCCCGTCTCGATCAGGATCGAGTGGACCAGCGCAACGAGGTCGCCATGGACGAACTGCGCCGGAGACAGGTTGACCGCGACCTGCAGCGGCTTCGGCCACGACGCCGCCTCGCGGCAGGCCTCGCGCAGGATCCACTCGCCCATCTCGACGATGAGGCCGCTCTCTTCCGCGAGCGGAATGAAGTCGCTCGGCGGCACGAACCCCCGGACCGGGTGCTGCCAGCGCGCCAGCGCTTCGAAGCCGATGATCTCGCTGGCGTCGACCGTGCGGCCGGAGACGGCCTGCGGCTGGAAGTACAGCGACAGTTCGCCATGCTTGATCGCGACAGACAGTTCCTGATGCAGAACGCGGCGGTCGCGAATCTGCTGATCCATTTCAGGCTCGTAGAAGGTGATGCTGCCGCGCGATTTGGCCTTGGCGCGGAACAGAGCGGCACCCGCATTGGCGAGCAGCGACGCCGGATCCGAACCATTGTGCGGGAACACCGAGATGCCCGTCGTCAGCGCGGTGCGGATCGACTTGCCCTCGATCTGGAAGTCCACCGCGATCGCCGCCGCCAATTGCTCGGCCAGGGCCCTGCCCGTTTCCGGTTGCTTGCCGTCGATGATCAGCCCGAACTCGTCGCCCGAGAGACGGGCAACGACGCCGCCCCGGGCAACGGCATGGACACGACGGGCGACCTCGATCAACAGCTTGTCGCCGATGGCGTGGCCGAAGACGTCGTTGACGTCCTTCAGGCCCTTGAGATCGACGTTCAGGACCGCGAACTCCTCGTCCGTATCCGCGCAGGCCTCGATCATCTGGCTCAGGGCCTGCAGGAACGCGGCGCGGTTAGGCAGATCGGTCAGGCCGTCGTGATAGGCCATGTGCGCCATCCGCGATTCGGTCTGGCGCCGATCGGTGACGTCCTCATAGGTCTTGATCAGATATTGCGGCTGGCCGGTCTCGCCCAGCACGGTTGCCCGCCGCGTCAGGAACAGCCGCAGGCCGTCCTTGGTCGAGATCGGATGTTCCTCAGTCAGAAGGCCGCGCTTCTTGATGGCGGCTTCGTCGCGCGCCGTGATCAGTCTGGCCTCGCGCGGATTGAAGATGTCGGCGGTGGTCAGGCCGGTGGCGTCCTCGCGCTTGCGGTTGAGGATGATCTCGGCGCTGCGGTTGGCGAGCAGATAGCGGCCGTCGCTGACGCTCTCGACGATGAGCGAAACCGGAATGTTGTCGACGACCAGTTCCAGGAACTTCTTGCTGTTCTCCAGCTCGCGGCTCAGCGATCGCCGCTCCGTGGCATCGTCGAACAGCGCGATGAGGAATTGCGGTTCGTTCTTGTCGTTGCGTGCAACGACCCGGTGGGCGTCCAGGATGCGCTTCTCGTCACCGCGTTGAACCACGAGTTCGCTGCAATAGGTGGTGCCGGGCGCCAGCATCGCTTCGCGATCGGCAGCCGCGATGTCGGCCGCGGTCTCGTCGCCGAACAGGTCGCTCGGGCGCCGTCCGATGATCTGATCCCGCGGCACCTGCGCGAACTGCTCGAACGCCCGGTTGGCGAAGATGTAGCGGCCGTCCTCGATGTTCTTGGCGGCGACGCAGACGGGAACCTGATCGACCACCGATTCCAGGAACTGCTTGGTCGAGGCGAGCTCGCGCTCCAGCCGGTGCTGCACCGTACAGTCTTCATGGATGCCGATCGATCCGCCGGTCGGAAGACGGAACATCTGGGCGCGCACCACACGTCCGCCGGGCAGCTCGGTCAGGCACCCGTCCGGCTGCCGCGCCTGGCGCGCATAGTCCTCGACCGTCAGATTGAGCAGGCCACGCTGCCGCCGCAACTCGACCAGATCCCGGCCGGTGCAGCCGGGCGGAATGTCGGCCCGGCTCATGCCGTAGATCTCGAGGAAGCGGTGGTTGTAGAAGACGACACGGTTGGCGGCGTCCGTCAGCATCAGCCCCTGGCTCAGATTGTTGAGCGCCGAGCTGATGAAAACGTTACGCCGCAGTTGTGCCCGCTTGGCGCGCCGCAAGGCCGAATGGATCCAGATCACGACCGACGCGAGGAAGGCGCAGACGACAACGCCGGCGATCAACACCTTCCAGAGCACGTCCGGCTCGATGGTGCCCAGGTAGCCGGAGGGCGAGAAATCGGATGAAGCGGCCCAGGCGCGCGTCGGCGCAGCCGCCCACGCTGCCATGGCGGCCACCGAGGCCGCAACGACACGCGCAGAAAACGCGTTTCGGTCGCTCGCCTGCCAATTCTTGCCAGCCATCAATCACCCGCGGTATTCGGCGACAGTATCTGGCTTCACCTATTGGGATCGGGTAAACGGGTTCCGCAAACTTCGAAAAAGACGAAGCAAATTTGGTCAATGGCCGCCCTATAATGAATGGTTTGCTAAGGGCAGGCGCACTCCGGACTGAAGTTCCACCCACCAGGGATTGCAGCGAGACATGACTTCCCCCAATCGTCTCAGGACTATGCATGGATAAAGTGGATTGCGTGGTCGTTGGCGCCGGCGTCGTCGGACTTGCCGTCGCCCGTCAATTGGCGCGGGCCGGACGCGAGGTCATCGTTCTCGAGGCGGCCGAGGGCATCGGAACCGTCACGTCGTCTCGCAATAGCGAAGTGATCCACGCCGGCATCTATTACAAGGCCGGGAGCCTGATGGCCCGCTTCTGCGTGGCCGGCAAGCGCATGCTTTACCGCTATTGCGACGAGCATGGCGTGCCCTACCGCAATTGCGGGAAGCTGATCGTTGCGACCAATCCAGCAGAGACCGAGAAGCTGCAGGGCATCCGCGCGCACGCCGAAGCCAATGGTGTCGAAGGGATGCGGCTGCTGTCCGGGTCCGAAGCGCTGGCGCTGGAGCCGGCCCTGGCCTGCCAGGCCGCGCTGCTGTCGCCATCCACCGGCATCCTCGACAGCCATGCCTTCATGCTGTCGCTGCGCGGCGAGATCGAGGACGCCGGCGGTGCCTTCGCCTTCCACACGCCGTTGCTGCGGGCCAAGGCGACGGGGGGATCGATCGAGGTCGATGCGGGCGGCGCGCAACCGATGACGCTGAGCTGCCGGCTGCTGGTGAACGCCGCCGGCCTCGACGCGCCCGAGCTGGCGCGGCTGATCGACGGCATGCCGTCGCCGCTGGTGCCGATGACCTATCTCGCCAAGGGCAACTATTTCAGCTGCAGCGCCCGGGCACCGTTCAGCCGGCTCATCTACCCGGTGCCGGAACCAGGCGGCCTCGGCGTGCACCTCACGCTCGACATGGCAGGCCAAGCCAGATTCGGCCCCGACGTCGAGTGGATCGACCGGATCGACTATACGGTCGATCCGGCGCGCGCCGAGCGCTTCTACCCGGCGATCCGCAAGTACTGGCCGTCGCTGCCGGATGGGGCGCTGATGCCGAGCTATTCGGGCATCAGGCCGAAGATCGTACCGCCGGCCGTGGCGTCGCAGGATTTCGTCATTCAGGGCCCCCGCGATCACGGGGTGCCCGGACTCATCAATCTGTTCGGAATTGAATCGCCTGGATTGACGTCATCGCTGGCGATTGCGGCTCACGTCCGCGATCTCGCCTTGAGCTGAAGACCCCGATATCGGGATGAACGGCGTGTGGCGATAGCGGGAGACAACGCAGGCAGATGCGCTCGCGTCATCGTCTATCGCAACTAAGTCTATCGCAACTAAGTCTATCGCAACTAATTTGATTGAAGTTGCGTCTGGGATGGACAGTCACCATCCCAGGCGCACGGTCTTACGATCGGATGGTACGGCGGGTGATGGTCACATGTCAGTGAAGTGTTTCGCTGGTTACCTGTCTCAAGCGCTCGATCTCGTCCTTCACCATCAGTTTGCGTCGCTTCAGTTCGGCAATTCGCAGGTCGTCCGTCGATGGATGCAGGAGAGCTTCATGCAATTCGCTTTCAAGAACTTTATGCTTACGCTCCAGTTCAACGAGATGCGCCTGAATGGCCATTCGAAACCTCCTCGGTAGGTGAACCTGAGATTCGACCAGGGCTAATGAGTGTACACAAGTCGCTTGACCTGTCGATGGGGCCAAAAGACCGCACATGCAAATTTGAGCGCCGTGTGTAACGAACCGTGAGCAGATCCGGACGAATCTAACGCCGGTGCCAACCTGAAATTCACGGGACAGCTGCACGGATCTTGAGGGGCGCGGCTTGCTTATCAGCTTCGCAGGCGCAATATTTGCGCCCGCCTTCGCAAGGCTTTCCACTTCCTTCCGCTTTTTTGCTATCATAAATCATGGCTGACCAAGACGAGCGCGAACTGCAGGCCGAACTCGCGCGCCTGCAGCAGGAGCACCGCGATCTCGACGCGGCGATCGACGCTTTGCATCAATCGCCCGCCCCCGATTTGTTGCGGCTGCAACGACTGAAGAAGCGGAAGCTTCTGCTACGCGATCGGATCGCCTTCATCGAAGACCAGATCACGCCCGACATTATCGCCTGAGGCGAAGCGTCAGCACGCCTGACCGTATGCACACAGGCAATATGCATCAGCGGTGCAGGATATGCCGAGGCGCCTTGACAAACAGAACAAAAAGAGAACAATCAAGTCATCCCTCGTCCCCTGACGACAACAAGGATGGTTGTGATGCCCGCCTCCTTCTCCCCACAGGATCGGCTCTACGAACAGGCCTGTGACCAGGCCATCGCGATGTGCGACGGCAATCTGCGCTCCACGATCAAGGCGCTGATCATGGCGAACGAGTATCTCGAGCTGGAGCTGCAGGAGCTGCGGGCCGCGATCTCCTGCGGCTGCGTGCCCAACACCGCTTCGGACGGTCCGGAGAGCAATGCGGCCTGAGCCCTGCCTGAGTTTTACCTGAGTCCTCGGGCCGTCGAGACTCTCCGGACGATTGCCACCGCGCTCGCTCGCAGCTTCGACGAAGGCCGGGAGGTGCGTGCAATGCCTGATATCACCTATTATGTCGCCATGCCGTTCAGACGGGACGAGGCAGGGATGCTGGTCGCAGGCGCGGCCGAGGAATGCCAGAGTTCGTCCGCAGCGCTGCGTCGTGCCGAAGCGATGTCGCGCCTGCCGGACAACATCGGCGCCATTGCCTTCAGCCGCAGCGGCGATCCCTTGATGGGGGAATTCAGCGACGCCCGGCTGCTGCACAAGTTCGGCGAATTGCCCGACGATCTCGGCGAGTTGTGAGCGCCGTGCACCACAAGCTCTGTCATCGGCGCGGATGGCCCGGGAGCGTCACCGCTGGTCGCCCGACCGGGCCGTTGCGTGCGCTGGGCTCTCGTACCTTCGCTGGGCCTTGCGCATGTACATCGCGCGGTCGGCTTCCTCCAGCGCACGCACCGGGTTGACGCGCTTGTCGAGCAGAGCAATCCCGGCCGACGCGCCGGCACGCACGGTCTGATCGCCGAAGGTGAAGGTCAGGCTGTCGATGGCCTGCTCCAGTTCCGCCGCCTTGGCATGTGCGTCCGCCGCGCTGAGATGCCAGAGCAGCACGCCGAACTCGTCGCCGCCGAGCCGGCCGATCACGTCGGAGGATCGGACATGCTCGCTGAGGACACGCGCAACCGCCTTCAGGACCTCGTCACCAGCGGCATGGCCGAACGTATCATTTATCGGTTTCAGCCGATCGACGTCGAGCACGACCAGGGCACCGGTCGCGTCATAGCGCTTGATGAAGGCGATCGAACGATGGAGCTCGCGGGCGAAGCCGCGACGATTGAAGATGTCGAGCAGGAAGTCGCGCTCAGCGGAGGCCGTCAGCTCGGCGATCCGGGCCTGTGCTGTCGCCAACTCGGCATTGAGGCGTCGGATCGTCTGTCGCGCGCCTGCCGGTACGGAACCGGGTTCAGGAGCCCGCGCGCGCCGCGAAGGCCGATGACGGTACCGGGTTCTTCGCTTCCCGGCTCGCCACGCGGCCGCCATGCGCTTCTTTTTCATCGGACACCTGCCGCGCCACCGTTTGGGCTTGCCGGGCTTGACCAAGACAGGATAGTCCATTCGGACCTTCATGCCATGGCTTGCCGCTGTCAGGACCGATCCTATACTCCGGCCCATGCTGATGGATTCCCGAGAAGAATTGAGGTCATGACCGCCCCGATCGCCATCATCATGGGAAGCCAGTCGGACTGGGATACCATGCGCCATGCCGCCGAAACGCTCGAAGCCCTGGGCGTGAGCTACGACGCCCGGATCGTCTCGGCGCACCGCACCCCGGACCGGCTGTATGCTTTCGCCAAGGGTGCCAAGGCGGCGGGCTACAAGGTCGTGATCGCCGGTGCCGGCGGCGCCGCCCATCTGCCGGGCATGACGGCCTCGCTCACGGAACTGCCCGTGTTCGGCGTCCCCGTCGAGTCGAAGGCGCTGTCGGGGGTCGATTCGCTGTATTCCATCGTCCAGATGCCGGCCGGAATTCCGGTCGGAACGCTCGCCATCGGCAAATCCGGCGCCATTAACGCAGCGCTGCTGGCGGCCAGCGTGCTCGCTCTCTCGGATTCCGCGCTCGCCGGCCGCCTGTCGGCCTGGCGGCAGGCGCAGACCAATGCGATCGCCGAACGTCCGGAGGGCACGGCGTGACCGGCTCCAATCGGGTGAAGCTCAAGCCCGGCGACACCATCGGTATTCTCGGCGGCGGCCAGCTCGGCCGCATGCTGGCGCTGGCTGCGGCGCGGCTCGGGCTGCGCTGCCAGGTGTTCTCGCCGGACCCGGACTCGCCCGCCTTCGACGTCGTGCTGAACGCCACCTGCGCTGAATATGCCGACGTCGAGGCGCTCGAGCTGTTCGCCAATGACGTCGACGTCGTCACCTACGAGTTCGAGAACGTCCCGTCGGCGGCCGCGATGGTGCTGGCGGCAAGGCGCCCGGTGCTGCCGAGCCGCTCTGCGCTGGAGACGACGCAGGATCGGCTGATCGAGAAGGATTTCGTCACCTCGCTCGGTATCCGCACGGCGAACTATGCCGACGTGTCCTCACTCGCCACGTTGCGCGAAGCAGCCTTTCGGATCGGCCTGCCGGCCGTGCTGAAGACACGGCGGTTCGGCTATGACGGCAAGGGCCAGATCAAGATCCGCCAGGGTGACGATCTCGATCGGATCTGGGCCGAGCTCGGCACCAAATCGGCGATCCTCGAGGCGTTCGTTCCGTTCGAGCGCGAGATCTCGGTCGTAGCGGCCCGCGCGGCCGATGGCCAGGTCGAGTGCTTCGACGTCACCGAGAACGAGCATCGCGATCACATCCTGAAGGTGTCGCGGGCGCCAGCCCGCATCCCCGATCCGCTCGCCGACGAGGCCCGGGACATTGCCAGCCGGATCGCCACCGCCCTCGATTACGTCGGGGTGCTCGCCGTGGAGATGTTCGTGGTATCCGATGGACCTGCGCCCGGCGTCCTGGTCAATGAAATTGCCCCCCGGGTGCACAATTCCGGCCACTGGACCCTTGACGGTGCCTCGATTTCCCAGTTCGAACAGCACATCCGCGCGATCGCAGGTTGGCCGCTCGGCAAGCCGCTGCGCCACGGCCACGTCACGATGACGAACCTGATCGGGGACGAGATCGACACCTACGAGCAGTGGCTCACGGTTCCCGGCGCCACCGTGCACCTTTACGGCAAGGGCGCCGCCCGCCCTGGCCGCAAGATGGGGCATGTGACCCAGGTCTCGCCCCTGCCGCCGAGGCAGGGCTGAAATAAACCGCTCGGGCGCGTTAAACTTGCGGTCAAGAGCCCGTCAGCGGGTGGACAGCGACGGTGTCCTCTGATACACGGGCGCCCTCAAGGTTAAGGGCGCGGCCATTTGCCAGCCCTGACTTCACCAGATTTCAAACCGATAGACTGAGAAAGAGGATGCCGCGTGCAGGTTCTCGTTCGCGATAACAATGTCGATCAAGCCCTCAAGGCGCTCAAGAAGAAGATGCAGCGTGAGGGCATTTTCCGCGAGATGAAGCTTCGCGGCCATTACGAGAAGCCGTCCGAGAAGAAAGCCCGCGAGAAGGCCGAAGCCGTGCGCCGTGCGCGCAAGCTGGCCCGCAAGAAGCTGCAGCGTGAAGGCCTGCTGCCGATGAAGCCGAAGCCGGTGTTTGGCGCTGGCCCCGGCGGTGACCGTGGTGCTGGTCGTGGTCCGGGCGCAGGTGCCCGTCCCGGCGCGCCGCGCTGATCTGGCCCGATAGATCTGACGTCGTCTGAAGCGCGGGCCTCTGGCTCGCGTTTTTGTTTTGGGCACCTCATTTTGATTTCGCGCCTCCCTGCCATCCGGCGTCCGGATCCAGCCGCGGTGTGCCCGCCCGTCGCTACGATGCAGAGCACGGCACGCCCCAAAGAAAAAGCGGCGGACCAGCAGGCCCGCCGCTCGATCTCGTTCGAGAGCAATGCCGATCAATTATTTCGGCAGCACCGAGTGGAACACCGATTTCGCCGCCGACATCATGTCCTGCGCCACGTTGGACATCTGGTCCTTGATCGAAGGATCGGACTTGTCGGCACGCAGGTCGAGCGGACGCAACTGCTGGACGGGGATCTCCGCGGGCGGCGTCGGGCGCCCGTCCGGCTGCAATGATCCCGTGTAGGTCGGGCTCGAGGCCGACGGCATGATGAAACCCTGCTCGGCCGGAGGCGCGGAGACCGTCACCGGAGGCGGCAGCGGACGAACCGGCGACACCTGAGGTAACGCGGTTGCGACGCGCGGCGCCTCGCCAGCCCCGCGGGCTGCATCGGTCGACGGCTTCTCGGCAGCCGCCTTGCCGGCACCTTCGCTCGCGCGCAACCGCTCGATCGCCGCGCGGGCAAGATCGGCAGCATCCCGGCGATCTTCCTGCTGGGTCGCTGGGGCCTCGGCCGAAGTGCCACGCACGATCAGCTTTTCCTTCGACGATGCAGGATGGCGCGAGGCCTGCGGATCGGCCGGGAGGCTCGCCGTTTCGGTCGGCTTCACTTCGACGGCCTTCTCGGCGGCCTTGTCGGCCAGCGACTTCTCCGACACGCCCTTGGCCTTGATGCCGGGAGCGGGAATGCTGGAGACCTCGTTCGACGTTTCCGCCGGCTTGGCGTCAGACTTGGGATCGGCCTTCGCGTCCAGCTTGGCAGGGTCGGTCCCCTTGCCCGTGGATTTCGGAGCGTCGCTCTTTGAGCCTGTGAGCTTGGCATAAGCAGCCGAGGCCACCGCCGCCATGGTCGATGGCGGCGAGTCGGGCTTGGTGTTGATGTAGTGATTGACGATGTAGGCCCCGATGATGGTGGCAACCACCGACGGGATGATCTCCATGGCGAACTTTGTGAGATATTTCAGCATGCTGACCACTCCCGCGCGGTATTTGCGGGAACTTTGAGGCACAATTAAGGGACCATCCCACACCTTCCGGAGCTCGCGGACTGCACTCCGTGCAGCCGCGACCGCCGAAAAGTCGTTTCCTGAAACCCTTCGAACCGGAGCCGTGCAGCAATCCGAGGGTGTTGCCACAGCTTCCGGATCGCCGGCTCAAGATACCACAATCAGCGGCATCCCGGTAAACAATTGGTTACGGCTTCAATTCAACTTCGAGGAAAACGATCTCGGAACCGGTCTCGTTCAGCACATCGTGTTCGACCCCGGCCTTTCGGAAATAGGATTTGCCGACCGCGAGCTGCGCCTTCGAGCGCTCGCCGGACGGCGCCACGATCGTCATCTCACCCGCGGTGACCGGCACGATCACGTAATCCATCTCATGAACATGGCGCCCCGTGGCACTGCCGGGCAATAGCCGCCACTCCGTGACGCGGACTTCGGGCGTATCGACCTGGACGTCGGACTGGGCGCTGAGCATGCTGGATCTCTTGAATCAGGGGACGACGAGCAGAAACAGGAATATCGCGAACACCACCATGTGCACCAGCCCGAACAGGATGTTCGTCCGTCCGGTGCCGAAGGTCAGCATGCTCAGGACGAAGGTCAGGACCAGCAGCACTATTCCCTGCGGGTCCAGCCCGAGGACGAGCTGCTTGTCGAGCACATGGGCGGCGACCGCCACTGCCGGGATGGTCAGCCCTATGGTGGCGAGCGAGGAGCCAAGCGCGAGATTGATGCTCTTCTGCAGGTCGTTGGCGCGGGCGGCCGAGAGGGCGGCGACACTCTCCGGCAGCAGGATCAACAGCGCCACGAGCACGCCTGCGACCGCCTGCGGCGCACCCGTTGCGGCAACGCCGGCGTCGACCACCAGCGAGAACTTCTTGGCAAGCAGGACCACAGCGAGCAGCGCGACCAGCAGCAGCCCGACACTGAGCAACAGCTTCGCGCGCGGCAGCCGGACATCGTCATCGGCGAACCCCACCGAGTTCCCGACGAAATAATCCCGATGGCGGGTGGTCTGCGTATACAGGAACACCGCGTAGAGAAGGATCGTCACGACGCTGACGAAGGCGATCTGCACGGCAGAATACACCGGACCTGGCGACGTCAAGGTATAATTCGGCAGCACCAGCGTGATGGTTGCCATCGTGAACAGTACGCTGAGATACAGATTGGCACCGGAGACCAGCACGTCCTGCTCGCGATAACGCAGGCCGCCGATGAAGATGCAGATGCCGGCCAGGCCGTTGCACACGATCATGACCACCGCAAACACGGTGTCGCGGGCCAGCGCCGGCGCAGCCTTGTCGCCGAGCATGATGGTGGCGATCAGCGCCACCTCGATCACCGTCACCGCCAGGGTCAGGAGCAGCGTGCCGAACGGCTCGCCGATCTCATGCGCGATCACCTCGGCATGGTGCACGGCCGCGAACACCGTGCCGAACAGGACCACCAGCAGCACCGCGGCGAAGACCACGCCAGCGGCCGAAGGCGTGAAGTCATAATGCGTCGCCGTGACGATCGTGACCAGCGCGACCGCCAAGCCGGGAAAGATCACCGATGATGCGGGCGTTGCGCCCTTCACGCTCATGATTCGCGTCCTTCGATCCGTTCTGTCCGACTATGCGCGACAGCGAGGCGATCGTCACGCGGTCCGGCCGTGACAGGGTCTCAACCAGGACGGTCTCTGAAGGTGCCGTCGATCAGGTCAATGCGGACTGAGCAGCGGATGAATCGGAAGCACGGTCAGCAGCACGAACAGCGGAATGAGGACGGCACCTGCCCGCAGCATGTAGCCGAAGAAGCTCGGCATCTGGATGCCCCGCTCATTGGCGATCGCTGCGACCATGAAGTTCGGCGCATTTCCGATATAGGTCAGCGCGCCCATGTAGACTGCGCCCATCGAGATCGCCGCCAGCGTTCCCGAGAGCTCGCCCATCAGCACCTTGGGATCGCCGCCCGCCAATTCGAAGAACAAGAGATAGGTCGGGGCATTGTCGAGGAAGGCCGACATCAGCCCGGTGGACCAGAAATAGGCGACCTCCCGCGGCGCGCCGGCGGGTGTCGTCACGGCATCCAACAGCCAGCCGAAAGAGCCACTGCGACCCGCATTCAGCATGGCGATGACCGGAACGATCGCGGTGAAGATCGCCGCGAACAGCTTGGCGACCTCTCGGATCGGCTCCCAGTTGAACCCGTTCGCCTCGCGGTGCTCGTCCGGCGTAAGCCAGAGCGACAGGCCGGCGATCGCCACGAGGACGGCATCGCGCACGAGATTCTGAAGCTCGACATGCGTGCCGAAGACGTCGAAGGAGATGCCCGGCTTCCAGGTCGCCGATACCAGCGTGTTGACGACGATGGCCGCGATCAGGACGACGTTGATGAGCCCGCGAACACGAACCGGCTCGCTCGTGCCATCCGTGCTCGAAGGCTTCTCGGCACGGAAGCGCCATGCGTCGATCGCGGCAAAGATCACGAGCAACAGGCCGGCGACGATCGCGGTCTGCAGCCAGAGGTGTTGCGTCGTCCAGAAGAAGTCGACGCCACGCAGAAAGCCGACGAACAGTGGCGGATCGCCGAGCGGGCTCAGTGCACCACCGACATTGGCGGCCAGAATGATGAAGAAGATCAGCACGTGCACATTATGCGGCCGGCTCAGATTGGCGCGGATCAGGGGACGCACCAGGATCATCGCGGCGCCCGTCGTGCCGACGACGCTCGCGATGATCGTGCCGAGCGCCAGGATGGCGGTGTTGGTCGCGGGCGTGCCCTTGATGTCGCCGGTCACCAGGATGCCGCCGGCGACCGTATAGAGGGCGAACAGCAGCACGATGAAGCTGAGATATTCGGCGAGCAGCGCGTGGACGAAGGCAGCGAGCGCCGTGCCAAGCCCTGCATTCCAGGTCAACGCCGCCAACGCCACCAAGGCCCATGCCGCGGCGATCTTTCCGTAGTGATGATGCCAGAACCTGGCAAACAGCAACGGCCCGAGCGCGATCGACAACAGCAGTCCCGCGAATGGCAGTGCGAACGGCCAGGTCATCGCCACGCCGTTCAGCCCGGCGGCATGCGCCTGCACCGGCAGGCTCCCAAAGAGCAGGACGATCCCGAGGAGAGCCGGCCACCGCGATCGATGGACGTTACAAGCCGTCGATGAAGCTCTTGGCCGTCTCAGTCGCACCGAAAAGATCCAGGTCATTATGTCCGCCGTTGGGAAACCGTACGAAGCGCTTGGGGTCATGCGCAAGTGCGAACAATCGTTCCCCGAAGCGGATCGAAATCGCCGGATCCCTTTCGCCATGCATGATCAGGAGCGGCACACGCACATCGGCGATGCGCCGATCGGAATGGAAGCTGTCGAGCATCAGCAGACTGACCGGAACCACCTTCAGCATCTCCGACGCGACATCGACCGTGGATGTATAGGGCGCTTCGAGGATCAGCTTGGCGACCGGATGCTCCGCGGCGATCGCGGTGGCCACGCCGCTGCCGAGGGAAAAACCCCAGGCCACGATCCGTCCCGACTCGTAGCGCTGTGTCGTGAACGCATAGGCGACTGCGGCATCTTGCAGCAGCCCGTGCTCACTGGGACTGCCGCTGGACCCCGCATAGCCGCGATAGGACAGCGCAACGAGACCGGTGCCGTCGGCCGTGAGCGCCTTGAAGCGCGACACCGCGCCCGCGAGAAAATCGCCATTGCCCGGGAAGTACAGAACGACCTTGTGGCCAGGCTTCGCCGGCACATGCCAGACGATGACCCTCTCGCCATCGACCGAGGTCAGCACGTGCTCCTCAGCCTGAGGAAACCCGGCTGCAGCCGGTGCCGTGCGGCCCACCGGCGGAATGGGGAACAGCACTGCACGCTGGCGGACGAATAGGGCCGCAAGCACGATGCCGTAGACCGCCGCCACGACGATCAGGAGCCATTTCAGAAACGTCATGGCTCCCGATGCCGCCGGCTACATGCCCTTGACGATGTTCTCGGTCATCTTCTTGGCGTCGCCGAGCAGCATCATCGTGTTGTCGCGGTAGAACAGCGGATTGTCGATGCCGGCATAGCCCGACGCCAGCGAGCGCTTGATGAACATCACGGTGCCGGCCTTCCAGACCTGCAGCACCGGCATGCCGTAGATCGGCGAGGACTTGTCCTCCTCGGCCGCCGGATTGGTGACGTCGTTGGCGCCGATCACGAAGGCGACGTCGGCCTGGGCGAATTCCGAGTTGATGTCCTCGAGCTCGAACACCTCGTCATAGGGAACGTTGGCTTCGGCGAGCAGCACGTTCATGTGGCCGGGCATGCGGCCAGCGACCGGATGAATCGCGTATTTCACCTCGACGCCTTCCTTCTTCAGCGTGTCGGCCATCTCGCGCAGCGCGTGCTGCGCCTGGGCGACCGCCATGCCGTAGCCGGGCACGATGATCACCTTCGAGGCGTTCTTCATGATGAAGGCGGCATCGTCGGCCGAGCCGAGCTTGGCCGGCTTCTGCTCGCCGGTGCCACCGCCGGCCGCTGCGGTCTCACCGCCGAAGCCGCCGAGGATGACCGAGATGAAGGACCGGTTCATCGCATGGCACATGATGTAGGACAGGATCGCACCGGACGAGCCGACCAATGCGCCGGTGATGATCAGCGCCGAATTACCGAGCGTGAAGCCGATGCCCGCGGCCGCCCAGCCGGAGTAGGAGTTCAGCATCGAGATCACGACCGGCATGTCGGCGCCGCCGATCGGGATGATCATGAGCACGCCGAGCGCCAGCGCCAGCAGCGTCACCATCAGGAAGTCGAAGCCGCCGCCCGTCATCACCAGGCGGACCACGAAGAAGACCAGCGCCACGGCGAGCGCGATGTTGATGATGTGACGCGCCGGCAGGATGATCGGCGCGCCGCTCATCCGCGCGGACAGCTTGAGGAAGGCAATGACCGAGCCGGTGAAGGTCAGCGCGCCGATGGCGACGCCGAGCGACATCTCGACCAGGCTCTGCGGATGGATGTTGCCGGGCGTGCCGATGTCGAACGCTTCCGGCGCGAAGAACGCGCCGGCGGCGACCAGCACCGCGGCCATGCCGACCAGCGAGTGGAAGGCGGCGACGAGCTCGGGCATCGACGTCATCGGCACCCGGCGCGCAATCACCGCACCGATGCCGCCGCCGATCGCAACGCCGAGGATCACGAGGATCCAGGCGATCGCATCCGCCGGTGGATGCCCAGCCAGCGTGGTGGCGACCGCAATCGCCATGCCGGCCATGCCGAAGAAGTTGCCTTGCCGGCTGGAGGCCGGGCTCGACAGCCCGCGAAGAGACAGGATGAACAGCACACCTGCCACGAGATAAAGGAGTGCCGACAGATTGGCGTTCATTGCAGATGCCCCGTTGTGCCTGTCATCCCGCGTCGTGCGGCGTTGTTACTTGGACTTCTTCTTGTACATCGCCAGCATGCGCTGGGTGACGAGGAAGCCGCCGAAGATGTTCACGCAGGCGAAGATCAGCGCGATGAAGCCGAACGCTCGCGCCAGACCACTGCCGCTCGACAGCATGGGAACGCCGACCGCCAGCAGCGCGCCGACAACGATCACCGAGGAGATCGCATTGGTCACCGACATCAGCGGCGTGTGCAGGGCCGGCGTCACCGACCACACCACGAAGTAGCCGACGAACACCGCCAGCACGAAGATCGACAGCCGGAAGACGAAGGGGTCGACGGCTTGGACGACATGTTCCATGGCTCTGCTCCTTAGGCCTTCGGCTGGAAGTTCGGGTGGACGATGGCGCCATCCTTTGTCAAAGCCGTGGCCTTGACCAGCTCGTCGTCCCAGTTCACCGCCAGTGTCTTTTCCTTCTTGTCGATCATCGTCTCGATGAAGGAGAACAGGTTGCGGGCGTAGAGGCCGGAGGCGGACGCTGCGACCCGGCCGGCGAGATTGGGGTAGCCGATGATCTTGACGCCGTCGATCTCGACGGTCTCGCCGAGCTTGACGCCCTCGACATTGCCGCCACGCTCGACCGCAAGGTCGACCAGGACCGAGCCAGGGCGCATCGACTTCACCATCTCCATGGTGACGAGGCGCGGCGCCGGACGGCCGGGAATCAGCGCAGTGGTGATGATGACGTCCTGCTTCTTGATGTGTTCCGCCGTCAGCGCCGCCTGCTTGGCCTGGTACTCCTTGGACATCTCCTTGGCATAGCCACCGGCCGTCTGCGCGTTCTTGAACTCCTCGTCCTCGACCGCCAGGAATTTGGCGCCGAGGCTCTCCACCTGCTCCTTGGTGGCGGGGCGCACGTCGGTGGCGGAGACCATGGCGCCGAGCCGGCGCGCGGTTGCGATGGCCTGCAGACCGGCGACGCCGACGCCCATCACGAAGACCTTGGTCGCCGGCACGGTGCCGGCCGCGGTCATCATCATCGGGAAGGCGCGACCGAACGCCTCGGCGCCCTCGATCACGGCGCGGTAGCCGGCGAGGTTCGCCTGGCTCGACAGCACGTCCATCACCTGGGCGCGGGTGATGCGCGGCATCAGTTCCATCGCGAACGAGGCAATGCCGGCATCGGCCATCGCCTTGAGCGCGGCATCGTTGCCGTAGGGATCCATGATCGCGAACACCAAGGCGCCGCGCCGATAGTTGGCGAGCTCGGAGGCTTCCGGCCGCTTCACCTTGATGATGATGTCGGCGTCCTTCAGCGCGTCGGTGCTGACGGTTGCGCCTGCCGCCGTGAATTCCGAATCCGGCAGGCCGGACTTGATGCCGGCGCCGGGCTCGACCGCGATCTCGGCACCCAACGCCTTGAACTTCTTCACCGTGTCGGGAGAGGCGGCGACCCGCGGCTCCAACGGGTCGATTTCCTTGGCGACGGCAATCTTCATGAGGCCTCCGGCGCGAATGCGCGCGCGAGCTTAAAAGGGCGGGACGTCCATGGCTTCAGCATGACGGCGGATCGGCCCGGCCAGTCAGCTGAAGGCCCGCCGGCGGAGATGCCGGCGGGCCCATAGCGACATTAAGCGAGGAAAATAGCCATCAAGATGACGATGAGAGCGACGCTGATCGTGCCGTACTTCACCAGCTTGATGAAGCCCTCATAGGTGGCCTCATGCGCCACGTAGTCGTTGCCGTCAGCCGTCGAGTAGGCGATCTCGCCATGGTTTGCCATCGGGGTCCCCCAAAGAAAAATTGCTTTGTTAAGGTCGCATACCTCAAAGCCGATGCAAGGGCAACGGCTGGCATGCAAGGCGAATTTATCGGTTTTTCCGATCGGGCTATTGGCCAGGCCAATTGTCACGGATCCAGCGCGTCAGGCTGGCCTCGCTAACCTCGCCGGCGGCGAGGGCGAGGATCATGGCAGTTGCCTGCGCTGGGTCGGGCGCGAACGCGATTTCGTTTCTGCGCAGAAACGTCATCATCGCCATGAACGCGATGCGCTTGTTGCCGTCGACGAAGGCGTGGTTCTTGGCGAGCCCGAATGCGTAGGCCGCGGCAAGCTCCGGCAGCGTCGCCTGCCCATAGCTCCATTTGTTGACCGGACGCTCCAACGCCGACCGCAGCATTCCTTGTTCGCGCAGTCCTGGCGCGCCGCCGAAGCGGCGCAACTGACGGGCGTGAATCGCGATCGCCTGCTCGTAGGTGATCCAAAGCGGCTCTTGCTGGTCGCTCATTTGGCGAGCGCGGCAAGGGTGTCGCGGTACTCGTCCATAATGTCGTCGGCGATCTCCATCGTCCGCTCGAAATCCGGATCGTAGGGGAGCGCCTGGAATCCGCCCCCGGGCAGTTCCACGATATGCAATTGCTGGCCGCGCTTGAGATCGAGCCGCTGCATCAACTCGCGCGGCAGCAACAGGCCATCGGAATTGCCGATCTTCTTGATCTCGATCTTCATGGTGAGGTCCGGTAGCGAGAAAGGGGCGTGTTATACAGACGTATAACGCGCCCCTTTCTGCCGTTCAACAAATGTTTAACAGCCCTACCCCATCGCCTCCAGCTCGTCGATCATGCCGGCGATGACCGACAGGCCGCCGTCCCAGAACCTGGGGTCCTTGGCGTCCAGTCCGAATGGGGCGAGCAGCTCCGAATAGTGCTTCGTTCCGCCGGCGGACAGCATCGCCAGATAGCGCTCGGCGAAGCCGTCGGCGGCGTGCTCATAGACGGCATAGAGCGAGTTCACGAGGCAGTCGCCGAACGCATAGGCGTAGACGTAGAACGGCGAATGGATGAAGTGCGGGATATACATCCAGAAGTTCTCGTAGCCCGGCTTGATCTCGATCGCCTCGCCGAGGCTCTCGGTCTGCACCGAGAGCCAGATCTGGCCGAGCCGCTCCGCGGTCAGTTCGCCATTCTTGCGCTCGGTATGAACCGCGCGCTCGAACGAATAGAACGCGATCTGCCGCACCACCGTGTTGATCATGTCCTCGACCTTGCCGGCGAGCAGCGCCTGGCGCTGCTTGGCATCCTTGGTCTCCGACAATAGCCGCTTGAAGGTCAGCATCTCGCCGAACACGCTCGCGGTCTCGGCGAGCGTCAGCGGCGTCGGCGCCATCAGCGCGCCGTTCCTGGCCGCCAGCACCTGGTGCACGCCATGGCCGAGCTCATGCGCGAGCGTCATCACGTCGCGCGGCTTGCCCTGGTAGTTCATCAGCACATAGGGATGCGCCGAGGGCGTGGTCGGATGCGAGAACGCGCCCGGCGCCTTGCCCGGGCGCACCGGCGCATCGATCCAGCTGTGATCGAAGAAGCGCTGGGCGATGTCGGCCATCTCCGGCGAGAAGCCGCGATAGGCCGTCAGCACCATGCTCTTCGCCTCCGGCCACGCGATGGTGGCATTGGCGGCGAACGGCAGCGGCGCGTTGCGGTCCCAATGCGCGAGCTTCTTCTTTTTGAACCAGCGCGCCTTGAGCTGGTAGTAGCGATGCGACAGTTTTGGATAGGCCGCGCGCACCGAGGCCACGAGCGCATCGACCACCTCGCGCTCGACGCGATTGTTCAGATGGCGCGAATCCGCCACATCCTGGAAACCGCGCCAGCGGTCGGAGATGTCCTTGTCCTTGGCGAGCGTGTTGGTGATCAGCGCGAAGGTTCGCTCATTGGCCTTGAAGGTCTTGGCCAGCGCCTCGGCGGCGGCCTTGCGCTTGGCGCCGTCACGGTCCTGCAGGAAGTTCAAGGTCGGCTCGATCGCGAGCTCCTTGGCCCCGACCTGAAACCGCAGACCAGCGATGGTCTGGTCGAACAGCCGGTTCCAGGCCGAATAGCCGGTCTGCGACTTCTCGTGGAATAGCTGCTCGACGCGATCCTCGAGCTGATACGGCTTGTCCTTGCGCAGGTCCTCGATCCACGGCCGGTAGTGACCGAGCGCGGGCGTCTCCATCGCGCGCGAGATCACGGCGTCGTCGATGCGGTTGAGCTCGAGCGGAAAGAACAGCAGATGCGTCGACGCGGCCGTCAGCCGCTCCGAGATGTCGCCGTAGAATTTGGAGATCGCCGGATCGACGCTGTCGCCGGCATGCGCGAGACCCGCGAACGAGCCGAGCCGTCCGGCAAGATCGTCAATCGCCTCGTAGCGCCGCACGGCTTCTGCGAGCCATTCGCCGCCATCCTCGCGCGCCACATGCTCGGCGAGCTTGCCCTTGTAGTCGGTCTCAAACGCGACGCATTCGGCATCCATCTTCGCGAGATCGTGAGCGATCTCAGGCGCGTCGATGCCCATATAGAGATCGCCGAGATTCCATTCGGGCAGCGTTCCGATTCCGGTCTTGGCCGCGACCACCTTCTTCGCCGGCTTTGCAGATGATTTGGCCGTCGCGCCACGCTTGGCCTTGGCGGCCGCCGGCTTCGACGGCGTCTTGACGACGGACGTCTTGGCCGGTTTGGCCTTGGCAGTCTTTGACGCGGTTTTGGGCGGAGGAGCAGCTTTGGTCGGCTTGCGAAGGGCAGAAGAGGCGCGCGAGGTCATCGGATGGGTAACCTGTTGTTCGAACGTTTATCCCGATCAGCGAGGTTTAAGGTTGCGTTAATCGGCGTCGGCGAGAGTGCCCCGATTCGAGACAGATAGTCGTAGCGTGCAAGGAAAGCCATGGCTGCCAGCATTTTGATTGCCGATGATGATCCGGTCCAGCGCCGGCTGGTGGAGAACATGGTGCAGAAATGCGGCTACGAGGCGGTCGTCGTCGAGACCGGCGACGCCGTCATCGAGAAGCTGACCAATCCTGACGCCGGCCCCATCGACGCCATCGTGCTCGACCTCGTGATGCCCGGCCTCGACGGCATGGGCGTGCTCTCGAAGATGCGCGAGATCGGGATTTCGATACCTGTCATCGTGCAGACCGCGCATGGCGGCATCGACAACGTCGTCTCCGCGATGCGCGCCGGCGCGCAGGATTTCGTCGTCAAGCCGGTCGGCATCGAGCGGCTCCAGGTCTCCTTGCGCAATGCGCTCAATACCTCGGCCCTGAAGGGCGAATTGCAGCGCATCCGGCACAGCCGCGAAGGCCGCCTGACCTTCGCCGACATCATCACCCGCGCTGAGGCGATGGCGCCGATCCTCCGCATCGCGGAGAAGGCCGCGGCCTCGTCGATTCCCGTGCTGATCGAAGGCGAATCGGGGGTCGGCAAGGAGCTGTTCGCCCGCGCCATCCACGGCACCAGCGAGCGCAAGACGAAGCCGTTCGTCGCCGTCAATTGCGGCGCGATTCCGGACAATCTGGTGGAATCGATCCTGTTCGGTCACGAGAAGGGCGCATTCACCGGCGCGACCGAGCGTCACATGGGCAAGTTCGTCGAAGCCCATGGCGGTACGCTGTTCCTCGACGAGGTCTCGGAGCTGCCGCTCACCGCCCAGGTCAAGCTGCTGCGCGCCCTGCAGGAGAGCGCCGTCGAGGCCGTCGGCGGCCGCAAGCCGGTCAAGGTCGACGTGCGCATCATCTCGGCGACCAATCGCCGCCTGCTCGACCGCGTCAAGGAAGGACATTTTCGCGAGGATCTGTTCTACCGGCTGCATGTGCTGCCGCTGACCATCCCGCCGCTGCGCACCCGCCGCGAGGACATCCCGCATCTGTTGCGGCATTTCCTCGCGCGGTTTGCGGCCGAGGAGAACCGCGCCATTTCGGGCATCACCGGCGAGGCCGTCGCCTATCTGACCAAGCTCGACTGGCCCGGTAACATCCGCCAGTTGGAAAACGCGGTCTACCGCGCCGTCGTCATGGGCGAGAGCGACCAGCTCGGCGTGGCCGATTTTCCGCTGATTCCCACCCACGCGCCGCCGGTCGAGCCTGCGCCGGCCCTCACCGTGGAGCGGCCTGTTCCTCCCCTGCCTGCGATGGTACCGGGTAGTGAAGTACCCATTGCCCCTCTGCCCTCGCATGGGTTCCTGCCGCTGCTCACCGCGAGCGGCGAGGTGCGGCCGCTCGAGGAGATGGAGCATGAGATCATCCGCTTCGCCATCGCCCATTACCGCGGCCAGATGTCGGAGGTGGCGCGCCGCCTCAAAATCGGACGCTCGACGCTCTACCGCAAGCTCGACGAAGCCAATGGCGAGACGCCCGCAACGGAAAGCCCGCCGCTCGGCTGAGCCGCGCGGATGCTCACCATGGTCGCGCTCGGCTGTCGTCCGAAAAAGGCCGCAAGTCTTGGCAACAATGGAACATCTGAACCGTTGCCTTGCGGTGACAGACAAAGGAAATAACGCGTGGCACAAACGCACGATCGGTTTGGCCGGGGTTTCCCAAGAGTCAGTTTGTCGTGAGTTGTCCCGTGTGGCGCTGGCCGCAGAAGTGGGGCTTGAGTATCGTTTGGGCGTGAATCATTGCGTGCAGACGTGAGCCATCCTCACCGGCGGTACCTACGCCGAAGCTGGCGGATCGACCTTGTTACACCTGTTCCAGCCGGGACAGATCATCCGAGGGATTGACGATGCGAGATTGTGTGACCACCCGTGGCGGATATGACCGCGTGCTCATGGCTGTCGCGGCGACCTTCCTCGCGGTGTCCTCGACCTCTGCTTTCGCCCAGAGCGATCCCCCCCGCAACAGCGCGGCCGAGCTGGCCATCGATGCGGCGATCCCGTTCCCCGAGCCGGCCAACGTGCCGCCGCCGACCGCCAGTGACTTCAAACTCGACACCACCAAATCCGACACCACCGCAACCGTGTCGCCCGAGCAGGTCAAGGCGCCCGAGACCACGGTCAAGCCGGTCGACTCTGCGGCGGCGCCTGCGACCGATCCCACCAAGACCGTCGCCACGCCGCCCGCAGCGGCTCCTGCCACCGCGACAGCCCCAGAGCCGGTCAAGGCCGCCAGCACCGTTCCCGCCGCCGACCAGCCCGTTGCCGACCGTCTGCGCGACCTGATGGCGACCAAGGCGACGAAGTATTTCGACCGCAAGGCCGAGCGCGCCGCCGTCGAGAAGTTCTACACCGGCCGCGACTATGCGCCGGTCTGGACCCAGGGCGGCAACCTGACCGCCGCCGCGAAGGGCGTCATCGCCCGTCTCAAGGATGCAGCAGCCGATGGCCTCAATCCCGGCGACTATCCGGTGCCGGACTTCGCGGCCGCAGCCTCCGCACCGGACGCACTGGCGGAAGCCGATCTCAGACTCACCGAGAGCATGATGGACTACGCGCGCCAGGCGCAGAGCGGCCGCATGCACTGGTCGCAGGTCTCGGCGGACATCCAGTATCCCGAGCATCCGGTCGACCCCAACGAGGTGCTGGCCAACGTCACCGGCGCCAAGGACGCCTCGGCGGCGCTCGAGAGCTACAACCCTCCGCACAAGCTCTACAAGCTCTTGAAGGCCAAGCTCGCCGAGCTGCGCGGCGTCACCGACGGCGCGCCCGTGATCATCGACGAAGGCCAGCCGCTGAAATACGCGCCTGCCCGCGGCAAGAATGCGCCGGAGGCCGAGGCGCAGATGTCCGACCCGCGCGTGCCAAAGCTGCGCGCCAAGCTCGGTCTCACCGAGAATGCCGACGACATCCGCTACGACGCCAAGGTCGCCGCCGCCGTCCGCAAGTTCCAGGAGAGCGTCGACCTCAAGCCGACCGGAGTGCTCGACGACCGCACGGTGAAGGCGCTGAACACGCCCAAGCGCGACAAGCAGATCGATACGGTCCTCGTCAACATGGAGCGCTGGCGCTGGCTGCCGCGCGACCTCGGCGCCCCCGGCATCGGCGACGCCTATGTGATCCTCAACATCCCCGACTACACGCTGAAGGTGATGCAGCACGGCGCGCAGGTGTGGAGCACCCGCGTGGTGACCGGCAAGCCCGGGCAGCATGCGACGCCGCTGCTCAGCGAGACGATGAAGTTCATCACGGTCAATCCGACCTGGAACGTGCCGCCGTCGATCATCTACAACGAGTATCTGCCGGCCCTGCAGCAGGATCCGACGGTGCTCGACCGCATGGGGCTCCGGCTGGAGCGCGCGCGCGACGGCTCGATCCACATCTCGCAGCCGCCGGGCGAGGCCAACGCGCTCGGCCGCATCCGCTTCAACTTCCCGAACAAGTTCCTGGTCTATCAGCACGACACGCCGGACAAGAACCTGTTCGCCCGTGACGAGCGCGCCTTCAGCCATGGCTGCATGCGCGTACAGTATCCGGATCAGTACGCGTCGGTCCTGCTCAACATCACCATGCCCGGCGAGCGCTACACGCCCGAGCGCATCCGCAGCATGTACGGCCGGAGCGAGATCGACCTGAAATTCCCGACGCCGATTCCGGTCAACATCACCTACCAGACCGCCTTCGTCGACGATGCCGGCAAGCTGCAATTCCGCAAGGACATCTATGGCCGCGACGCCACCATGATCGCGATCCTGAAGAACAGCCGCGGCAAGGATCTCGAGAACGTCGTCGCCCATGCCCAGCCGAGCTACGCGCGTCCGAAGGGGCCGCTGCCGAACTCGGTCAGCCTCAGCGACAACAGCTTCTCCTCCGGCCCGAACTTCTTCGAGCGGCTGTTTGGCGGCGGCGGCGCGCCGACGCCGCCGGCGCCGGTCGGCCGCCCTGCCCGGCGGGTCTTCACCCGCTGATCAGGCCGCCGATCACGGTCAAATTCCATTTTGAGATCAAAGGCCTCGCCGATCGGCGGGGCCTTTGCTTTAGGTTAACCACAATGATCAACCAAGATTCGATGGCTCTTTTTCGCCACACTCAAGAGTATATGTTAAGGGTAATTGGGGGGCGGGTCGGTGAGTATCCCTTAACCATCCCGCCTTAGGTAAGCGTTTCCTCTCTCTTCCGCCGGACGGGCCGCAAGAGGGTATTCGAGTAAACGCTCGTCGACGGGGTGGGCTGCATCTTGCTGTCTGTTTTCGCGCGCCAATCTGTTTCGCTCACGAGAGCGGGCTGGAAGGCTGGATGCCAATACGGACTGGCGGCACTGCTCCTGGTGCTGGGCGCCGGCTCGGTGCACGACGCCGCTGCACTGAACGAGACCAAGACGCTCTCCTTCCACCATACCCATTCCGGCGAAGATCTCACGGTCACCTTCAAGCGCGAAGGCCGCTATGACGAAGACGCGCTGAAGAAGCTCAACCATTTCCTGCGCGACTGGCGCACCCAGGACGAGACGGTCATGGACCGCCGCCTGTTCGACATCCTCTGGGAAGTCTATCGCGACGTCGACGCCAAGCAGCCGATCCAGATCATCTCGTCGTACCGGTCGCCCGCCACCAATTCGATGCTGCGCCGGCGCTCGGCGCATTCCGGGGTGGCCCGCCACAGCCAGCACATGCTGGGCCATGCGATGGACTTCTACATCCCTGGCGTGCCGCTGGAGCAGATTCGCTTCGCCGGCCTGCGCCTGCAGCGCGGCGGCGTCGGCTTCTACCCGACCTCCGGCTCGCCCTTCGTCCATCTCGACACCGGCAACATCCGCCACTGGCCGCGCATGACCGCCGAGCAGCTCGCCCGCGTGTTCCCGGACGGCAAGACCGTTCACGTGCCGAGCAACGGCGTTCCGCTCAAGGGCTATGAGCTGGCTAAGGCCGAGATCGAGAAACGCGGCAATGGCGATGACGCGTCGTCCAGCCCCAACCTGTTTGCGCGGCTGTTCCGCGGTCGTCCGAGCGAGGATGACGAGGAGTCGGGCGAGAGCGAGAGTAAGGCCGACGCCAAGCCGGTTCAAACCGCGGCACTCGCCGCCAAGCCGGCTGACAAGAACTCCGACAAGGACAGCCGGACCGCCGAGCGATCGGTGGACAGCAAAGCCGCCACCGCGCGTGGCAAGATCGTCAACGCCCTGCAGTTGGCCTCCGCGGATGCGCAATCTGCAGCTCAGCCCGTGGCGACCAAGCCGGAGACGAAGTCCGAAACGACGGGCGCCGTCGGCAGCAGATCCAGGGACGGCGCGCCGCAGAGCGTCGCCGACATCATCAATTCGCGCGGCTTCTGGGGTGACAATCCCGGCACGCCGAAGCAGGCCACCCCCGAGCAGGTTGCCGCGATCACGGCGCGCCGTGCGCTGTCGTCGATCGATCAGCAGCAGACCGCGAGCCTGATGCAGGCCATGGCCTTCGCGCCCCCGGCCTCCTCTCCGCTCGATCGCGCCAATGCCGCCTCCACGACCGTCATCCCGGTGCGAAATGCCCGCCCGGCGACCCGCAGCGTCGCGCCGGTGCCGGAGGCCGCGAAGAATGGGCAAGGTCAGGACGGCGCCATCACGATGGCGACGCGGATCTCGGCGGCCAAGGGTCCCGATTCGACCTGGATGCGGGCCATCATGCTGACGCCGAGCGCTTCATCCTCGATGTCCGTGACGAAAATGGGCGACGTGGACCTCACCGTGATGCGCAGCTATTTCGTCAAGCCGCAGGTCGCGCTGGCGATGAGCTTCGCCGCCGAGCCGACGCCGGGACTGAGCTACGACCAGTTCACGGGGCCGGCGATCATCAAGCTCGAAACCAAATCCTTCGCCATGCGCGCGGCAGCCTTGCGCTGACGCCGCGGCGGCCTGCTAGTCGTTCTCCTCAGCATCGACGGGTTTGGAGTGCGGCGTCGATCGCCGCAACATGCGCATGCCGCCGGCAAGCCGAGCCGGATCGGGAGAAAGCGAATGCCCCGTCAAGGGCAGCGGAGATCTCCTGCAGGTGAGCGAGGCCTGCTGCTCAGATCATTCCGAGCGCCTGCATATAGGTCTCGAGGATGCTTTCCTCTTCCTGGCGCTCGTTCGGGTCCTGCTTGCGCAGCCGGATGATCGTGCGCAGCGCCTTGACGTCGAAGCCATTGCCCTTGCTCTCGGCGTAGACGTCCTTGATGTCTTCGGAGATCGCCTTCTTCTCCTCCTCGAGACGCTCGATCCGCTCGATGATCGACTTGAGCTGGTCTACGGCAAAGCGGGTCGCGGGCGAGTCGTCGTCCTTCGCGGCGGCGGAGGTGGCCATCTGATACTCCTGAGTGGAACTCTGTGTCCAAGGAAGGCGCCAAAGGGCGCTACGTGTTCGCCGCGACCCTCAAATCTGGCGTGCCCTGCGTCAAGGCGGCATCGACCTCATCCACAGAGCGCCCACACCTTGTTGGCCTGCGCAGCGTCAAGCCTGCGCAAGCAGCTCGCGCCACTTGTGTTTCGTCGCCATCCCGCGCAGCACCCGATTCGCACATTGCCGCGCCGGACAGCGCGGCTCCTGCGCGTCTGATCAGTGGCCCGGATGCGACTTCTTGAAGGCTTCGCGCTGCTCGGCGCTGGCCTCACGCTGGTGTTTCGCCTTCCATTCCTCGTAGGGCATGCCATAGACCGCCTCGCGGCTCTCGTCCCTGGTCATTGGCGCTCCCTGGGCGTCGGCGGCGTCCTTCAGCCAGTTGGAGAGACAGTTGCGGCAGAAGCCTGCCAGATTCATCAGATCGATGTTCTGAACGTCGGTTCTCGTCCGCAGATGCTCGACGAGCCGGCGAAAGGCGGCGGCTTCGAGCTCGGTCCGGGTGGTGCTGTCCATCGTCATCTCTTTGTTCCCTGTTCCGCGCCGTGACGGATGTCTGCTATATAATGAGGCTTCGTCGCGGATTTGGCCATATCGCAGCACCGTCAGGAGGAGCGAGGCGCTCGATCGCAGCGGCTTCGCACGAGATCGTCATGGCGTTGACAGCTGCAGCCAAGCCCAGCGACATCGTTCAACGGTTGATATAGCGTCGCGCAATGATCCCGAAAATCTCCTCTCTCCTGCATCGCAATCCCTTCCGCCCCGGTTACGGACTGCTTTCGCTGCTTGGGCTGGCCGCGCTCTGTCTGTGGTCCTCCCCTGCGGCCGCCGATTTTCGGCTCTGCAACAACACCTCAAGCCGGGTCGGGATCGCCCTCGGCTACAAGGACTCCGAAGGCTGGACCACCGAAGGCTGGTGGAACGTGTCGTCACGCAGCTGCGAGACGCTGCTCAAGGGCACGCTGGTGGCGCGCTATTATTACATCTATGCGCTGGACTATGACCGCGGCGGCGAATGGTCGGGACAGGCCTTCATGTGCTCGCGTGACAAGGAATTCACGATCAAGGGCACCGACAATTGCCTGGCCCGCGGCTTCGACCGCACCGGCTTCTTCGAAGTCGACACCGGCGACCAGCGCGCCTGGACGGTACAGCTCACCGAGGCCAACGAGCAGCCGGCGCAGCAGCGCGTGCCTGGAATTCCCGGCACGCTTGGACCCGGAGGCAACGTCCCCGGTCTGCCGAATGGGCCGCAGGGCACGCCGCCGGCGGCCGCGCCGGCCCTGCCGCCAGGACAAGCACCCAAGCCATGAGGCGGCTGCGACGCATCAAGATCCTCGCCACGCTCGGTCCCGCCTCCTCGGACAGCGCGATGATTCGCAAGCTGTTCGAGGCCGGGGCGGACATTTTCCGGATCAACATGAGCCACACCCCGCACGACAAGCTGCGGGAGCTGGTGGCCACGATCCGCAGCGTCGAGGCGAGCTACGGCCGCCCGATCGGCATTCTGGTCGATCTCCAGGGCCCGAAGCTCAGGCTCGGCACCTTCGCCGAGGGCCCGGTTCAGCTCAACAATGGCCAGAGCTTCGTGCTCGATTCGGACAAGACGCCGGGCGATGTGACGCGGGTCCACCTGCCGCATCCGGAAATCCTGGCCGCCCTGCAGCCCGGGCATGCGCTGCTGCTGGATGACGGCAAGGTGCGGCTGATCGCCGAGGAGACCTCGCCGACCCGCGCCGTCACCCGGGTCGTGATCGGCGGCAGGATGTCCGACCGCAAGGGCGTGAGCCTGCCGGACACCGACCTGCCGGTCTCGGCGATGACGCCGAAGGACCGCGCCGACCTCGATGCCGCCTTGAACATCGGCATCGACTGGATCGCGCTGTCCTTCGTGCAGCGCGCCGACGACGTGCTGGAAGCCAAGAAGATCATCCGCGGCCGCGCGGCGGTGATGTCCAAGATCGAGAAGCCGCAGGCGATCGACCGGCTCAACGACATTGTCGACGTCTCCGATGCCTTGATGGTGGCGCGCGGCGATCTCGGCGTCGAGCTGCCGCTGGAGCGTGTGCCCGGACTGCAGAAGCAGATGACGCGGCTGGCGCGCCGCGCCGGCAAGCCGGTGGTGGTGGCGACGCAGATGCTGGAATCGATGATCCAGTCGCCGGTGCCGACCCGCGCCGAGGTCTCCGACGTCGCCACCGCGGTCTATGAAGGCGCCGACGCCATCATGTTGTCGGCCGAGTCGGCCGCCGGCAAATATCCGGTCGAGGCAGTGTCGACCATGAACCGCATCGGCGAGGAGGTCGAGCGCGACGTGGTCTACCGCTCCGTGATCGCGGCCCAGCGCCCCGAGCCCGAATCGACCGCGGGCGACGCCATCGCCGAAGCCGCGCGGCAGATTGCGGAGAATCTCGATCTGCCCACCATCATCTGCTGGACCTCGTCAGGTTCCACCGCCATCCGCGTCGCGCGCGAGCGGCCGAAGCCGCCGGTGGTCGCGATCACGCCCAACCTGGCGACCGGGCGCCGCTTGTCGGTCGTGTGGGGCGTGCACTGCGTGGTGGCCGAGGACGCGCGCGACCAGGACGACATGGTCGAGCGCGCCGGCTCGATCGCCTTCCGCGACGGCTTCGTCCGCGCCGGGCAGCGCGTCATCATCGTCGCCGGCGTGCCGCTCGGCACACCCGGCACCACGAACATGGTGCGGATCGCCTATGTCGGGCCGTCGAGCGACGCCCATATCTGAGACGAACGCTAACGCGTCGTCGACCCCAGTCCGGCGGTGGACGGCGCCTTGGCCCGCGCGATCACCGGACAAGCCTCGATCGCAATGCCGGCGGCGCCGGGGATGCGCTCGCAGCCGCGCGACGCATCGATCTCAAGGTTGTAGTCCGCGAGCGCCGCGAGCCGCGGCGGGTTGTCCTCCGGGCTGTTGGAGAAATACAGCGCCCAGACGCCGCCCGGCAACGGATCGGCCAGGCCGTTGCGAACGCGGCGATTGAGCACGCCGCCGGCCACGATCGGCACGACGAGCTCCGACAACTGATAGACGCGCGAGCCCTGGGGCAGGAACGACGTGACGTAGCCGAGCGGCTTCTGCAGCAGCAGGAACGTCGCCGGACGTTGCAAGCTGGCCGCGAGCTGCGGCCGGTAGGGATCCGACCACGGCCGCCGCATCCAGTCGGTCGGCTGCGATGCCAGCGCGATGCCGAGCGCGGCCATCACCGCGACGGCCTGCGTCATCCGCCGCGGCGGTGACACGTCCAAGCCAGAGCCCGCCTGCCAGGACTCAATCAGGCGGATGAGCAGCAGGACGATCAGCGGCGCCGACAACAGCTCGAGCGGCATCAGATAGCGCTGGATCGAGAAGGCCAGCATCCACAGGACGTAGCTGAGCCAGAAGAAGATCAGGAGCCGCCGCTCGCGCAGCGGCACCTCGCGCCGCTGCCACAGGCCGGTGACGATCAGCGCGACGAGCAGCACGATGACGACGGCGAAGCGCGGATCGCGAAACGGCCATTCCGACGAGGGATGCTTGCCGATCACCCAGTAGAACGGATAGGCGAGCGCATCGAGCAGGCCATGCGGCATGAAGCGCGTATCGACGATCGAGGCGAGCGGCGCTTCGGGCGACCGGAAGATCGTGTTGTAGAACGGAAACAGCGGGCTGCCGTAGTCGCGCGTCATCTTCAGCGCCCACGGCCCCGCAGTCACGATCACGCCGGCCGCACTGCCCGCTCCGAACGCGGCGATCGCGCGCCACGGCCGCGCCACCAACAGCAGTGACACGCCGGCTCCGACCAGAAACGTCGCATTGGTGAGCTTCAATCCCGTGGCCGCGCCGATCAGCAGGCCAGCGGCGACGAAACGGCGGCCGCGCTCATCGTGCTCCCCGAAGATCAGCGCGATGCCGGCAAGGATCGGAAGGGTCGTGAGAATGTCGGCGAAGCTGGTACCGACCTCGGACAGCGCCATCGGACTGAGGGCCGCGATGAGGATCGCCGCGCTGAGCGTGAACGCGTCCGCCAGGCGCCCGAGCAACACGCGCGCGACCCAGTAGACCAGCGCGAGATTGAGGCCGTGCAGCGCGCCCAGCGCGACGCCCCACCACGGCGCATCGAGCCCGTGGCGGACGGCATAGGGCAACACATAGATCAGCGGATTGAGGAAGCTCTGAAAGCCGCCGGGCGCCACATCGACATCGAAGCGGCCATGCAGCAGCGCGAAGCCGGCATAGTCGTGATAGTTCTGCCAGTCCCAGTTGATGTCCTCGCCGGCCAGATACGCATAGACGGCGCCGGCGGCGGCCGATCCGGCGATGACGAGGCGCGTCGCCAGAGGGTTGCGTGCAATCGACATCGTCCGAGGAGGCACCTGGAGTGGGGGCAAGGCGGTGCTCTCGCGGCACGCCAGCCTCACCATCGCCGCGCCGGGTGAATCCTTGCTTAAGCGCGGACTACGCGCCGACCAGGCTCCTGACCGGCAGCACGGCCTGCACGACGAGACCGCGCGCACGCGCATCCATGACGCCGACCGCGCGCAGCGCCAGCAGGGTGACCGCCTGAACGGTGTCGCGCAGTTTGGCGGGGTCGTCGGGATTCTCCGTCGCCAGCGGCCCCACCAGCGCCTCATGCAGCGCGCCGAGCAGCGCGGTCGCGGCCAACTGGGTGTCCTGCGCCGGAAGGTGGCCGGCACGGACGGCCGCGTCGATCCGCGAGGCGATCTCGCCGACGATCTCGCGGCGGCTCGCGATCCGTGACGCCGTCACGTCGACGTCGACGGGCTCGGCCAGGATGCCCCAGGCGAGCTTGCGCTGCGACAGGACGTGCACTGCGACCGTGGATACCGCGGCAGCCAGGGCCGAGGATGGACCGGGCGCGGCGTCGGCGGCGCGCCGGACGGCGGCGAGCTCGTCACGCGAGACTTCCGCGATCAGCTCCGAGATCAGATCGGCCTTCGAGGGAAAGTAGCGATAGACGGTGCCGGCTGCGACATTGGCCCGGACCGCCACCGGAGCGATCTGGACGGCCGACATGCCGCCTTCGGCGGCGGTCTCACGGGCGGCAGCCAAAATCGCGCTGCGGCGGGCCGCCAGCCGCTTCACGACCTGATGGGTTCGCCGATAGACCATGGCGTTTCTCGTCCCGGACGCGCTCGTCCAGGGCACCCGGCGAACGCTGGTTCAGTGTTTTTGGAGGATCGACCTCACAAAAGGTAGTAAGAACTGAACACCTGTTCACGAAGGAAGACAAGGGAAATCATGACCCTACCCGGCCCCGATCAGCGAGTCAGGCGCTCGCGAGCGCCATGTCGGCGGGCGCCGGCTGCCGACGCCACCACGAGCCGGCGCGCGCCAGCACCAGGCCGGCCATGATCAGGTTGGCGGCGAGCCCGAGCGGAATCCCGGACAGCATGAACGTGATCTGAAGCGCCGCGATGCCGCCGAGCGCGGGCAGCTCGTAGCGGCGAAAGCCCTCGGCGAGGCCGATCCGCACCAGCCAGGCCACGGCGACGGCCTGAACCATCATGTCGTACATGAACAGATACGGCGTCGTCAGCAGCAGCCCGACGGCAAGCGCCGCCGCCTTCAGCGCGTAACGTACCGGGCTGCGCCACAGCGTCACCAGCACGACTGCGACGGTTGCGGTCAGGACCCATTGGAAGGTCCAGCCGAGCGCTTCCGAGCCGCCGAAATAGCGGACCAGCGAAAACAGGCTCTGCAGCTTCCACCAGGTCGCCTTGCCCTCGGTCAGGAACGCCTGCGAGAACATCGGCAGCCAATGGAAGAAGGCCTGCCAGCTCTCCAGTCCGAAGGCGAGCAATGACAGCAGCGCCAGCACAACGGCGGTGACGCTCGCCGACATGAACGCGGCCCAGCGCTGGGTGGCGATCAGCACGATCGGGAAGAGCAGGCCATATTGCGGCTTGTAGGTCAGCAGCCCGAGACAGATTCCCGCCAACACCGGCCGCACCGGCAGCAGATAGAGTGTGCCGCCGACGAGCGCGGCGGTGAGGCATCCGTTCTGCCCGACCAGCGCGTTCGAGAACAGGGCCGGAAAGCCGGCGGCGAGCAGCAGGCCGAAACCGCGGCCGACGATCGCGCGCATCGCGAGCGCATAGGGAACGAAGCTGGCATAGACCCAGCCGACGAAGGCGAGCGTGTAGGGAAACTGCGCCAGGAACGCGGCGACGAACAGGAATGGCGGCGGATAGTGCCAGGCGAAGTAGCCCGGGAAATCCTGCCGCAGCAGATCGAGCTCGACCTGGCGCTGCACGTCCCAGTCCCAGGCCAGCGCCGGATGTCCCTGCAGCGCGAGCTTGCCGGCCGCCCAGACATTGACGAAGTCGGTGGGAATCCCGAGACCCGCCTGGTCCCAGATCCAGGTGCCCGACCACAGTCCGGCCGGGAAGAACGAGGCGTTGATGCAGGCGAGCGCAAAGCAGACTGCGAACAAGCCGAGCGGAACGTCACGGCGCTGCGATGGGATCGCGGCAGCATCAGGATTGTCAGCCATCTGGACCTCGCCCCGCGCCTGCATGGGCGCCTCCTCATCGAGACATAGGCGGGGACGCTTGAAGAAGGCTTAAGCGTGGGCGCGGGCGACGGCGCGCGGCTGCCGGCGCCGCACCGATTGTTTACTCGCGATCTGTATCGCAGGGGTCCGAACGCAACCGACGGCGGCAGGCCGGGGAGATTCCATGTTCGTTTATCGCGCTCTCATCGCGGTGCTCGTCTGCGCCATCTGGCCGACCGCAAGCCGTGCCCAGGACAAGGCTCCCGTCCGCGTCTCCTCCGACGTCAGCTATGAATATCTGGCCCGCTGGGACGTCGCCCGGCTGAACACCATCCTCGCCGTCGACACGCCGAAATTCGCGGGCGTTTCGGTGACCTACACCCCGGCCCGCAACGCCGTCAGGCTCTATCGCGTCACCTATGCGTCCGTCATCCCCGAGCGCGGCAACAAGCCGATCACGGCGAGCGGCCTGCTCGCGGTGCCCGAGACCGGCGAGACCAGCCTGCCGATGGTGTCCTATCAGCACGGGACGGTGTACGGGAAGCAGGAGGTGCCGTCGTTTCCGGAGCAGTCGCCCGAGACCCAGCTGATGATCGCGCAGTTCGCAGGACAAGGTTATCTGCTGATCGGCGCCGACTATTTCGGAATGGGCATCTCGACCGAGCCAGAAGGCTACATGGTGAAGGCCAGCCATCAGCAGGCCACTTACGACATGCTGCGGGCAAGCCGCGCCGTGCTCGAACAGATGAAGTTGACGAGCGCCAGGCTCGACATCGCCGGCTGGTCGCAAGGCGGCTTCGTGACCATGGCCTTTCTCGAGAAGCTCGAAAGCGCCGGCGTGCCGGTGACGGCGGCGGCGACCGCGAGCGCTCCTGTCGACGTGTCCGTGGCGCTCAACGGCTTCCTCAGCTTCCCGCGCAAGAACGACGCCGCTTGGGTCAATTCGCTGTTCATCCTGTCGGCGTTCGCGTTCGAGAACTACTATGCGGTGCCGGGGCTGGCGCGCTCGGTGATCAGCGACAGCTACTACGATGTCGCGCGCAAGGCCTATGAGCGCGAGCCCTTCAACGTCGCCGACGTCCCGACCGATCTGCACAAGCTGCTCAAGCCCGACTATTTCGATGCGGAGTATTTCGCGGCGTCGGCCTACGGCCGCCTGGTCGCGCAGACGCAGGCCTATCGCTGGATCATCAAGACGCCGGTGCGCAACTATTACGGCGAGACCGACGAGGCGATCTCGACCGGTCTGGGTCGGCTGGCGATGACCTACCAGCAGGCGATCGGGGCCGGCAACAGCAAGGTCGAGGCGGTGTCGACGGGACCGACCAGCCATCGCGGCACGTTCGCGACCGCCGTCCCGCAGTGGAAGGCCTGGTTCGACAAGCCGTAAGGCGCGCGGCGCCGCTGGATGCGGTCCGCGGCACTCCGTCAACCACCGACTTGGCAAGAGCTAACACGCTCATCACCCGCGGTTCGGACCACCGCCGGCACAGATCTCCAAACAAACAAAAGGCCCGGCTGCGAGCCGGGCCTTCGTTTCTCTTAGTCTTCCGGATCAGACAGGCTGACCGCCGGAAGCCTGTCGCGGCTATCAGCTCACGCCTGGGGCTGCGGCTCCAGGCCGGGATCGGGTCGCGGCCGCGGCTTGCCGGCCGGCGGCACGGCCGACGCGCGCGGCGTCGACGGCTCGATCGCCGATTCACGGTTCGGCTTCTTGCCCTTGAGCAGGTCGAGAATCTCCTCGCCGGTCAGCGTCTCGTATTCCAGCAGGGCCTGGGCGATCGCTTCCCAATCGTCGCGCTTCTCGGTGATGATGCGGCGCGCCTCCTGCTCGCCGGCCTCGATCAGGCCGCGAATTTCCGAGTCGATCAGGCGGGCGGTATCGTCGGAGATGTTGGTCGAGCGCGCCACAGAATGGCCCAGGAACACCTCCTGCTCATTGCTCTGGTAGCGGACGCGGCCGAGCTTGTCGGACATGCCCCATTCCATCACCATCGCTCGCGCGAGGTTGGTGGCCTGCTGGATGTCGCCGGTGGCGCCGTTGGTCACCTTCTCCGGCCCGAACTTCTGCACCTCGGCCTCGCGGCCACCGAACATCATCGCGAGCTTGGAGACGCACCATTCGCGGGTATGCGAGTGACGGTCGGCCTCGGGCAGCGACTGCACCATGCCGAGCGCACGGCCGCGCGGAATGATGGTCGCCTTGTGGATCGGGTCGTGGCTCGGGACGTTGAGGCCGACGATCGCATGGCCCGCCTCGTGATAGGCGGTCAGCATCTTCTCTTCCTCGGTCATGACCATCGAGCGGCGCTCGGCGCCCATCAGCACCTTGTCCTTGGCTTCCTCGAACTCGGACTGCGTGACCATCCGCTTGTTGCGGCGGGCGGCGGTCAGGGCGGCCTCGTTGACGAGGTTCATCAGGTCGGCGCCGGAGAAGCCGGGCGTGCCGCGGGCGATGGTCTTGAGGTTGACGTCCGGCGCCAGCGGCACCTTGCGGACATGAACCTTCAGGATCTGCTCGCGGCCGATGATGTCGGGGTTCGAGACCACGACCTGGCGGTCGAAGCGGCCGGGACGCATCAGCGCCGGATCGAGCACGTCGGGACGGTTGGTGGCGGCGATCAGGATCACGCCCTCATTGGCCTCGAAGCCGTCCATCTCGACCAGCAGCTGGTTGAGGGTCTGCTCGCGCTCGTCATTGCCGCCGCCGAGGCCGGCGCCACGATGGCGGCCGACGGCGTCGATCTCGTCGATGAAGATGATGCAGGGCGCGTTCTTCTTCGCCTGCTCGAACATGTCGCGGACGCGGCTGGCGCCGACGCCGACGAACATCTCGACGAAGTCAGAACCCGAAATGGTGAAGAACGGCACGTTGGCTTCGCCGGCCACGGCGCGCGCGATCAGCGTCTTGCCGGTGCCCGGAGGGCCGACCAGCAGCACGCCGCGCGGGATGCGGCCGCCGAGCCGCTGGAATTTGCCGGGATCGCGCAGGAATTCGACGATCTCCTGCAGGTCCTGCTTGGCCTCGTCGACGCCGGCGACGTCCTCGAACGTCACCCGGCCATGCGCCTCGGTCAGCATCTTCGCGCGCGACTTGCCGAAGCCCATCGCCTTGCCGGCGCCGCCCTGCATCTGCCTGGAGAGGAAGATCCAGACGCCGATCAGCGCGATGAAGGGCAGCCAGGAGACCAGCAGCGACACGAACCACGGCACGTTGTCGCCGGGCGGCTTGGCCTGGATGTTGACCTTGGCGTCGTACAGCCGCTTCACGAGGTTCGGATCGCTCGGCGCGTAGGTCTGGAACGACGAGCCGTTCTTGAAGGTGCCGTGAATCTCCGGCCCCTGGATCACGACGTCGCGCACATTGCCCTGATCGACCTCGGTCAACAACTGCGAGAAGTTGATGTCGGTCGACGACGCGCGTTGCCCCGGGTTCTGGAAGAGTGTGAACAGCGCCAACAGCAACAGGACAATAATGACCCAAAGGGCGAAATTGCGCAGATTGGCGTTCATCGATTTTCCTTCGTGGTCGCGCGGATCGCGGCCGTTAGTCCTCGGACTCATCCCTGGGTAGCCACGAGGGAATCCCCCGGTCGACCGTCTCGTAATCTAGGTACCACTCACGGCAATGCCAAGGGAACTAGAAAGGACTATTTATCGCATCCTAGCCCGATTCCCGCTCAAAAAATGGCGCGGGAAAGCGTCGCCAAGGCAGGTGGTTAAGCGTCCGCGAAGGCGGTGAACCGCTTCAAATCCCGCGCGACCGCCGCGGCGGCGCGGGCGTGATGCGGATCGTCTCTCTCGTCATGCTTACCAGTGCACCAGCCAGGGTCTGTTTTAGCCTGCCCGGAGCAGACGTACCACCATCTGCGATCCCCGCAAGAGTCCGGTCCAGCCTCGCCAGCAGCGACTCTGCCTTGCCGAGTTCCACGGGACCTTCGGTTCCAATGCGATTGATCGCGCGGATCAGCAGCCTCAGCCTGATTTCGGCTGGAAGTGCGACAAAGGCGCGCGCCTCGAAGGTCTCGCCGTGAACCCCGCCGACCGGCCTGCTTCCGGCCGCGCGCAGTGCGAGATAGCGTTCGGCGCCATCCACCATCAATTCGATCGCGGCGTTGGCCCGTCCGAGCCGGTCGGCCAGCGTCGCCAGCGTCCGGGCATCGCCGCCCTCCGCGGCCAGGGCCGGCATCAGGGCGCGCAGCCGCGGCCGGGTGAAGGCGGGATCTTGATTGGTCGGGTCATCTGCGAACGGGATTCCGGCCGAGCGCAGCGTCGCTACCAGCCGGACTTTGGCAACGTTCAGCAGGGGCCGCGCCAGCAACACCCCTTCACGCTCGCTGAGCGGTGCCATCGCCGCGAGCCCCGCAATGCCGCTGCCGCGCAACAGCCGCATCAGCACCGTCTCAGCCTGGTCGTCACGGGTGTGGGCGGTGACGACGTGTCCGGCACGCGCCTGCCGCGCCGCGCGCGCCAGCAGGCGGTATCTTGCCAGCCGCGCCGCTTCGGGAATCCCGGTGTCCGGCTTCGCGTCGGTCCAGCGCAAGGTCCGGTGCGGAATTGCGAGCCGGCGCGCGATCTCCTTCACCACGCGGGCTTCACGGGCGGAGTCGCGCCGCAGCGCATGGTCGACCGTCACGGCCACAAGGTGCGGTCCCTGTGCGAGCCCCGCACGCCACCGCGCCGCGAGCCACATCAGAGCCATCGAATCGGGACCGCCCGATACGGCGAGCACCAGTGCGGGCGCGGCCGAAAGCGGCGCGAACAGGCGCTCGGCTTCGGCGGCGGAGATCGCAAGATCGGCTTCGGAACGGGCCTTCGACATGGCGCCGCAGCCTATCCGCCCAGCCGGTTATAGGCGAGAGGCCTCCCCTCGCCCGCAGGCGCTCAGCACTTCACCCGCTTCTGCTCGCGATCGACGGTCGCCTTCACGCCCGCCGAGGCGCGCGGATATTTGCGCGTCACTTCGCCGAACGCGGCGCAGGCCGCCTCCTTCTCCTTCAGCGCGGCCAGCGACTGGCCGAGCCGGAGCAGCGCATCCGCCGCCTTGCCCGACTTCTCGTATTTCGTCGTCACGGCGAGGAAGACCTCGGCCGCATCGCGATATTGCTGACGCTGGTAGAAGCTCTCGCCGAGCCAGTATTGCGCGTCGCCGACCATCGGATCGTTCGGATATTTCTGGGTAAAGTTGCGCATCGTCTGCTCGGCCAGCGCGTAGTCGCGGCGCTGCATGTAGCCGATGCCGAGGTCGTATTCGTCGCGCGGCGTCTGCCGCGGCGGCGCGGTCTCCAGTCCGCCCGCCCCCGGCGCGGCGGCCGGCGGCGGGCCCTGGGGATAGCGCCCGCCCGCGGTGTTGGCGAGAGCCGCGGGATCGCCGACGGGACGGCCAGCGGGCTGGCCGCCACCCGGCTGGATCGGCAACTGGCCGCCGCCGAGCGCCTGCGGGGCGCCTGGAGCGGTCGGATTCTGGCTCGGGTCGAACGCATCGCCGCGGCGGCCCCGACCGGGGGCCGCGGGCTCCTGGACGATTTGCACCGGCGCACCGACGGCGGGCGGCTGCGCGTAGACCGGCTGCTGCTGCGGATAGGCCTGTTGCGGCTGGCCGTACGGCTGCTGGCCATAGGGCTGCTGGCCGTTGGCCGCCTGAGGAGGCTGGCCGTAAGCGGGATTGGCCGGCGCGGGAGCAGCCGCGTTGGTCTGCGCCGCGGGCGCACCGCCGGGTGCAGCGCTCTGCAACTGCCGCAGCCGCTCCTCGAGCTGGCGATTGCGATATTGCAGCTCCTCGTTCTGACCGGTCAGTTGCCGGAGCTGATTTTCGAGCCGCTGAATCCGGATCTCGGGATCATCGTCATCGGTCTGGGCGAGCGCCCGCGACGAAACTGCCTGGCACGAGAAAATGACGAGCGCGGCGAGGATCGCGGCGGCGCTCCGTGGAAGAAACATGAATGACATGCTGCCCTGACGACCGGATCGGCGAGACATTGAAAACAGGCCTGTGAGCGAGGCTGTAAAGCAGAAATGCGATAGATACAAATGACGTTCAAGCGAAGACAAGACCAAGTCCGGACGAGACCCGCCGACCAGAAACGACGAAGCCGGCGTCGATGGGCGACGCCGGCTTCATCAGCAACGGATTCGTTCAGCTTTATGAACTGGCGTTCAGGACCGTCACCGCACGGCGGTTCTGCGACCAGCACGAGATGTCGTTACAGACCGCCACCGGCCGCTCCTTGCCGTAGGAGATCGTGCGCATGCGGCCCTGGTCGATGCCGCGCGACGCCAGGAAGTTGCGGACCGACTGCGCGCGCCGCGCGCCCAGCGCGATGTTGTACTCGCGGGTGCCGCGCTCGTCGGCATGGCCCTCGATCGTGAAGGAGTAGCGCGGATAGCTCTGCAGCCACTGAGCCTGCTTCTCCAGGGTCGCGATCGCCTGCGGCGTGAGATCGGTCTGATCGCTCTCGAAGAAGACGCGATCGCCGACATTCACGACGAAGTCCTGCTGGCTGCCTGGAGTCGCAGCGCTGGCCATCGCCCCGTCGGCCCCGGTGAGATTCTTGTTGGCGCAGGCGCCCATCGACAGCGCCACGGCCAGCACGGCGGCCAACTTCAATCCCTGGAGGATACGCATCTGATATTTCATTCCCGGAGCCTCCACGCTCACGTTCTTAGACTGCCATCCGGTCTACAGGGCGATGGTTAAGCGAACGTTCCGTCAACCTTGATGGGGTCTTGCCGAACCCCGTCAAATGCTAACGAAACCCGAAAAGCGACCGCGATGGTTAATGGGTTGTAAATGTGGCGCCAGGGTGAAGGCAAGCCGCTCAGCGCCTGCAGCAGGGCGCTTTTTCGCTGATTTTTGCATCAGCGCCACGGTGTGAACCGGCCGGACGGCCGAACCGGCCCCGATATCGGCCGATGATCAGCCGGCCTTCGCGACCGCCTGAATCCTGAACGAATCAGTGAAGGCGTCCGGCGCGGGACGATCGAACAGCATCCGCCGTTCGAACGCGCTGGATCGCATGAACGGAAAGCGCTGGAACACGCGATCGCGGATCGACGGATAATGCGCCGCCACCAGGCCGACCGGCTTGGTGAGGCCGGAGTAGAGCCGCGGCTCACCCCATGGTTCCTGCAGGAACACTTTCTTGTAGAAGGCGCGATGTTCCGGGCGCACGTTGGCGAGACCGATATCCGCGTTGAAATGGGCGCAGGCGACGTAGCCGAGCCGGACGGTCACATAGGGAAGCGCCGGAAACAGCCGCGCCTTCTCATGGTCGGCGACGAACCGTGTCGGGTCGATGATGACCTTGCCGCGATCGAGCTCGGGATGCAGCAGGTCGGCGAACATGTCCGAGGACAGCGATCGGCGCCATTGCGAGTTCAGCACGCTGATGCGGATCGAGCTGTAGAGCTCGCCATTGACGTAGACGCCGAAGATGAAGCTGTTGGGAAGATCATCATATTCGTCGCTGACGCGTTCGCTGGGCGACGGCAGGATGGCGCCTTCACGCAGATAGGCGCGGTAGCGCAGCCGATAGATCTCGTCCTTGTCCTCAGCAGTCAGCGCCAGTCGATAATCCACGTTCTCCAGCACATCCGACTTCTGTTCAGCAACGGCACTCACTCTAGCCGCCGACTTCATCCGCAACCCCTTTTCACACAACTCCTACGAGCAGTATGAGCTTAACAGCGGGTTAATGCCGACGCAAAGCTTTCGGCGGTACAAAGTTAACGGCACGTAGAATCCCGGAGACTTAACCGTGACTTACGGGATTGGATGCAGTGCTGGACGGATTGCTTCGGATCACTTGCGTGTCAAATCGAAACGGATTCGCTTGGCATACACGTGCAATGTTTCCGAATGATGCGACGTGGGGTTGTCACATCGCCATTCACATACGAGCCATGCTCGGACCGGCGGGATGCAGCGCACAGGGCTCGCCTCCACTGGTCGATCTTCGCGGCACCTCCGCATCAAGGCGGAGGTCGAGCGATCAAGCGATCGAACGTGTCCCGCCGGCGGCCGCGATCGCCCCGTCGCTCGAACGGCGCCCATGCGATGCATTCAGGAGCTGCCGGATGCGGATTGCGGGGACGGGCCGGCTGAACAGATAGCCCTGCGCTTCGGTGACCGTGCCGTCGGCGCTGACCAGTTCGAGCTGCTCGTTGGTCTCGATGCCCTCCACCACCACCGACATGCCGAGATCGGCGGACAATCTTGCGACACCGCGCAACAGAGTCAGCGGCCGATCGCTGTCGATGCCTTCGAGGAAAGAGCGATCGATCTTGACCTTCTCCAACGGGAAGTTGTGCAAATAGCTGAGGCTGGAATAGCCGGTGCCGAAATCGTCGAGCGAAATGCGGACCCCGAGCATGTGCAGCTGCGACAGCACATCGTGGGTGAGCTGGGTGTTGCGCAACAGCGAGGATTCGGTGATCTCGATCTCGAGCCGATGCGGCGGCAGCCCGGACACTTCCAGCGCGTAGCGGACCTCACTGAGCACATCGCGCTGATGGAACTGCTGCGGCGAGAAGTTGACGGCGACGCTGACCGCATCCGGCCATTTCATGCATTCCAGGCAGGCCTTGCGCAGGATCCAGCGGCCGAGATCGACGATCAGGCCCATGTCCTCGGCGACGGGAATGATGTCGACCGGCGAGACCGTGCCGCGCACCGGGTGGTTCCAGCGCAGCAGCGCCTCGCAGGTGGAGATCTTGCCGGACTTCAGGTTGACCAGCGGCTGGTAGAACAGCTCGAACTCCTCGTTCGCCAGCGCCTTGCGCAGGTCGAGCTCGAGGATGCGGCGTGCTTCCACCGTCTGGGCGAGCTCGTCGCGGAAGAAGCAGAAGGTGCCACGTCCCTCCGCCTTGGCGCGGTACAGCGCCATGTCGGCATTCTTCAGCAGGGTGTCGGCGCTGATCCCCGGCGCGGTCATCGCGATGCCGACGCTGGCGCCGATCTCGACCAAGTGATTGTCGATCTTGTAGCGCTCGCTGAGCTGGTCGACGATCCGGCGCGCCAGCATCGCGGCGTCGTCGTTGGAGCGGATGTTGCGCTGGAACACCACGAACTCGTCGCCGCCGAAGCGCGCAACGAAATCTTCCGGACGCAGCATGTCGCGCAGCCGCTCGGAGACCGCGCAGAGCAGTTGATCGCCGCAGGGGTGGCCGAGCGTGTCGTTGACCTGCTTGAAGCGGTCGAGATCGACGAACAGCAGCGCGGACAGTTCGCCGTGCCGCTGCGGAATCCTGAGCAGCCGTTCGATCTCGTCGCGGAAGCTGACGCGGTTCGGCAAGGTCGTGAGCTCGTCGTAGCGCGCCAGATGCGAGATGCGCGCCTCGGCATGCCGCCGCTCGGTGATGTCCTCGAGCAGGACCACGGCGCCGCCGTCGGCCATCGGCTGGAAGGTCCAGGACAGCGACCGGTCGCGCGCGACGTCGGGATCGCTCGTGATGACATTATGGGTCTTGGTGTGCTCGATCTCGGCCAGGATCAGCCGGCCGCTCGAAGCGGAGATCGAGCCTGCGATCACGCAGGCGTTGATGATGTCGGCCGCCTTGCCGCCACGCTGCAGGATGTCATCCGGCAGGTTCATCATTTGGCCGAAGCGATGGTTCATCACGGCCAGACGCCCGTCGGAGCGGAACATGCACAGGCCGTGCGGCATGTTGTTCAGGGCCGTATCGAACTGCTTGGCCAGTGCAGCCTCGCTTTCGCGCGCCACAAAGGCCTGGACGAAGATCCGTTGCAGGTTGGTCGAGATGTGCTTCAGCGATACGAAGAACAGGACGCAGAACGCCGCCATGCCCAGGTAATAAGGGCTGCCGTGGATCGCGAGAGCCACTGCGAGCGGTCCGCAGGCGAGCAGGATCTGGACGTGGAAGATCCAGGGCCGCCCGTAGGTCCGGCCTGCGCCCGCCGACATGTAGCAGAGCGTCACCGTGATCGCGATCAGGTGCACCACCGGGTCGCTGTTGTCGACCAGGGCGACCACGCACCAAATGCCGAGCACCAGCGCATAGATCATGGCGCCGATCTGATAGCGAACCTCCCAGCGCTCGACCGCCGTCTGCGTGAGGCGGCCGGCGTCGCACAGGCTCCGATAGTAGCGCATGTCGAGCGAGCGGAACGCTCCTGCGATGATCAGCATCGCGGCACACGGCCACAGATTGACGTCGCCGCTCTTGATCGCGGTCATGACGGCGGCGACGGCGGCGCAGAGTGCGCCGGCGAACATCGGGCCGGGATCCTGGAAGAGGGAGTCGACGAGAGCCGCCTGGATCGCAGGCGACAACTTTCGATCGTCTTCTCCGTTCTGAGTGGCAAGCTGCATTCGTGCGCACGCGTCCTGTTCGGTGCGCAACATTACCGTTCGCAGGTGAAGTCTTTCTGAGGGAACATCGTTAGCAGAGCGTTTCCGCACTCGCGAAGTGCTCGGATTCGCTCGAAAATTCAGCCAACTAGGCAAACACTACCCGGCTGCTGCAACGAATGGTTCCATATTTTACGGGAACACGCATCGCGCGACTCGAAAAATCGCGTCCACCACGACGTGAGCGGGCCCAGAGGCTCGCTCGCCGTCACGACAGCAGCGGCGACCAGGCCGGATCCGAGGCGAAGCCCGGCGTCGGCACCTTCTGCTCGAAGCGGCCGGAGACGTCGATCGAATACAGCGACGGGCCGGCGGTGCCGCCGGGGTCACGGAAGAACATCAGCACGCGGCCGTTGGGCGAGAAGGTCGGCCCTTCGTTGTGGAAGCCGGCGGTGAGGATGCGCTCGCCCGAGCCATCCGTCTTCATGATGCCGATCGCGAACTGGCCGCCACCCTGCTTGGTGAACGCGATGTAGTCGCCGCGCGGCGACCACACCGGCGTCGAGTAGCTGCCCTCGCCGAACGAGATGCGCTGCGCGGCGCCGCCACTGGAGGCCATCACATAGATCTGCGGCTTGCCGCCGCGATCGCTCTCGAAGCAGATCTGGCTGCCGTCCGGCGAGTAGCACGGCGAGGTGTCGATCGCCGGCGTGTCGGTGAGACGCGTCGTCGTGCGCGAGCGCAGGTCCATCACGAACAGGTTGGAGTTGCCGCCCTGCTGCAGGCTGAGGATGATGCGCTGGCCGTCCGGCGAGAACCGCGGCGAGAACGACATGCCCGGGAAGTTGCCGACGATCTCGCGCTGGCCGGTCTCGATGTTGAACAGATAAACCCGCGGGTCGCCCTGCCCGAACTCCATGTAGGTGATTTCCTGGCTCGACGGCGAGAATCGCGGCGTCAGCACGAGGTCGGCGCCGCGGGTCAGATAGCGGACGTTGGCGCCGTCCTGATCCATCAGCGCCAGCCGCTTGACGCGCCGCTCCGACGGCCCGCTCTCGTCGACGAACACCACGCGGCTGTCGAAATAGCCCTTCTCGCCGGTCATCTGCGTGTAGATCTGATCGGAGATGATATGGGCGATGCGCCGCCAATACTCCGGCGCCGTCACATATTGCTGCCCGGTGAGCTGCTGGCCTGAGTTCGGGTCCCACAGCCGAAACTCGGCCTTCAGGCGCCCGTCCGGCTGCCGCGTCGCGCGACCGGTCACGAGCCCGGTGAGGTTGAGCGGCTTCCAGCTGGCGAACTGCGGCGGCGCCTCGAAATTGCTGATGCGCTCGGGAAACGCAGCCGGGTCGACCGGCGCGAACAGGCCGCTGCGCTTCAGATTGTTCGTGATCACCTGCGCGATGCCGTTGCCGACATCGGCATCGCCCGCACCGCCGGGAACGAACGGCGGAATCGCGATCGGGATCGGCTTGAACTCGCCGGGATTGATCTGCAGACGCTGCTGAGCGAAGGCGGGTCCCGCGCCCCACGCCGCCATCGCGGCTCCTCCGGCCAGCAGAACCTGGCGCCGCGTGGTGAATCCAGTCTTGCGCGTTGGAGGTGTCGTCAAGTTCGGCCTCGCATCGAATTCATCATTTTGAGATTGAATGTCGTCGGGATCAACTTCCACTCATTGTACCGGTTCTTCGGCAGAAACGCGTAGGGCGCGCAGTTCTCGACCGCACGCTTCGCGCTATCCGCCATCGCCGCGCTCACCCGCGGCGGCCCTCGCGTTCCCGCGACCGAGGGGACGGCGGCCAGCGAGCCGTCGGGACGGAGTTGGATGTCGATATCGACTTCGATCTTGTCTTCATCGACGCCGTTATAAGGCGTCGTGAAGCAGCGCGTGACCGCCTCCTGGAAGGCGGCCTGCCAGCTCGCGACATTGCTCTCCGCCGTGCCATGAACAGCGCCGAGCGCGGCGTTGGCATTCAGCTCCGAACCCGTCACGGCCTGGCGCGTCGGGTCCTTCTGATTGATCAGGCTCGCCATCTTCTCGGCGTCGAACTTGCGCTCGCTCTTGTGCTTGGGCGGCTCCGGCGGCGCCGCGGCGGCCTGCTGCGGCTTCGGCGGATGCTTCGCCTTGTCCTTGTTGAGCATGCTGGCGATCTGGTCCGGATTGAACGGATCCGGCTTCTTCTCTTCCGGCTTCGGCTTCTCGGCCGGCGCGGGCTTCGGCGGCTCCGGCTTCTTCTCGGCGACGGGCTTCGGCGTGTCCGGCTGCTTCTCGACCGGCTTCGGCGGCTCGGGCTTCTTCTCGACCGGCTTCTCCGGCTTCGGCAGCTGCTCGGGCGCAGCATCGGTCTCGGTGACCTGCTTGGTATCGACCTTGCCGACGATGTCCTCGGTCGGCTTCTTCTCGCCGATCTTGTCGGCCAGCAGCTTCTGGGCTTCCTTCTTGCCGGTCAGGGCGCCGGCCTTGGCCTTCGAGCTGTTGTCCTCCGAGATCACGTCGACCGGCACCAGGTCCTCCGGCGGCGCCACCATCGAGCGCGCGGAGAAGCTGAACAGACCCCAGCACAGCACGAGCACGTGCAGGGCGACGGACAGCACCGTCCCCTTGCGCGTGCGCACGAACCGGATGAGGTCTTTCGACGTCATGAGCCCTGATCCGGCAGCACGACGATGCTGGCGCGATAGCCGGCGTCGCGCGCCAGTCCCAGCACCTTCATCATGTCGGAGTAGCAGGCGTCACGGTCGCCGCGGATCTTGACGACGTTGTCGGCGCCGCCGGCGCCCGCATCCTTCATCGCCTTGATCTTCGGCCCGAGCTCGTTGATCGCGATCGGCGAGTCGCCGAGATACACGTCGACCTTGGACGCGCAGCCGCCGCCGGTCTTCTTCACGGTCACCTCGAGCGGCGGCTTGGCGTCGGCCGTCGAGGCCGAGCCGCCTTGCGCCTGGGGCAGGTCGACCTGGATGTTGACGGTGAGCAGCGGCGCTGCGACCATGAAGATGATCAGCAGCACCAGCATGACGTCGACCATCGGCGTGACGTTGATCTCCGCCATCACGGCCGCCTTGCGCCGACCGCGGCGACCACTGCCGCCGGACGCGCTGCCCATGCTCATGCCCATGCTGTGGTACTCACGATCCGGATGCCACTATACCTGCCCTCATCCCCGCTCGTCGATCTGACGGGACAAGATGGCGGAAAATTCATCTGCGAAGCCTTCCAGCCGCTGCGCCTGCCGGTTCACCTCCGAAGAGAACTTGTTGTAGAAAATCGTCGCCGGGATGGCCGCGATCAGGCCGATGGCGGTGGCGAACAGCGCCTCCGCGATGCCCGGGGCGACCACCGCCAGCGAGGTGTTCTTGGAGGCCGCGATCGCCTGGAAGCTGGTCATGATGCCCCAGACCGTGCCGAACAGGCCGACGAACGGGCCGGCGGAGCCGACCGTGGCGAGCACCAGGAGACGGCGTTCCAGCCGCTCGACCTCGCGCGCGATCGAGACGTTCATCACCTTCTCGATGCGCATCTGCAGGCCGGCGAAGGAGCGCGCATGGCCCTCGAACGAGCGCTTCCACTCCCGCATCGCCGCCACGAAGCACGCCGCCATGGATTGCGTCGGCTTCGCCGACAGCACCCGGTACAGCTCCTCGATCGATTCCCCGGACCAGAAGGCCTGCTCGAACCGGTCCATCGAGCGGCGGGTGCGTGAAAACAGGAACATCTTGTCGATCGCGATCGCCCAGACCCAGATCGAGCAGGAGATCAGGCCGAGCATGATGATCCGGACCACCCAGCCGGCATTGCCGAACAGATCGATCAGGGACAGGCCGCCGCTATCGACAGACATCTGCAAGTATCCTCTCAACCAATCATCCCGGGACGCCCGGGACCATGCAGCCGCCGTTCCATGCCGGATGCTGTCGCGGCGGAAAGCGCCTGCGCGAGAAAACCCTGAACTGATCGCTTTAAGAGGCCCGCCGAAGCCATAAGCGGCCTGCTTCCTCTGCCAACGTGTCAAAACAAGGGCTCTTGGCGCGCGTAAGCGCCCCTTAACCAAACCCCGTCCGGGGTTAAGGCGGGGTTACCGCGGAGTATTGCGGAGGTCAAAGGTCCAGCCGGACCAGCCAGATAGAGCCTTTGTGATCAGCCGCTTGACCATTTTGGCCGGCGTCGGCAGCAGCCAGCCGCCGCAGCCGGACGGTAACGGGAAACGCGAAACGCCCGCCGGCGGGGAACCGCAGGCGGGCGTCTTGTGCCGTCAGGGCGGGGGCTGAAAGCCCTGCGGCGTCAGGGTGAGGGGCGATCAGCTCGAGGGCTGGTCGTTCGGCGGGGTCGCCGGACGCGGCTTGTGCTGGGCCATGAACGCGTCGAACTCTTCCTTGTCCTTGGCGTGGCGCAACCGGGTCAGGAAGTCGCGGAACTCCTGCTGCTCCTCCTCGAGCCGGCGCAGGGTCTCCATGCGGTATTCATCGAAGGCGCGGTTGCCGCTCGACGACGGCGCCGAGAACCCGAAGCCGAAGCCGCGGCGCTCCATCTTGTCGCGCATGCGGTCCATCTTCCACTGCATCCGCTCCATCTTGTTCGACCAGCGATCACCGCCGTTCCAGCACGCCATCTTTCTGCTCCCGAGTGTGAAAAAGAGAAGGGCAAGTCCGATCGGCCACCAGATGATGAAGCCGAGCACGGTCACGGCGATCCAGCCGGGATGCCAGGGCGACTCCATCATATGGGGCCGGTACCTCTGCTCCTCCTCCGAACCGCGCCAACGATTGACATCTGCGGTGTAGGCCATCTCCCTCTCCATTCGCGGCGCCATGCCGTGTGAATGTAAATAACATTTACATAGCTAAACCAACCCGGGATTTTGTCAAGGCGACCGCCTGACGCGCCGCCCGAATTATTTCTCGCTCGTCTTTGAACCTTATTTCGGGCGGCCCCAGGGCCCGGCCGGCTTGTCGTCGTCCGGCAGCGGCGGCGGCTCGGCGGCGGAGGACCCGGCAGGCCGGCGATCGGTGGGGAAGCCGAGCCCACGCAGATAGATCAGCACCTCGGCTTCCAGCAGCTCCTCGGGCGACATCGGCAGCTTGCGCCGGGCGGCGTCGCCACGGGCGAACAGCGAGGCGATGCCGTGCGCCATCGACCAGATGTGCAGCGCCATCATCATCGCCGGTGGCCGCGGCACGCCAGGCGGCGCCAGCGCCGCCAGCCGCTCGGCCGCGGCGCGGATCACGCCGAACGCCCGCTCGCCGGCCGCCAGCAGGCCCGCCGTGGAGTCGGCCGGCACACCGGATTCGAACATCGCCGAATAGAACGCTGGCTCCGCGCGGGCGAAAGCGAGATAGGCCTTGCCGACGCGCTCGAACGCCGTAACGGTATCGGGGCGGCCATCGTCCCACGCCGCAGAGAGCTGGGATTCGAACTGCTCGAAGCCGCGCTGGGCGATGCTCGACAGCAGTTCGTCGCGGTCACGGAAATGCCGGTACGGCGCGGCCGGGCTGACGCCGGCCATGCGGGCGGCATCGGCAAAGGTGAAGCCGGCAGCCCCCTTCTGCGCGATCAGGTCGAGCGCCGCCTGCAGCAGCGCCTCCTTGAGGTTGCCGTGATGATAGCCGCGCTCGGCGCGGCGCTGCTCCTTGCGCCAGCTCATGTGAAGGGCTTTTACATGAGCCGGACGAAAAGACGCCAGAGACTTTCGAACGTGCCAACAGTCGCCGACCACCGCCGAGAGTGACGGAGCGCTTCCGTCCCGGTCCGCGGCGTCGATGAACTTGCTCAGGCGCCTGCGGCTGTCCGCAGTCCTGCGGCCGGCCCCCGGCGTTCCGGCAGCGCGCAAGCCTGCCCAAATATAGTTGACTAGGAAACCAAATCCATTTAGTTTCCTTGTCAACCACATGGCGATCACATGACCCCCGTCTCGGACCTGACTGACCATACCGGCTTCTGGATGCGGATGGTGTCGAACGCGGTGTCGCAGGAATTCGCGCGGAAGGTCGCGGCCGAGGGGGTCACGGTTGCGGAATGGTCGTTCATGCGGGCGCTCTACGATCAAGGCCCGATCCCGCCCTCCGTTCTGGCGCAGCGGATGGGCCTGACCCGGGGGGCCGTCAGCAAGCTTGCGGATCGGCTTCTGAGCAAAGGCCTGATCGCGCGCACGGAGAACCCGGAAGACAGGCGCGGGCACCGCCTCGCCTTGACGGCCGAGGGACGGTTCAAGGTGCCCGTGCTTGCCGCGCTGGCCGACGCGAATGACGCAGCCTATTTCGGCGTGCTCAGCAAAAGCGAGCACCACACGCTCGAGCGCCTGCTGAAGGCACTCGCCGAAAGACGCGGCCTCAAGACGATCCCATTGGACTGAACGCACTCAATTCATCGAAGGACGCCGATATGGACACGGACCGGATTTCCATTGCCAAGACATGCCTCGACGCGGCCCACGATGGCAGCCTGAGCTTTCCGGAAATCGTCGGCCGGCTGATGGCTGCCGGATTCGAGGGCTACACCGTCGACTATCGCTGCAACACCCAGACCTGCTATTTGCCCGACGGCGACCATGCGACGCTCGCGATGCAGCCGTCAGCCGGACGCGTCGCGCCCGCCTTCGATGCCCGGGAGATCGCGCATCTGGTGCGATGGGCGCAGGCAAATCCCGCCGACTACAACTACGTGGCCTTCTGCGAGAAGGCGAAAGCCGCCGGCTGCGCCGGCTACCTGGTGTCGTTTGCCGGCCGCCGCGTGGTCTATTTCGGCCGCACCGCCGAGACGCATGTCGAGCATTTTCCCGCTTGAGAACGTGCGAGCAGGAGCAGGACCGGCACCGAGGCGGATGCCGGCTCGCCTAGTACTGCGCGTCGACCACAGGAGCGCGCGGCAAAAGCCGCGCCTCCTCGCGCCCGACAACTATCCGCCGCCCGGGATCGGCAGCACCGGCATGATCTCGACCCGCTCGCCCGGGAAGATCGCAAAATGCGGATGGTTCACGAACATCTTCGCCGCATCCTCATGCGACGCGGCGCGGACCACGGTGAACGCGCCCATTTCGTTGGCGATGTCGTTGACGCCGCCCTTGTCGACCCGCTTGGTCTTGCCGAGCGGCCCGCCCATCGCGAGGATCGCGTCCTTGTGCTGGTCGACCCAGGCGTGCCAGGCCGCCATGCCCTGCTGTCCCCTGGCATTGCGCTCCGTCTCGGACAGCGCCTCCCAGGCTTTCGAGGCCGGACTGGTCTTGCTGCCGAGAAAGACGGCGAGATAGGTGTTGCTGTTGTCGCTCATTGCACTTCCCTCTCCTGCTGTGAAACGGATCGATCAGACACGGCCGGCATGCGGCAGCTCGGCGAAGCCGGCCGCGGCCTGCTGCACCTCCTCGGAAAAGTCCGCCATCTCCTGGACCTGGCGAATCTCGATGATCTCGTTGTCCGCGGCCGGGCACTGCCTGGCCCAGGCGATCGCCTGGTCGCGCGACGCGACCTCGATCATCCAATAGCCGCCGAGCACCTCCTTGGCCTCCGCGAACGGGCCGTCGGTCACCGCGGGCTTGCCGCCCGCGAACGAGACCCGCGCCCCCATCGACGGCGGATGCAGGCCCTCCAGCGTGATCAGCACGCCAGCCTCCTTCAGCGCCTCGTTGTAGCGCATCATCGCCTTGACCCGCTCGGGATCGAGCTCCACGTCGGGCGGCGCGCTCTCATAGCCGAGCGGGATCATCAGCATCATGAATCGCATCCGCGTTTCTCCTCTCCTGATCAGGGTCGCGGTTCAGCCCTTGGCGGCCTGCGCACGCAGCCGTTCGACCCGCTCGCGCAATTCGGATGTGAACGTCTCGCCGAAATCCTCCGGTGCATAGACCTGCCGGATCTCGATCTGGCCGCTCGGGAACGGCGCGCGCGTCATGTGCGCGATCACCTGGTCGAGCGAGCCGGCCTTGATCATCCAGAAACCGGCGGCGAGATCGCCGGAGAGGTCGAATGGACCGCGCGCGACGCTCGGCGTCCCGTTCGAGAAGTCGATCCGCGCGCCCTTCGCGGTCGGATGCAGGCCCTCGCCCGCCTCCATCATGCCGGCCTTGACCAATTCCTCATTGAATCGGCCCATCGCCGCGAACTCCTCGGTGGTCGGCAGGATTCCGGCTTCCGTGTCCCGGGTCGCCTTCACGATCACCATGAACCGCATGGCTTCTCTCCTGGTGCCGTGCGGCAGGACTGCCCTGCCCGCATCAGTAAGACGATCCGGTCCCGGCGCCGCCGACACGCCCTCGCGATTATTTTGACCGGGTTCCCGGTTCAGCCCGCCTCTTGCGGGAACATGTGGAAATAAGGCTGGGCCTCTGCGAGCACCCGCGCCACGGATGGCCGCGCCTTGAGCCGGTCGAGATAGGCTGTGACCCCAGGCAGCCCGTCACCCAGCGGCTCGACTCTGTCGGCGTAGAACAGCGCCGGCAGGGCCGCGCAATCCGCCAGGGTGAACGGGTCGCCCATCGCCCAGCCACGCGGCGGCAGCTCGGCCTCGAGCATCGCGTAGGACGTGCGCAGCCGGCTTCGCGCGTCGGCGACGCCGAGCGGATCGCGGGCATCGGCCGGCCGCAGCCGGTCGAACACGACGGTCTGCGTCGGCATGTGCAGATAAAGGTCGAGAAAGCGATCGCGCAGACGTGTCCGCAAGGCGAGATCGGGATCATCGGGAATGAAGCGCGTCCCGCCCGCATAGTGCTGGTCGAGATATTCGATGATGATGCTCGATTCCGGAATCGTGCGCTGCTCGTCGCGCAGCACGGGAAATTTGCCGACCGGCCACAGCTTCAAGAACGCCGCGCGCTCATCCGCGTCACCGAGATTGATCAGCTTCGGCGTGAACGAAACGTCGTTCTCATACAGCGCGATCAGCACCTTCCAGCAGAACGACGACAGCGGATGATAGTAAAGGGTCAGGGACATCTTAAGCTCCTGATAGGTTGGGGTGAGAACAGGTTGTTTGGTCCCGAACGCGCGGCCGCAGGACGGCGCGCTCCCGCGCCCCGTTGTTCGAGGGGGCTGAGGTAAGGGGCTGGACGGGCGGGTGCGTGAGTTGAAAGACCTGCGCTCGCCCGGGACACGGAACGCGGCGCAAGATAGGATTCACACGTCCCGGACGGGGGCGTAGCGCGCGATGACGACGCCGTTGGACAGCGCCCGGCTGTCGATCAGGCGGAGCTTCAAGGCCTGACCCGGCTTGAACAGCGGGCGTCCGGCACCGAGCACGCGCGGATTGATCGCGATTCGAAACTCATCGATCAGGTCGGACGCCACAAGCGTCGAGGCGAGGTCCGCGCTGCCGAACAGGAACAGGTCCTTGGCATTCTCCTGCTTGAGCTTGTCGACCTCAGCCGCGAGCTGCGGACCCAGCAGATGCGCGTTCGACCATGGCAGGCGAGACAGCGTGCGGGAGGCAACATATTTGGGGATGCTGTTCATGAAGTCGGCGGTCACGCCCTTCTCCGTCGGCCAATAGCCGGCCATCAGATCGTAGGTCACCCGGCCGAACAGCAATCCGCCCGCCTCCTGCAGCTGCGTCTCGGAGATCTGCTCTAGCTCCGGGCCCCACACATCCTCGTGCCAGGAGATGTCGCCGTTCGGGCCCGCAACCATGCCGTCCAGCGTCATCATGTTCCACATCACCAGTCTCGCCATCGACGCTCCTCCCTGACTGCTTTCATTTTGCAAGCAGTTGGAGAATGCCCAGACCGGTGCAATATTGCAAGCGGTTTATATGCGATCCCTCCCAATGAGACGTCGATGTCCGACCTTCAGCGTTCCGGCTGCCCGATCAACCTTTCGCTCGAAGTGGTGGGCGACAAATGGAGCCTCTTGATCATCCGTGACATGATGTTCGGAAATCGCCGGCATTATCGCGAGCTGCTCGGCGGCTCGGAGGAAGGCATCTCCTCGAACATTCTCGCCGACCGGCTGAAGACGCTGCTCGCCGCCGGCATCATCAGCCGCGAGGACGATCCGAGCCACAAGCAGAAAGGCATCTATTCCCTGACCGAGCAGGGCATCGAGCTGCTGCCGATCCTCGCGCAGATGGCGGGCTGGGGTTACAAAAATCTGCCGGTTTCAGAGGAGCTCGGCATCCGCGCCAGGCTGCTGATGGAAGGCGGGCCGAAGATGTGGGCCGAGTTCATGGATGAGCTGCGCGAGATTCATCTCGGCACGAAACGGCGCAGGAAGGCCGGGCCAAGCGTCGGTCAGCGGCTGAGGGCGGCTTACGAGAAGGTGGTTGCCGACAAGAAGGCCGCTTCGGGCAAGTCGTGATCAGACGCTCACTTGCCGGACACGCGCATGGGACGCGCGGATCGCACGCCCCTCGATCGTCCGGAACGATGCTCCCATCAGAACCGCGTGTTGTCGGCCCTGTAACGCGACGACCTGCGCGGCGCGCGCTCGGGGGTCTGCTCGAGTTGCGCGATCGGACGGCGATAGGTCTCGGCGCGACGCAGCCAGCCCGCCTCCCACACGCGGTTCGAGGGTAGATTGCGCACCCGCTGCTGCAGCACGACCTGCACCGCGTCGGAATATTCGGCGAGCACGGCCTTGGACTCGGTCGTGGTTCCGTTCATCTTGAGCAGCACCTGCTTGAGACCCCAGCCCTGGCGCTGGCCCGTCTCCTTGTCCACGGCGGTCTCGGATGGGTTGGTGCCCTCGCCCTTGAAGTTGATGTAGTCGATCAGCGGATAGAGATCGTTCGAGGCGCGGACGACTCGCGAATACTGCGCGACGATGTGCTCGCGTTCGGCGCTGTCGGGCGTGTTGGCGAGGATCTTGTCCATTGCGCCTTGCGCACGCGCCACCAGGAACTGCGTCTGCTCCGCAATCGTGTCGAGCAGGAACTGCCGCAATTGCCGCATTTGCGGCGAGTTGAAATTCCGCTTGAAGTCGGCCCGGCTGGTCCAGGGGCATGCCGGAGTCGGCGTCTTGTCGAGCCATGTAGGCAACGGCGTCTTGCCCTTGCGCAGAAATGCGATCAGCCCCGGAAAGCCCTCCTCATACGGCGGCTTCGCGGTGGCCGGGTACCAGATGAAATGCCCGATTCCCAGCGAGGCGAATTCTTCACCCGCATTCCACGACGTGATCGCGTCGCGCCGTCCCCCGGCCTCGTTGAGCCAGATCTTGCGGCCGATCATCTGCGCGACGTCGGCCGGCAGCGCGCGCTGAGGCACCGACAGATTCTTCGTGGTCTTGGCGTCGCCCTTGCGCTCAGCCGCGACCGGCTTCGCAGGCTCGGTCGATGGCACGACCACCTTCGGAGCCGGCGTCTGCACGTCCGACGGCCGCCCCACCGTCTCGGGCTCCGCGGTCTGCGGCTGCTGCGGCGGCGCGACATCGTGCGCGGCCTGCTCGGTCTCTGCCGGTTTCGCAGCAACGCTGCCATCCGCTCCAGCGGCGCCGGACGCCGCGAGCCCGAGGACAATGCACGACAACAGCAACGCGCCGCACCCGCGCCTCAGACCATTCGACCCGTGCGACGAAGCGTGCAGCTCCGTGGTTCTGACGAGAGTGATTCGCCGGCTGATGAATAGATCGCCCATGTCGATTCTACCGAGACTCTAAAACTCTACGCTACCGGTTCAGATTCGTCCCGGACACGTCCGAGAGCGACCCGACGACGGGCAAATCAGCCGACGGCGGGACTGTCCAATTCCACGGGGGAATGCGCCTTGGCAGGCTGTGGCGCGGCCGCGACACCGCCCGTGCCACGGAGCTCTTTTCGTGAAGACTTTCAAGTCGATTACCCTTGTCCAGTCCTACCCGTAAAGATAGTTCTATTTCGCCTTTCCAGAATTCACGCTCTTTTAGCCACGTCCTGTTCCCGATCGAGAGGGACGTTTCGCGATCGTCACGAACGTGGGGAGCAGGATGCGGTGGACGCGTCGATGTTGCAGCGTGGAGCATGATTCGGAACCGGAGGCCGTTGACACGCATTGCGCCACAGCTTTCCGACAAGATCATGCTCATATGAGGACACGCAGACGAACAACGCGGCGCGTACGGCGAAATCGTGTGGTCCTGTCATCCCGATGCTGATGCCGTGTCCGATGCATGAACGCATTGTGGCGGAAACGGGGGCAAGACAGCCGGTCCCCGGGGAGAGCGCGTAGAAGCCGTCAGACCATCGCGCAGGGAGGCCGTGATGTCTCAGCAGAACCTTGTGGTTCCTGCCCCGTGCATTTTTCCCGCCGGGAGCCATGGGGCGGCGAGCTCCCGGTCTTCCCTGCTCCCTCCGATCGGGAGGGAGACCAAGGCGAGCACGACTCGGATGCTTTGACACCGCGAAAACGCGAACCGATGTGCCCGCTGCTACCCCTGGCTGTTTGACAACGCCCACGAACTTCGCTGGCTATACGCGTCGCGTGGAGCTGGATTGAACGTACACTGACAGATGTGACGGCCTTCACAGCCGATCCGCGCAGCGCATGTTAGGACTCAAGGACGAGAAGAGCCGGACTGCCGGCCCGAGGAGTCGACCCCCGTGACGGAAACATCGACGACGCTGACTGACAAGGTCGCCCTGATCACCGGGGCGGCACGCGGCATCGGGCTCGCGACAGCAAAGAGATTTCTGCATGAGGGCTGGCGCGTGGCGCTTCTCGACATCGAGAAGACGCTGCTCGACGATGCCACATCGGCACTCAAATCCCCCGATCGAACGCTCGCGCTGCATTGCGACGTCGCGGACGCGGCGATGGTCGCCGATGCGCTGGCGCGCGTTGCCGGCCGTTTCGGTCGTCTCGATGCGCTGGTCAACAATGCCGGCGTGGCGCGCTTCGCCCCGATCATGGAAACCAGCGAAGCCGACTGGCAACGCATCCTCGACGTCAACCTGACCGGGCCGTTTCTGTGCACGCGCGCCGCGGTGCCACTGATGCGCGAGCACGGCGGCACCATCGTCAACATCACCTCGATTTCGGCCGTCCGCGCCTCCACGCTGCGCTCCGCCTACGGCACCAGCAAGGCGGCACTGGCGCATCTGACCAAGCAGCTCGCGGTCGAGCTCGCGTCCGCCGGCATCCGCGTCAACGCGGTGGCGCCGGGCCCGGTGGAGACCGCGATGGCCAAGGACGTGCACACGCCGGAGATCCGCGCCGACTATCACGACGCCATTCCGCTCAATCGTTACGGCCTCGAGGACGAGCTCGCCGAGGCCATCTTGTTTCTCAGCTCCGAACGCTCCAGCTATATCACCGGACAGATCCTGGCCGTCGATGGCGGCTTCGATGCCGCGGGAATCGGATTGCCGACCTTGCGCGGCCAACGCAGGAACACATGAAACGATGCCGAGCCGGATGCGCATCATCCTGACCCTGCTGCTCGCGGCCGTCCTGTGGGGGATCGCGACGATGCTGGCGCGCGCCGACGTCCGCATCATCTCCTCGCCCGGCGGCGAGGTGGGTCCGTTCCTCGATCTGTTCGAGAAGGTGCGCGCCTCCGGCGAGCGGGTCATCATCGACGGGCCCTGCCTGTCGGCCTGCACGCTGGTGCTCAGCGTGGTGCCCGAGGACCGCATCTGCGTGACGCGGCGGGCCACCCTCGGCTTCCACGCCGCACGCTCGGTCGACCGGCGCGGCCGCGTCTATGCGGAACCCGAGGCTTCCAAGCTGGTGCTGCAGACCTATCCCAGGCCGGTGCGCGGCTGGATCGAGCGCCGCGGCGGCCTGACGTCGCGGCTTCTGCTGTTGCGCGGGCGCGAGCTCAAGGCGATGTACGCCTCTTGCCGCTAGCGGCGTCACGCCGCGTAGCCATCCGCCGGGGAATTGATCATCCACGGAATGCCGAAGCGATCGACGCCCATGCCGAAGCCCTTCGACCAGAAGGTCTTGCCGAACGGCATGGTGACGGCACCACCTGCAAGCAGCGCGTTGAACTTGCGCTCGGCCTCGGCCGGGTCTGCGATCTGGAGCGAAACCGAGATTCCGTGCGGCTTGCCTTGATAATATTCGGGCGGCGAATCCGAGGCCATCAGGACGCCGTCGCCGATCGAGAAGCGGACATGCATGACCCTGTCCTTGTGCTCCGGCGCGGACGGCATCTCCGGCGGCGCCTCGCCATAGCGCATCATCATGTCGACCTTGGCGCCGAGCACCTCGCCGTAGTGTTTCAACGCCTGTTCGCAATCGCCGTTGAACGTCAGATAGGGACAGATCATCGTCATCCTCCTTGGTTGAAAGATCATTCGTCAGCGCGAGAGCGGCAGCAGTCCGCGCAGCCGGCGGTCGCGAAGCCACAAGCCGCCCCACAGCATCAGCCCGAGATAGAGGCCGAACAGAACGTGGCTGAACAGCGGACTGCCGATCCGGACATGCGAGGCGATGGCGCCGCCGAGATAGCCTGTCAGCAGGATCGCGCCAACGAACGATGTCGGCGGCAGGATATAGAGCACGGTGCAGAGAAGCGTGATGAGGCCGAGGGCACGCGCCATGGCGTCGCTTGCACCATAGCCCATCTGGTCCAGCGTTTCTGTGACGACCGGCAGAGGAACGAGCTTGATCGCGCCGTCGAACAGCAGGAACAGCGTCACCAGCCCGCTCAGGATGCGCCCGCTCCACAATTCGGCGCGCGAGACCGGTTCTTCCAAGGTGATCGTCGTCATCTGCAGCTCCTCCCCCGTGATGCTGCTCCAAGGACGAATGAAGGAGCGTGCCACCGACAGCCCGGTGCAGAATTTTAGATCGAATCTCGGCAGAATTTCACTGGCCGACCCGAGCCCGAGCCGTCGCACCGTCGCGCATCAGCCGGTCGAGCTGCATGCGGATATGCGCGGCCTCCGCCGAGCTGTGCGCCAGCGCGATGGCGCGGTCGAAGGCGGTCCGTGCCTCGTCGGTGCGCCCGAGCTGCATCAGCAGCGCGCCGCGCACACCGAAGAAATAGAAATAGTTGGCGAGCCGCCCTTCGAGCGGCGCGATCAGGTCGAGCGCCGCCTCGGCGCCGCGGACCTTGGACACCGCAACGGCGCGATTGAGCGTCACCACCGGCGAGGGCTGCACCACTTCCAGCGCGCCATAGAGCAGGTCGATCTGGGTCCAGTCGGTGTCCTCCGGGCGCGCGGCGCGCGAATGCAGCGCCGCGATCGCGGCCTGGATCAAATACGGTCCGCTGCGGCGATGGCGCATCGCCTTGTCGATCAGAGCTACGCCTTCCGCGATCATCGGCTGGTTCCACAGCGAACGATCCTGGTCGTCGAGAAGGATCAGCGTCCCCTCCGCATCGAAGCGGGCGGCGCTGCGCGCGTGTTGCAGCAGCAGCAGCGCCGTCAGTCCCATGATCTCCGGCTCGCCCGGAAACAGGCGCAGCAGCAGCCGCGCCAGCCGGATGGCTTCCTCCGACAGCGGCTGGCGCAGCGCTGCGGTCTCGCCGCTGGCCGAATAGCCTTCGTTGAAGATCAGGTAGATCATGGCGGCGACCGCGGTCAGGCGCTCCGACCGCTCCACCGCCCCTGGCGTCTCGAACGGGAGGTCGGCCTGGGCGACGCGCGCCTTGGCCCGGGTGATGCGCTGCTCCATCGCGGCCTCACTGACCAGAAACGCACGGGCGATCTGCTTCACGGTGAGCCCAGAGACCACACGCAGCGCCAGCGCGATCTGCTGGGTCGCCGGCAGTTCCTTGTGGCAGCAGATGAACAGCAGGCGGAGGATGTCGTCGCGGTAATGCGAGCCGTCGAGCCGGTCGGCGAGCGCACTCTCAGCGTCGTCGAGATCGGAGATGGCCTCGTCATCCGGCAGCGGCTGCTCGCGGCGGACGCGCCGGACGTCGTCGATGGCCGCGTTGCGTCCGACCATGATCAGCCAGGCCGCAGGATCGCGCGGCGGCCCGTTCTGCGGCCAGCTCTTCAGTGCCCGCAGGCAGGCGTTCTGGAACGCCTCCTCGGCCGTGTCGAGGTCTCGGAAATAGCGCAGCAGCGCGCCGACGGCCTGGGGACGCGCTGATGTCAGGGCTGCATCGATCCAGGCCGCATCGGTCATGCCAGCGCTCCACCCGGCCGGAAGGTACCGACGGGACGAATCTCGTAGGAGCCGCCGGGATTGGCCTCGCCGAGTTCGCGCGCGACCTCGAGCGCCTCGTCGAGATTGGCGCAGTCGACGAGATAGAAGCCGAGCAGCTGCTCCTTGGTCTCCGCATAGGGGCCGTCGATGACCAGCGGCGGATCCTCCTTCCGGAGGGTCGTCGCGGCCGTGGTCGGCAGCAGCCGCGCCACCGGCCCGAGCCGCCCCTGCCTGGCGAGCTTCTCCTGCACGACGGCAAGCTTGGCCATGACGGCGGCGTCCTGGTCCTTGCTCCAGGTGCAGACGACATCCTCGTCATGATAGCAGAGCAGCGCATACAGCATCGGAAGGCATCTCCATTCGTCTTCAAGACGGCGGAGTATGCCTCCGGCCGACAGGCCCGCGAAGAATTTTCGCGGGTTCCGCCTGCAGGAACGAGCCGCCTACCAGGAGATGCCGTACTTGGCCGCGATGTTTCGCGCCCGCGTTTCCTGCGCGCTCTCGCGCGGCTGCTTGGCTCGGCCGGCCTGGCGCTGCGACTGGCCTTGACCTTGACCCTGGCCCTGACCTTGCCCTGCGGCACTTTGACCGCCCGCACCTTGCGTCAGGCCGGCTGCGGCGCCCTGCTGACTGCCGGACTGCGGCTGACCGCCGCCCTTGCCGAGGGAAATGCCGTTGGCCGACAGGATCGAGCCGACGTCGATGGTCTGGGCCTGAGCCGGGACTTGGGCCGAGGCGGATGCGATGACGAGAGCAGTGGCGAGAAGCAATTTGCGCATGGCGATGTCTCCGTGTTGATGGCCGGAGATTGGCCTGCCCGCACGATCTGGTATGTGGAACGCGTCACATAAGCTCGAGGACCCTCCGATGACCAAAGGCGCGCTGGCGCTCCTGATCCATGGCGGCACCGACAACTGGTCGCCGCAGCGCTGGAAGGCGCGTTTCGACGATGTCTGCGGCGACCGCCCGGTGGTGCTGCTGCCCGATGCCGGCCTCGATCCGGCCGACGTGCATTACGCGGCGGTCTGGAAACCGGTGCCCGGCGAGCTCGCCGGCTTCCCGAACCTGCGCGCGATCTTCAACCTCGGCGCCGGCGTCGACGCGCTGATGGCCGACAAGACGCTGCCGAGCGTGCCGCTGGCGCGCGTGGCGGTCGACGATCTCACGGCGCGGATGACCGAATATGTCGTGATGCACGTGCTGATGCATCATCGCCAGGAGCTGTATCTGCGCGAGTCGCAGCGGGTGAAGCGCTGGGCGCCGAAGTACCAGTGGCCGGCGGCCGCGATCGGCGTCGGCGTTCTCGGACTGGGCACGCTCGGGATCGATGCGGCCGAGGTGCTCAAGCGGCTGGGCTTCCAGGTCGCCGGCTGGAGCCGCAGCGCCAAGCAGGCCGACGGCATCGAATGCTTCCACGGCGCGGCGCAGCTCGATGCGTTCCTGGCGCGGACCGACATCCTGGTGTCGCTGCTGCCGCTGACGCCGGATACGCGCGGCATTCTGGATCGCAGGATGTTCGCGCGGCTTCGGCGCAGCTCACCGCTCGGCGCCCCCGTCCTGATCAATGCCGGACGCGGCGGGCTGCAGAACGAGGCCGACATCCTCGCCTGCCTCGACGACGATACACTCGGTTCAGTGTCGCTCGATGTGTTCGGCCAGGAGCCGCTGCCGGCCGACAGCCCGTTCTGGACCCACCCGAAGGTGGTGCTGACGCCGCACAACGCAGCCGACACCGACGCCGACGCAATCTCGCGCTACGTCGCCGAGCAGATCGCGACCTTCGAGGCCGGCGGAGCGCTGCGCAACCTGGTCGATCGCGTCAGGGGATATTGAAACGCTATTTTTTGCCAATCATCATATCGATTGCGCCGGCGACGATCGCCTCCAGCTCCTGACGCGGCACCCGCGCGCGCGCCCGGACCGCGATCGAGTGGATCGTCGCCGACGCCAGCCGTGCCAGCACGGCGGGGTCGGCGTCCGCCGGCAGCTCGCCCTTCTCCTTGGCGCGGCGGAAGCAGTGCGCGAAGGCCTTGTCGAGCTCGGTCAACGCGTTCTGCACCATGGCGCGGATGTCGGGATCGGCAACCGCCTCCGAGCCGGCCGTCATCACCGTGAAGCAGCCGCGCGGTCCCTCCTCGCCAGAAAGATAGATGTCGAGCGCCGTGGCGAAGATCTGCTCGAGCTGCCGTCGCACCGGCCAATCATTGCTGAAGACGTCGCCCATGAGGGCGCGCGCGTTGTCGCGATAGCGCTGATAGCTCTTGATGTAGAGCTCGCGCTTGTCGCCGAACGCGCCGTAGAGGCTTGGCCGGTTCATGCCGGTGGCGGCGCTGAGATCGTCGAGCGAGGTCGCCGCAAAACCGGTCGACCGGAACAGGTCGAGCGCCTTGCCGAGCGCGACATCCGGCTCATACGCCCGCGGCCTGCCGCGCCGCTTCGGCTCGATCGCTTTATCGGTGCGCGGGTCGCCCTGCGGCGGCCCCTTCTTTTTTTGTACCATTTCGTACTAAATTCCTTGACCGGCCTTATATTATGCGAGACAGTATAAAAATCAATCAATGCTCCGGTCCGGAGCCCGAGGGAGACGTCCATGGACCTGTATTTCTCGCCGCTCGCCTGCTCGCTCGCCACCCGCATCGCGCTCTACGAAGCCGGCGCCAAGGCGAACTATCTCGAGGTCGACCCCAAGACCAAGATCGTCCTCAACGACGGCTCCGATTTCCGCGCCGTCAATCCGCTCGGGCTCGTCCCGACGCTCCGCACCGATGACGGCGACCTGCTGACCGAGAATGCCGCGATCCTGCAATATGTCGCCGATCGCTTCCCGCAAGCGAAGCTCGGCACCGGCCCCGGCATGGACCGCAGCCGCCTGCATCAATGGCTGTGCTTCATCGGCACCGAGCTGCACAAGGGTCTGTTCATTCCGATCCTCGACAAGACCGCGCCCGAGGAAATGAAGGCCCATGTCCTGAAGAAGAACCTGTCGCGGCTCGATCATCTCGACAACCACCTGCGGGATCGCGACTATCTGCTCGATCATTTCACGGTCGCCGACGCGTATCTCGTCACCGTGATCAACTGGACCATGGCGACGCCGCCGGTCCAGCTCGCGAAATGGCCCGCCGTGAAGACCTACTACGAGCGCCTGCGCGCACGGCCGTCGGTCGCGCGCGCCATCGCCGAGGAGTTCGAGCTCTACAAGGCGGAACTGGCGCGGCACAAGGCGGCGGCGTGAACCGCATACGAATTCATCTCCCCTTTATGGGGAGATGAATTCTGCGGGGAGATTGAACATTGTTCCACGAGCACATCTCCACCGCGCCGGATGCTTGACCGCGATCACGCCGGGTTGCAATCCTCGAATCGCAGGAGGATTGCACGTGGCAACCACATCCGTACGAGACCGATTGCTGGCCGACCGGCGCGCGCTGCTCGATCTGGGCACGCGCAACCGGCTCGTGCACATCCCGCTCAAGACAAAGACCATCCGCACCATCGACATCGTCGGCGCGCGCTCCGCTGCGCTGTTCGAGCTTCTCGGTGAAGGCAAGCGCTTCACGTTCCTGCCGGCGAAGGCGGAGGCTGCGGAAGCGGACGGCACCCTGCCCTTGAGCCTGCCGGCCCCTCGGTCCGACGCGCCGAGCGTCAAGGTGGACCAGCAAAAGAATGATTCGGAGTCAGCTGCTTCGGAGTCAGAGCCCCCGCAGCCGGACACCCGGCTCAGGACCCGGCTGTCATCGGAGGCGCTGCAGAAGCGCCTGCTGGATATCTGGTACGACGCGCGAACGCTCGAGGAAGAACAGGGCGTCAATATCCTCTATCTCGCCTTCGGGCTGCTGAAATGGTTCGAGGACGACAAATCCGACGTCGAGCGCTTTGCGCCGCTCGTCCTGCTGCCGGTCCGTCTCGAGCGCAGCAGTGCCGCCGATCGGTTTCACCTGGCCTCGCGCGCGGAGCCGCCGTCGCCGAACCTCTCGCTCCAGGCCAAGCTCGACGCCGAGTTCGGACTCAAGATCGAGGATTTTGGCGACGAGGACGATGTCGACATCGCGACCTATCTCGCCGGCGTCGCGGAGACGGTCGCCAGCAAGCAGCGGTGGGAGGTCAGGGCGGACGCGATCGTCCTCGGCTTCTTCTCGTTCTCCAAGTTCCTGATGTATCGCGATCTGGACCCTGACAACTGGCCCGCAGATGGCAGCCTCGATCGTCATCCCCTGATCGCAGCGCTGCTTCAGGACGGCTTCGAGGGCGCGGAGCCGATCGTGGCCGACGACGGCAAGATCGATTCCGTCATCCAGCCGGTGGCGATGAACCACGTCGTCGACGCCGATTCATCGCAGGCCGTGGTGATCGAGGAAGTGGTCCGTGGACGCGACCTCGTCGTCAAGGGACCGCCTGGCACCGGCAAGTCGCAGACCATCACCAACATCATCGCGTCGGCTGCCGCCGAGGGGAAAACGGTGCTGTTCGTCGCCGAGAAGATGGCGGCGCTCGAGGTCGTGCACCGGCGGCTGAAGCATGTCGGTCTCGGCGCGCTCGCGCTGGAGCTGCACTCCAACAAGGCCAACAAGCGCGTTCTGCTCGAAGAGCTGAAGCGCTGCAAATCGGCCGAGGTCGCGGTCCCGCGCGGCGAAGCCACGCTGGTGCAGCGCCTGACCGACAGCCGTGATGGCCTCAACCGGCATGCGGAGATGATGCACCAGCCGCATCAGCCGAGCGAGCTGACACCGTTCAGGCTGCTCGGTCATCTCGTGCGCTGCGGAGACAACTCCGCGCAGCCTCCCTATCCGTTGCAGGGGGCGCCGTCCTGGTCTCCCCTGGATCTGGAGCGACGGCGCGAGCTGATCGCCGAACTCGCCGAACGAATTGCGGCGGACGGCGCGCCTCACCTGCATCCCTGGCGCGGTGTCGGCCGCGACGCGCTCGATCCCGCCGAAATGACTGAGCTGCGGAGATCTCTGGACGACATCTCGAACGTTGTCAGCAGCGTCTCCACGGGCGCGGCCCGCCTGGGGACGCTGCTCGGCCTCCCGCCGCCGGCCACCTTGGCCGATGCCGCGGCGATACTGGCCTTTGCGCAGGCCGCGGCCGCGATGCCGGAGTGCGACCGGACCGCCTTCCGCAATGCCATCTGGAGCCAGGCCGGACTCATCACGGACGTCATCGACAAGGGGCTGCGCTACGCGAAACTGCGGACGGCCGTCGAGAGCGCCTTCGTCGAGGCCGCCTGGGATGCACCGATCGCCGAGTGCCGCAAGGTCATCGCCGAGAAGGGCCGCTCCTGGCTGCGTCTGCTCAGCCCGCGCTATCGCGAGCAGGTGGCGCTGCTGGCCTCGTACCTGAAGGTGCCGATGCCGAAAACGCTCGAGCAGCGGCTTCTGCTGCTCGACGGCCTCATCGCGGCGCAAGCCGCACGCCGGTCCTTCGCGGAGGTCGAAGCTGCCGGCAGCACCGCGTTCGGAGCGGCGTGGCAGAAGGAACAGTCGGACTGGGATGCGCTGTCCAGATTGGCGACCTGGTGGACCGCATTCCCCAAACCGTTCGCAAACGACGACACGCGCCAGCGGCTGACGCAGCTCACGCTGTCGGCCGATGATCGGCGATCCATCGAACAGCTCGACGACGGCCTCGCAAGTCTGCGATCCGGACTCGGCAGGCTGATCGACTTTCTCCAGCTCGAGCCTGTTCGTATCCCGCTCGACGCCGGCGACCGGATCCGGTTGGCCGACCTGTCGCAGACCTTGTCGGAGTGGCAGACCGCGACCGAGCGCCTCACCCGCTGGATCGCGTTCATGGGCCGGGTCCGCCTTGCGCGCGCGCAAGGCCTCGCCGCGCTGGCCGACCGCGCGCTCGACGGCTCCTTGCCGGGCGACGCGCTCGAAGCCGCCTTCGACCGGTCCTATTACGACGCCATGCGCGGCGTGATCTTCGCCGACCATCCCGAGCTGAAGCGCTTCGACGGCGAATCGCACGACCGGCTGGTCGACGGCTTCCGCAAGCTCGACGTCGCGCGCATGCAGCTGGCCCGCGACCAGATCGCCCATGAGCATGCCGCGGCCCTGCCGCGCAACGCCGGCGGCATCGGGCCGCTCGGCGTGCTGAACGGCGAGCTTGCCAAGAAGCGCAATCACCTGCCCATCCGCCAGCTCCTGGAACGGGCCGGTCCGGTCATTCAGCAGATCAAGCCGATCTTCCTGATGAGCCCGCTGTCGGTGGCCCAGTTCCTCAAGCCCGGCGCGATCGCCTTCGATCTGCTGGTCGTCGACGAGGCCTCGCAGATCGAGCCGGTCGATGCGCTCGGCGCGGTCGCGCGCTGCCGGCAGATGGTGGTCGTCGGTGACGAGCGTCAGTTGCCGCCGACGCGGTTCTTCGCGAAGCTGACGGGCAATGATGACGAGGACAGCGACGACGAGGATCAGCCGACCTTCCAGGTCAAGGACGCCGAGAGCATTCTCGACCTCTGCCTTGCCAAGGGCCTGTCGCATCGGATGCTGAACTGGCACTATCGCAGCAAGCACCAGTCGCTGATCGCCGTGTCCAACAAGCAGTTCTACGACAACCGGCTGTTCATCGTGCCGAGCCCCTACGATGCCGTCGCGGGAATGGGATTGAAGTTCAACTACAACCCCGATGCACACTACGAACGCGGCAGCAGCCGGACCAACCCCAGGGAAGCGCGGCTCGTCGCCGAGGCCGTCATGCGCCATGCGCGCGAGACGCCGGATCGCAGCCTTGGCGTCGCGACCTTCTCGGTGGCACAGCGCCAGGCGATCCAGGATCAGCTCGAAATCCTGCGCAAGGAGAATCCGGCAACGGAGAGCTTCTTCGTCCGCGGGGCCAGCGAGCCGTTCTTCGTGAAGAACCTCGAGAACATCCAGGGCGACGAACGCGACGTCATCTTCATCTCCATCGGCTATGGGCGAACCAAGGAAGGTTTCGTCTCGATGAGCTTCGGCCCGCTCAACTCCGACGGCGGCGAGCGCCGGCTGAACGTACTGATCTCGCGCGCCAAGCTCCGATGCGAGGTGTTCTCGTCGATCACCGGCGACGACATCGACCTGTCGCGCGCCAAGGGTCGCGGCATCGCGGCGCTGAAGACGTTCCTGACCTTCGCGCAGACGGGGCAGCTCGGCATCGCGCAGGAGACCGGGCGCGATCCCGACTCGGTGTTCGAGGAGCAGGTCGCCGCGAGGCTGCGGGCGCTCGGCCACGACGTGAAGACCCAGATCGGCACCGCCGGATTCTTCGTCGATCTCGCCGTCGTCGATCCCGACAAGCCCGGCCGCTTCCTGCTCGGCATCGAATGCGACGGCGCCCAGTACCATGCGTCCCGTTCGGCGCGAGACCGCGACCGCCTGCGGCAGAACGTGCTGGAAGCGCATGGCTGGGTGCTGCATCGCATCTGGTCGACCGACTGGTTTCTCCGTCCCAAGGAAGAGACCGACAAGGTGGTTCGCGCGATCGAGGCGGCAAAGGCGCATTGGCAGGACATCGACCAGGGGGCGGCGCGAGCTCACCCCGAGCCTCCGCCAAACCCCGCCGTGCCGGCGCCGGAGCAGGCCGAGCAGCGCCCTCTGGAGATGCTCGCACAGGCACCGACGGTGGCCCTCTATGAAGAGGCGAAGCTGCGCGTGCGTCGGGAGATCGAGCCGCACGAGACGCCGCTCGCCGACATGACGCGGCACGTCGTCGAGATCGTCGCCGTCGAAGGGCCGGTGCATGAATCGGAGATCATCGTCCGGATCAGATCGGCCTGGGGCCTTGCCCGCGCCGGCAATCGCATCCGCGATGCCGTGCGAACGGCGCTGACCTCGGCAGTGGCGAAGGGACAGATCGCCGGAGGTCCGTTCTACGCCGTGCCCGGCCAGGCGATCATCGTTCGAAACCGCGAGGACGTGCAATCGCAGTCCTTGCGCAAGCCCGAGATGCTGCCGCCGGACGAGATCAAGGCGGCGATCATGCAGGTCGTGGCGCAGAACTACGGCGCCGAGGAAGACCAGTTGATCCAGGCGGTCGCCCGCCTGTTCGGCTTCGGGTCGACCAGCGCCCAGCTGCGCGAGGTGCTGCAAGGCAGCCTCCAGGATCTTCTCACCGCGGGACACCTGCGCCGCGAGGGAGAGCTGCTGACGAAGCCGCAGGAGGTCTCGCCGGCTGCGCAGAACTGACCCGCCGAATTCCTGCTGGATCGGGCTGTATGGGCGTTGCGAGTCCTCGATCGCAGTCATCGGCGCCGGCGGTCGAGAACTGCACGACCAAGCCGGAGGCGTGAATCCCGCGGCGGCATCGCTGCAGCAGCGGAACTGGCGAGGTCGGAAGCTCGTTCAGATCAGGCGCTCGTCCCAGCCCGGGGCAGCGGGGCGGGATTGCACGGCTCCGTCCCTGCCACTATCCTTGAGCCACGACACGCGCTGGCCCGCACCGCAACAGGAGCGCCCCATGCCGACCGCGACCCTGTCTCAGACTCCGGCTCCCCTGGACGAGACCATCACCATCGCGGAGCTGACGCGCGATCCCTATCCGATCTACCGGCGCCTGCGCCGCGAGGCGCCGGTGCTGCGGGTCAAGTCGGTGGGCCGGACGTTCCTCACCAAGGCGGCCGATACCAAATATGTGAAGGACAATGCGGCGCTGTTCTCGTCCGACGATCCGAACACGCCGATGAAGCGTGCCTTCCTCGCGCACACTTTGATGCGCAAGGATCACGACGAGCACCGCGCCGAGCGCATGGCGATGATGCCGGCGCTGATGCCGAAGACGATCGAAGCCGTCTGGGAGCCGCTCTACACCCAATTCGCCACCGAATATCTCGACCGGCTGCCGCGCGGCGAGATCGTCGATCTCTTCCCCGCGCTCGCAGGCCCCCTGGCCGCGCGCATCCTCGCCCATGTCATGGGCATTCCCGATGCCAGCGACGCCGACATGCAGCGCTGGTCGCAGGCCCTGATCGACGGCGCCGGCAATTTCGGCTGGACGCCGGGGCCGTTCGACGCGTCCGATATCGCCAATGCGGAGATGGACCGCTGCATCCGCGCCAACATGGCGCGCGTGCGCGCCGCGCCGGATTCGTCTGCGCTCTCCTTTATGGTCAACGCGAAGAATCCGATTGCCGAAAGCCAGATCATCGCCAACATCAAGATCGCGATCGGCGGCGGCATCAACGAGCCGCGCGACACGCTGCTGACGATCCTCTACGGCCTGCTGACCAACCCGGACCAACTCGAAGCCGTCCGCGCGCAGAACAAATGGCGCTCCGCCTTCGAGGAAGGCGTGCGCTGGGTGGCGCCGATCCAGGCGAGCTCACGCCTCGTCATGGAAGACACCGAGATCCGCGGCTGCCTGATCCCGAAGGGCGACACCGTGATGACCATCCAGGCCTCCGCCAACCGCGACGAGGAGCTGTTCACCGACGGCGAGCACTACAACGCGCTGCGCGACCCCAATCCCCACCAGGCCTTCGGCAACGGCCCCCACCACTGCGCCGGCGCCCACCTCTCCCGCCGCACCGTCGGCGCGATCCTGCTGCCGATGCTGTTCGACCGGTTTCCGAGGATGGAGCTGGTGGATGCGGCCAGTGTGCGGTGGCACGGGTTCGGGTTTCGAGGGCCGCTGGGGTTGGCGGTTCTCCTACATTAGTTTAGGTGGATTAGTTGCCTTTCCTGAAACTGCCGCAGAGCCCGCATCATGATCGCCAGAAATCCGAACGACGCCAACACCCTGCTCGCACCTTACTTTAAATTCTTCTAGCTATCAGCTTTACAGTATAGTCGCAGCGATGCCACGTCTCCAAGAAAGCTCTTGGCCTGTCGAAATGCTTCAGTACCAAAGAACGAGTTTACCCCTCGCAACATCACGCTAAACTGAGGGTAACGTGCTCCTACGCAACGGATAACAGCTCGCGCAAGCTGTAATCCGTGCTTACCACGCAACCATAAATTAAAATGATCCTTTCGAAATGCACGCGCAAAAGTCATCACAGATTTGAAATCGACAAGTTCGCCAGGTCGAACCAGCTCACTCAGAACCCTAGCCCGCTCACCACGGTTCCGCTCGATAGGCTGCACACCCCCTTTGACCAGGTCATAATATGAAATGGCATCAAAATCAGCACGACGATCCAAAGCGCGGATCGCACATAGAACAGCCATTGGGACAAGCATAGCCGCAATAGCCTTTTGAAGTTGATCTTCGAATACAGCCACCAGCTCATCGACCGCCCGGCTCGACAACTGACCCGCCCCAAATTTCCGTAAGACATACTCAAAATATTTCTGATCTACAAAATAATTCTCGATTGAGTAGACGCACGTCTTATAAATTCCAGCATCGACAAAGCGAAGATAATCATCAAAATCTTTGTCCGCCAAAAACAAAAGACGCTCGGGCTGAACGCCTAATTCATAGGAATCCAAGAATACCTTTAATGCAATGAGCGACGACTTTCCGGAGCAGGGGAAAAAGAACACCCTCTTGCCGGGAAAATAGTCTGAGATGAAATCGAAGTAGAAGGTTTGATCGTCAGGACCTTCGACAACCACAACGATTTCTTCAGATTCGTACTTAGAGAGAAAAAACTGCAATATTGTTGCGTTTGGGTTGCGCTGCTCATGCAAAAGAAGCGTTTCGAAATCTGACATCGGAATTCTCAATTAAAAGTGTCTCTTCGAAGCTTGCGAACATCAACGATATGCCCCCGCAGATCGTTGTCAAAAACGAATGGACTATGCGAGACTGCAAGCAGCATTTTACAACGCGCCGTGTCCAGTATGTCCGGAAGGAACGTCTTCTGCCACGGTACGGATAGAGACAGCTCCGGCTCATCAATGAACACGAGATAGCTCGGATCGGAAGTCAACAAGAGATAAGCAAAGACCGACAAGATTTGCTTCTCTCCGGACGAAAGATCATTGAGCTGAATTGGATTGTTTTGCAGATCAAAGATCGTCAGATTGTAATTATTGTAGCTAATCACCTTGTTGGTGAAGTATTTTTGAACAACTTTGGCGAACTGCACAAGCGGAGCTTCTTCGCCTTTGAGATCTAGGTACACTTGCAGCATTTTTTCGACGAAGAACCCGAGATACTGCATATCTTTCGTTGGTTTGCCAACCGAGCGCTTACTAAGCTTGTCGATGTCAGCACGCAATCTCTGCTTATCATCCAGAGAAAGAAGTTGATTGTCTAAGCGATCAACAAACTCCTGCACAATAGCTGGCGGAATGTCTCGGATCGATCCGATAGAGTAGTCCTTGATTCTCCCTTGCACCATATCACGAATGTATTCTTGAGCAGCAGAGTTTGACTTGTTCTTTGCCACGGAATTGAGCTTTGCCGTGAATTCGGCTATCATCTTTCCGATGTCTTCCATTCCAAAGCTTACGATTTCTGCAAAGCTTTGTCCTTGTCGGGCAAACATTGAGCCTTCTACAGCGCGCGAACGCATACGCTCTTCGATATCAGGCAAGATCGATTTAAGGTCCTTCTCGATTCTCCGATAAGTCGGCAAATAGAGCACCTTGGGTAGCTTTATCTCCACAAGACGTCGCTCCACCTCGAGAAATGACCCTTCAAACAAATCTTTCGTTTGCCGCAAAATGAACTGACGAAAACTGGAAAGCTCCTCGGGCGGCAGATCAAGCAAGCTGGCGACTATCGTGGCCTCATGCGGCGAAAAATTTGCGCCCGAAAGGAATTGGCTCAAATAGCGAGTATCACCTAGTCGGGCCAATGATGACTGGACACGGGTTGTGAGCTTTGAAAATGATCCGTCACCAACACTAAAAAGATCAGCTTTCGAGATCGCGATCTCCTGATTCTCAAGCTGTAGCGACAGCTTCGAGAATTTGTACTGGAGAAGTCGGGACCACTGCCTGGTTATGAAAAGATAGAATACATTCAGGAATGTGCTTTTTCCGGTACCGTTTGGTCCGACGATAATTGTAGCATCTGAGTCCAAAATGAGCTCATATGAATCTTCGCCAACTATCTTTTCTGCCCTGAAGGCTCGAAATTGATCAATCATCGTTATTCACTTGAGTTAGTTGTTAGGCCCCATGCAGCGTCACTCTGGTCATTTTGAATCTTTTCGACTTAAGCTGCTGAGTGCTAGGAGCGACGAGCTCAATCGGCATTCAATTGCATCGCCCCGGTTACACAGAGGTCATTGGGCTAATCGTTCGTATTTGGCATCGAATTTCAGATCGCATCATGATTTTCTTAGGTTGTATACGCAACCGTTGTTTTAGCTAGTTCGGAACACGATCAAACGCGCCGCCCAAATACCACGGGCCAAAAGCGGGCCGAAGATCCTAGCCCCCCTTTTGGTACCTCGCCCAAACTGCCCGTCGTGCCAATCTGTCGCATTCCGTCGGGCAAATCCGGCCTTGTGTCGTCGGGCAAATCAGATCGATGCTTCCTGCCGTCTCCTGCTCACTGAAGGGGCGTTTCGCGATCGTCACGGACCGTGGAGCGGGGGATGCGGTGGCCGCCTGGGGTCGCAGTGCGCGTTTCGCGTGCGGACGAACGAACCCCGGGCGGACGGTCAAGCCGTGTGGTCCCGACACCCCGACGCTGGTGTCTTGGTCGGCGACATCCCGACGACGGGGGCAAGCAAGCCCGGTCCCCTGGGAGAGCACGGAGCAGCCGTTCAACCCATCGCGCAGGGAAGGCCGGTTGTTCGGCCAATCCTGTGGTGACTGCCGCCTGCTTTTCTTTCTGCAGGCGGGCCATGGGTGCGGCCTGCACCCGGCCTTCCCTGCGCCCTTCTGTTTGAAGGGTGCCCCGATGAGCAAAGCTCGGACGCGAATGTGCGCCGCGAGGCTGAGGAGCCGCGTCGCAAGGGGCAGAGATGAAGGGTTGAGCGCCGGAAAATGGCGCTCCCTAGGGGAATCGAACCCCTGTTTCAGCCTTGAGAGGGCCGCGTCCTAACCGCTAGACGAAGGGAGCGTGAGGTGAACCGCATAGCCTTGAACGCGCCGCGCCGCAAGACGGGGGATGGACATTTTTGGGGTGGGTGGGGGTCGCTGTGGGACTCCGAGGAAAGAGTCCCCGTGGGGACCCCCACCCCCGACCCCTCCCCGCAAGGGGGAGGGGAGTGGACTGCCCGGGAGGTGAAGGGATTGGCCATCATTATGAGGCGGAAACAGCCGGCCAGGGCGGCGGTGGGCTCCCTCTCCCGCTTGCGGGGGAGGGTTGGGGTGGGGGCCGCCGCGGGCACCGGTATCAATGGAGAGAGGTCCCCCACCCGCATCGCATCTTTCGATGCGATGCGACCTCCCCCGCAAGCGGGGGAGGCGCTGACCGGTCGCGTGGGAGGAGATGGGCCTAATGGGCGACGAAAGCCCCTGCCCTTACGGTTCCACCGCGAAGCGGAGGCGGCCGGTGGGTTTGAGGGTTTTGGCGTCGAAGGTGCGGATCTCGGTGGTGCCGCCTACATCCAGGGTCACCGCCAGGCGGTCGCCGGCGGTGCCGGTGGCGACGATGCGGGCGCCCTTCGGGAGCATGGCGGTGAGGTCCGGGCCTGACGCCGTGCTTCCCTCGCCGCGGAAAAGGCGGTAGCCGATGGCGACCAGAAGCACGGCGATCGCGATCGAGGTGGTCACGCCCGCGATCATCATCATGCGCCGCAGCCGCGCCATCAGCTGGGCCTGCTCGGGCGAGGACGGCTCGGGCGCAACGGTAGAGTTCATGGACATCTCGACTTCACAATCCCACGGTCTGATGACGGTCACGGTCGCCGGCGACGAAGGCTCGCCGCGGCTCGATCGCGTGCTGGCAGCCAAGCTGCCGGAGCTGTCGCGGTCCCGGCTGAAGGCGCTGATCCTGGCCGGACAGGTGTCGCTCCGCGCGGAGGCGGTGCGGGACCCCGCTTATCACGTCATAGCCGGCGACACGATCACAATCGACGTGCCCGAAGCCGTCCCGGCCGAGCCTGCGGCCGAGGCGATCCCGCTGAAAATCATCTACGAGGACGACGACATCGTCGTCATCGACAAGCCGGCCGGCCTCGTCGTGCACCCCGCCGCCGGGCACGAGACGGGCACGCTGGTCAACGCGCTGATCGCGCATTGCGGCGCCAGTCTTTCCGGGATCGGCGGGGTCAAGCGGCCTGGCATCGTGCACCGGCTGGACAAGGACACCACCGGGCTGATGGTGGTCGCCAAGAACGACCACGCCCACGCCTCGCTGAGCGCGCAGTTCGCCGATCACGGCCGCACCGGCGCGATGGAGCGCGGCTATCTCGCCTTTGCCTGGGGCGTGCCGCACCGGCCGCATGGCACCATCAACGCGGCCATCGACCGCCATCCGCATGCCCGCGACAAGATGGCGGTGCGACCCAAGGGGCGCGAGGCGATCACCCATTACGAGGTGCAGGAGAGTTTTGCCGGCCGCGACGGCAAGCCGGTGGCGTCGCTGATCGCCTGCCATCTCGAGACCGGGCGCACCCACCAGATCCGGGTGCATCTCGCCCATCTCGGGCACCCGCTGATGGGAGACTCGGTCTATGGCCCGCATTTCAAGACCAAGGCCAACCAGCTCGCGCCGGGCGCGCGGGCGGCGCTTGAGGCGCTCGGCCGGCAGGCGCTGCACGCCTATCTGCTGGTGATCGAGCACCCGCGGACGGGAGAAATAATGCGCTGGGAATCGGAGCTTCCGGAGGATCTTTCTCTTTTGGGGGATGCGCTGCGAGCGGCGCTATGACGCAGGCCGTTCAGAAAAACGCAAGTATGTCAAAATCTTAATGGAGCCACACGGGGTCGTGACCCCCGGAATCCTTCCACCGGGGGGCGAAAATGGTGTATGTTGCGCCTGCGTCGAATGGTCGACGCATGGAACGTCGCAAACCGGCCGGCTTTAACCAAGCGACCGCTTTGCCTGGCCCGCCGCTATCGGGGGCCTGAACCAACTGGAGGGCGCTCGATGGCCCGTACAGCTACTCTGCCGGTTCTCAACGGAGAATCGGGACTTTCACGCTACCTCGCCGAGATCCGCAAGTTCCCGATGCTGGAACCGCAGGAGGAGTACATGCTCGCCAAGCGTTGGCGCGAGCATGACGACAGCGACGCAGCGCATAAACTCGTGACCAGCCACCTCAGGCTCGTGGCCAAGATCGCCATGGGCTATCGCGGCTACGGCCTGCCGATATCCGAAGTCGTTTCGGAAGGCAATGTCGGCCTGATGCAGGCGGTGAAAAGGTTCGAGCCCGAGAAGGGCTTTCGCCTCGCCACCTACGCCATGTGGTGGATCAAGGCGTCGATACAAGAGTACATCCTGAGATCGTGGTCGCTCGTGAAGATGGGCACGACCGCGAACCAGAAGAAGCTGTTCTTCAACCTGCGCAAGGCCAAGAGCCGGATCAACGCGCTGGATGAAGGCGATCTGCACCCGGATCAGGTCAAGCTGATCGCGAAGCGCCTCGGCGTGACCGATCAGGACGTGGTCGACATGAACCGCCGCCTCGGCGGCGACGCCTCGCTGAACGCGCCGATCCGCGACGACGGCGAAGCGGGCGAGTGGCAGGACTGGCTGGTCGACAACTCGCCCAACCAGGAAGCCATCATGGCCGAGCACGAGGAGTACGACCACCGCAGGCAGGCGCTGAACGGCGCGATCGGCGTGCTCAACGCCAGGGAGCGCCGCATCTTCGAGGCGCGGCGCCTGGCCGACGAGCCGATGACGCTCGAGGACCTCGCCGCCGAGTTCGGCGTGTCGCGCGAACGCGTGCGCCAGATCGAGGTGCGTGCGTTCGAGAAGGTGCAGTCCGCCGTCAAGGGCGCCATCGCCAAGCAGGAGGCGGCGGCGCTGGAGGCCGCGCACTAGGCGCGCGGCTTGCTTGAAGGTGGTCTTTGGATGCGATCGGAGCCGGCGGAGACGCCGGCTTCTTTGTTAGGTGCGATCAGTCCGGCGCGGCGCGGGCGAGCCCGGCGAGCGCACAGCCCTCGCAGTAGCGGGCGTCCTTGTAGTCGACCCAGTTGTGCGCATAGATCCGCTCCCGCGGGATGTTGTAGCGCAGCCGGAGCAGCTTCGAGAGGATGCGCCAGGCGGCGATCTGGGCCTCGGTGGGAGGCGTGGTGACGTCGGGATAGTTGCCGGCGAACTCCACGCCGATGGAATTGTCGCGCACGACCTTGCGATAGGTCGGGCCGTTGTCGATATAGCGGTTGTCGTTGCGATTGGCGCCGTCGCCATGCAGCGTGACCAGGGTTTCCGGCACCGCCCAGTACACGGTGCCGTCGGTTTCGACCCACAGGGTGACGCCGCGCCGTTTCGGGTTCTTGGCCTGCGCCAGCGCCCCCGCCCGCGCCGACCCGGCCGGCCCTTCGGTCTGGTGGACGATGATGTTGGTCCAGGGATGAGCCTGGTGCGGATCGCCCCATGGCGCCAGCCAGACGATTCTGAGCCCCGGGATCTCCGGCGTGCCGGATGATCGGGCCAGCGCGGCGAGGTCCTCGGCCGAGGCCGGCGGAGGCAGCGTGACGAGAAGCAGCGCGAGCGCTGCGCGGAGGGAGAACAGGACCGGCCTCATGGCCGGCAATGATAGCACCGCCTACCCGGCGGCGGCATCCTGGCGGCGCGGCGTTGCCACCAGCGGCTCGATCTGGTCCGGCGCCAGCGCCGGCGTCTCGTGATCGGGCGTGACGACGGCATAGCGGTTCTTGCCGTCCTTCTTGGCGACGTACAGCGCCTGGTCCGCCCGCGCCATCAGCCGGTCGGGGAATGCGCCGACATCCTCGGTCCATTCGGCGACGCCGATCGAGACCTCGATCGGCACCTCGGCGCCGGCACAGGCCTCCGCATCGTCGCGGCAGACCTGCAGGATGCGCCGCGCGATCATCGCGCCCTCGCGGAGCGAGGACGCCGGCAGCACGATGCAGAATTCGTCGCCGCCGGTGCGCGCCAGCATGTCGCCGGGGCGCAGCCGGGTCTGGGCCATCAGCGTGAAATGCTGCAGGCAGGCATCGCCGGCAGCATGGCCATGGGTGTCGTTGATGATCTTGAAGCCGTCGAGGTCGATCACCAGCAGCGCGAACGGCCGTCGCGAGCGCTCGGCGCGCGCGCATTCCTCGCTCAGGCGCTGCATCAAATGACGGCGGTTGGCGACGCCGGTGAGATCGTCGAGCAGCGCGAGATCGGCGACCTCGTTGCGCAGCCGGTCCACCGCCATCAGCAGGAAGCCGAAATTGAGCGACATCGACAGGAAGATCAGCAGCAGCACCGCGGCGGCCTGGCCGCCGGTGGAGTGGCTGAAATTGAAATCGGCGCCGATGAACGCCCCGATCGACCGCGCAGCAAACACCGCGATGATCAGAACGGACAGCAGGCCGGCCAGCCGCGCTCCCGGATTGACGGGCCCGCGCCTCGCATCCAGCACCAGCCGCGCGATGATCGCCATGGGGACCGCCTGCCCGATCGAGTAGCACAGGATCCTCAGCGGACCGTGGTCGTATGCGTATTGGAAAAATGCGATCGACGCGCAGGTCATCGCGACGACGGTCAAGCTCAGCCGCCACGACGCCCTGTAGCCGTAGAAGCGCTCCACGCCCATCGCCGCGAGGCAGATCGCGAAGGTCATCAGCGAGCCGCCGGCCAGCAGCGGAACGAACGAGCCAAAATAGAACCGCGTCAGCGCGAATGTCGCCGCCGGCGCGCACATGAACGCAGATGCCGTCCAGTACCGTGCCGAATCCAGATTGGGATAGCTGCGCATCACGTAGGCCCAGATCAGGCCCAACGCGAGGAAATTGACCACGAAGGCGGTCCACAGCGTCGGAACGTTCAGCATCCCGACAGCAGGACGCCGCAGGCCCTGTCCTCGATGTTCAATAACGCCACGCTCATGAGCTACCCTGTTGTTCGCAGCAACATGGGCGCGGCGCAGTTAACGGTTCCTCAAGGGCGCAACCAAGATTGCGCCTTGGTTTTGAATCAATGAAGACACTTTTTACGATCCGCTAACCTTGTCAGGACCCGAGCGCCAGCGGCGCCACCGGCCGGCAAATGCATCGAGCTGTGGATAAGCGCAACGGCGCTGGTGACGGCGTGAGGCAGAGCTTCGCGAATCTGCTGGGATCGACACCCGAGGCTGATGCATGGCTGGCGTGCGCCAGCGAAGCCTCGAAGTCGCGTTGCAATCCATCAAACTCCTGACGAGGATTCCATGGCGAAGAAGGCGAAGAAGGCCGCAAAGGCCACCAAGAAAGCTGCGAAGAAGACCAAGAAGGCTGCCAAGAAGAAGTAGTTGCACTTCCCGGGTGGGAGCGCGGCTTCCACCCGGCTCTCAGTTGGCTCGACCGCTAGCCGATTCTACTACGTCTCCACCGGTCGGCGTTTGCCACGCATCACGCTTTGAGCAACGCTGGCGGCGCGAGACCTTGCCTCATCCGATATCGGGCGTGCGCTCGAGCGTCACCTCGGCCTCGCGCAGCACGTCCAGCGGCGCCCACGGCTTGCTCCAGAACTTTGTGCCGCCCGGCAGCGGCTGCGACAACGGGCGGCCAGACGTGACGACCACATTGATGTGGGGGTGACGCGCCTTGGCGACATGGGCAAGCTCGACCCCGTTCATGCGGCCCGCCAGATTGACGTCGGTCATCAGCAGCACGATGCGATGCCCCGGCTTGTTCAGGACGAGTTCGGCGGCCTCCGCGCTCTCACACGCGATCACGTCGTACTCGCTCTCTTCGAGCAGCAGCGTGATCATCTCGCGCTGCGCCAGATCGTCTTCCACGATCAGTGCGGTGGCGCGAAAAGGTTGCGACTGTCCCATGCAGGTCCTCCACGAATGTGTGCTCGTAAAGTAATGTGAGTTAAAAGCTGAACCGCCGGATGGTTCGGTTCCAATCAGAAAAAGTGGCAGAAAACCCAGCTGCAATTCAACCAGGCACGTGGAACCGGTCCATCAGGGGAGTGAAGCGACAATGACGATCATTCGAGGCGCAGCTGCCGCCGTGACAGGCGCAGCCAGCGGTATTGGCCGTGCGCTGGCGCAGGAGCTGGCGGCGCGCGGCTGCGATCTCGCACTTGCCGATCGCGATGAGGCGGGCCTCGCAAGCCTCGCCGCCGAGCTCACCGCAAGCGGCCGCAAGGTGACCACGCACCGGCTGGACGTCAGCGATGTGGCTGCGGTCACGCAGTTCGCCGAGGACGCGACCCGCGCGCATCCCGGCCTCAACATCGTCGTCAACAATGCCGGCGTGGCACTGTTCGGCAGCTTCGCCGAGATCGATCAGGCGGAGATGGACTGGCTGTTCAACATCAATTTCTGGGGCGTCGTGCACGGCACGCGCGCGTTCCTGCCGCATCTTTCGCGCCGGCGCGAAGCGCATGTCGTCAACCTGTCCTCGATCTTCGGCATCATCGCTCCGCCCGGCCAATCGGCCTACGCCGCGGCAAAGTTCGCGGTAAGGGGATTTTCCGAGAGCCTGCGCCACGAGTTCACAGCCGCCGGCAGTCCGGTGCGGCTGTCGGTCGTGCATCCCGGCGGGATCGCCACGGCGATTGCGCGCAATGCTCGCGCTGGCCACGGCATGACCGACAATGCGCGCCGCGTGCAGGCCATCGAGCGGTTCGAGCGGCTCGCCAGGACCAGCCCACGCGACGCCGCGTTGCGGATCATCCAGGGCATCGAGCGCAATGAGCCCCGCATCCTGATCGGCAGCGATGCCCGCTTCATGGATCTCCTGCAGCGGTTCATGCCGGGCACCTATTGGCGCGTGATGGCGAAGCGGCTCGAGAAGGCGGCCGCGAAGCAGGCGTGAGCCACGGGACAGGAGGCCCCGCCCCGGCTCGCGCCCGTGGCGGATACGCCGGAGCGATCGGCGTGTCGGCAACCTTGATACGTCAGCCGCCCAACGAGCGGTCAGGCCGCTCTGATATGGGCCAGGAACTGGTTGACCTCGCTGCGCAGCCGGGTCGACTGCTGCGCGAGTTCGCCGGCCGCCGACAGCACCTCGTTGGCGGCATGGCCGGTCTGCACGACGCCGGACGTGACGCCCGCGATGTTGCGCGTGACGTCCTGGGTCTTGCCGGCAACGACGTTCACACTGCCGGCGATCTCGCGGGTCGCCGCGTCCTGCTGCGCGATCGATGAGGCGATGATGGTCGAGATCTCATCGACCTCCTGGATCGTGGCGCAAATCATGCCGATGCTGTGGACGGCAGCGGCGGTTTCGGCCTGAACCGCGGCGATCTGAGCCCCGATCTCTTCCGTTGCCTTGGCCGTTTGGGTCGCCAGCGTCTTCACCTCGCTGGCCACGACGGCGAATCCCCTGCCCGACTCGCCGGCGCGCGCGGCCTCGATCGTCGCATTCAGCGCCAGCAGATTGGTCTGGCTGGCGATCTGGGTGATGAGCGCGACGACCTCGCCGATCTTGCCGGCCGCGAGGTTGAGCCGCTGCACCTTGTCGTTGGATTGCTGCCCTTCGTCCGCCGCCTTGCGAACCACGGACGACGCACGCTCGAGCGTCTTGCTGATCTCGTTCATCGAGGATGACAGCTCTTCGGCCGCCGAGGCAACGGTGTTGACATTGTCCGATGCGGAGCCGCACGCCTGCGATACCGTCAGGGCCTGCTGTTTCGACTGATCGATCGTCACCGACATCGAACGGGCGGTCGCCTCCATTTCGATGGCCGCAGCCGACACTGCGTCGACGACGCCGCGGACGCTGGCCTCGAAGCCATCGGCCACCTCCATCAGCATGCGGCGCCGGTCCTCCTCGGCACGAGCCTGGGCCTTCTCCTGCTCCGCCTGCAGATCCCTCATCCGGACGGCGTTGTCCCTGAAAATCGAAACGGCGCGTGCCATCTGTCCGACCTCGTCCTTGCGCCAGTCGGCCGGGACGCGAACGTCCAGGTTGCCGTCGGCGAGCTCGCGCATCGCGCTCGTCATCTGGACGATCGGGCGGGAGATGCTGCGCGCGATCAACAGCCCGGCGAGCGCGATCAGCACGAGGCCGGCCAGCGTCATCCCGATTGCCAACGCCCCGGCGCGATTGCGAGCCTGGATGAACTCGCTGTTGTCCATGACGATCTCGACGGCACCGATCGGCTTGCCGGAGAAATCCTTGATCGGGCCCAGCAACGCGACGACCGGAACACCTTTGAGCTGTCCTTGGCGCGACAGGAAGCCGCCGGCCGACGCCTCCCGATAGTCGCCGCTTGCGAAGAAGGAGGTCTCCCCGATCGTCGTCGCGAACAGCTTGAAGCCGGTGTCGCCAGCCAGGCGGAACGCGACGTCGACACTGCGGCTGCGCTTGAACTCGTCGAAGAAGTTTTGGCCAAAGGTCAGGCCGAACTCGACCGAGCCCAGATGTTTGCCGGCGGAAACGATCGGTACGACGCCGCGGAGGCCGAGGCCGGCAACGCCGCCCTCCAGCCCGACGATCGGCTTGCGGTCGGTGTTGGCGGCCACCACCGTCTTGCGGAATCCCGACAGATCGTCGCCGAACTTGGCCGGCTGGTGCACCCGCAGGAAGGACATCGCCGGCGGCGTATGAAACTGAAACTGGTCGACACCGTAATCGGCCTTCAGGCTGGCCATGCCCGCACCGAACAGCCGCATCAAGGCGTCGCGGTCGTTCTGCGCCATGGCGTCCTGGACCGCCGGGATCTTGGCGACCACCGCGCTCATCGCTTCCGCGCGGGTCGACTCCAGCTGCAGGCGCGAATTGAAGGCGTCATATTGGGCGTGGAGCTCGCGCTCATTGGCGCGGTCGATGATGCCGCCGATGATCCACATGGCGACCAGCAGCACGAAGAGGGCCGTCGCTGCCGCACCGATCACCAGAGAAAGGGTGATCCGGGTTCTCAAGCCAACAAACTTCAACATGCGATCCTCGAACGTCGACTGGTGTCCGAGTATTGCAGCGCTGCAACTAATTATTCCTGAACGAGTCAGCCATTGTAGCGGACTAACAGCAAACTCTCGCGACGGGGCGGCGCGACGTTGCTAGCGAAACTCCCGTCTCCCGACTTGTTATTAACCTACCGCAATCCCCGTTGATTGCAGCCATACCGACATTCAACTTCGCATATCTTCGATCTCAGGCCATGACATCGCTGAATGTCGGGCTGGTCGGGACAGTACGAGCCTACGCGACAGGGCCGCCCCGCGCCCGCCAGCCGCTCATGCCGCCGGCATAGTGGCGGATATCTTGCCGCCCGGCCGACAGCGCCCGCCGCAGGGCGGTGGCCGAGCGGCCGCCGGCCTGACAGATCAGAACCACCGGCTTGTCGTGCACGAGGTTGCCCGGGTCGAAACGCGACAGCGGGTGATTGACGGCGCCCGGGATGTGGCCGCCCTTGAACTCATGCGGCTCGCGCACGTCGACGATGACGCAGCTTCGCTGCTGATGCGCCCGCACCAGCTCATCATGCTCGATCGCCGGCACGCTGGTCGACCCGGTCAACCTGCTGAACAGTCCTGATAGCATGGGAGGAACCTCTCACTGTTTGACGTGGGGGCACTCGGGCGACTTCAGCCTAGCCCTGTATCCGCTTCGCCTTGGCCTCGGACGCTTCGACCCAGAAGAAGAACGCACCTGCGCCGATCGCGAGCGCGGCGAACCAGACGCCATCCGGCACGCCGGTGATGTCGGGCAGCCGCACCTTGCCGAGCGCCCAAACATTCAGGACGTGGGCCTTCACCCAGTCGAAGCTCAGCGCGTAGAGGATCGCGCCGACGATCATGCCGAAAGCGCCGACTGCGGCATGCACGCTGCCGCTGGCGATGGCGCCGAGCGCGGTGCCCGGGCAGTAGCCGTAGACCACCATGCCGATGCCGAAAAGCGCCGCGCCGAGCGCGACCGCGAGCATGTTGGCGTCCTTGACGTAGTATTTGGTGTTGCCGGTGTCGACCAGCAGCAGCACGCCGATGCCGCCGACGACGATCGCGGTGCCCATCACCTTCAAGACGGTGAAGTCGCGCAGCCGGAACTGATTCTCGATCACGTTGCAGCTCGTGACCTTGCCCTGCTGTAGCAGATAGCCGAACACGGCGCCCATCAACAGCGGGCCGGCGATGCTCATCAGCGACGTCATGGCCCTTCTCCTACGCTTTGCGGAACATGAGGCGCGACACGAAAAGGCCGGTCGCGAACATCACGGCGAGGAACAGCCAGCTCGACAGCGCCAGTTGCAGACCGCCTGAAATGCCGTGTCCGCTGGTGCAGCCGCCGGCCAGACGCGCGCCATACATGATGACGATGCCGCCGAGAAACGCAGCGACGAAGCGCTTGAACACCGACGGACCAAAGCGCTCCCTCCAGACCTCCGGCACCAGCTCGAGGCGCCACGTGCCGGAGATGACCGCCGACAGGAATGCGCCGAGCGGAATGCCGACCAGAAACCAGACGCCATAGTCCCATTTCAGCGGCATCGACTTCCAATAGCTGTTGGCGGCGACGGCGTCGGATCCGATCACCGGCGCGGCGAACAGCGCCGCGATGCGCGAGAACGCCGTCGTCACGCCGAGCGGGTCGCCGAACCCGGCAAAGGCCACCCAGCTGAGGATGCCGATGCCGGCGCCGACCAGATAAGGCGACCAGTCGATCCCCCGGGACGTGCCCAGATCCTTGACCATGACGTCGTTCATCATTGCCACGACGGGTCCTCCCTGCTGACGCGGCCCAGCGCCGCGACCGACGTACGCCACTATATGCATATATTCGAATTTATGCAATTATAATTCAGCGGGTGCCGATAGGTGACGATGCCGATAGGTGAAGAGGCGGGGCTCTGCGGCAGCGTGACGGTGAGGAAACAGCGGCACTGACGACTTCGGGAACGGCAGCCCCGCGCAAGCCGCGGCGGAGCTTGATCCGCCGCGGCCCCACGCGCTCTATTCATGTCGGCGCGGGCCTCGCAAGCCCATCGTCACCACGCGACTCGGTCGCGCAGCTTGTCGCGGCCGCAGGGAGAAGTCATCGAGATTGGGCTCGCAGGCCAACGCAGAAGCGATGGCCGGCGAGGGGTGGCCGGGGCCTGCGCACCTGTCCAGCACCCCCGACGCGGCCCGGCGAATGGCGGCGAGATCGGATCTCTGCGGCTCTCGGTCGCTGCGAGCTCCTAGGCGGCTCTCACGCCGGCGATGAACTTCTTCACTTCCATGCTCAGTCTGGCACTGTCGTCGGCCAGCGATTTCGCGGCGGACAGCACCTGGGACGCGGCGGTTCCGGTATCGACGGCGCCGCGCTGCACATCCGCAACGTTGGCCGAGACCTGCTGCGTTCCCGCCGCCGCGTGCTGGACGTTGCGCGAGATCTCCTGCGTCGCGGCGCCCTGCTGCTCCACGGCCGATGCGATCGTCGACGAAATCTCCTGCAATTTCTCGATGGTGATGCTGATGTCGCGGATGGCACCGACCGATTGCTGGGTGGCGGACTGGATGCCGGAGATCTGCTGGCCGATCTCGCCCGTGGCCTTCGCCGTCTGCTCGGCCAGCGCCTTGACCTCGGATGCGACCACCGCAAATCCGCGGCCGGCCTCGCCGGCGCGTGCGGCCTCGATCGTTGCATTCAGCGCGAGCAGATTGGTCTGTCCGGCAATCGTATTGATCAGCTCGACGACGTCGCCGATGCGGGCAGCGGACTTCGAAAGCTCGCTGACCTGTTCATTGGTCTTGCGGGCCTGTGCCACCGCCTCATTGGCCATCCGGGCGGAATCCTGGACTTGCCTGCTGATCTCGTTGACGGACGCGGAGAGCTCCTCGGTCGCAGATGCCACCGACTGCACATTGGTGCAGGCTTCCTCGGAAGCCGCGGTGACGGACGTGGCGAGGTTCTGGGCTCGGCTCGCCGTGTTGCTGAGCCCGCCGGCGTGACCCTCCAGAGTGCTCGATGCCGTGGACACGGTGTCGACGATCTCGCCGACCACGGCCTCGAAGCGGCCAGTGATCTCGTCGAGCCGCCGGCTGCGTTCCAGTTTCACCTCCGCCTCTTTCGAAGCGATGTCGTCGGCCTGCTTCTTCGCAATCAGGGCGGTCTTGAAGACCTCCAGGGCGTCGGCCATCATGCCTACTTCGGTCTTCTGGCCGCGATAGGGGATCTCCATCGCCAGGTTGCCCTCACCGAGCGCCTGCATCGGCCTGATGATGGAAGCGATGCACCGGGAAATGTCGCGAACGAACCAGCTTCCGATGCCGACGCCGGCGAGAACGGCAAGGACGATGACCGTCGACATCAATTCAAATGCCTCCGCATAGCCATCCGCGGCGATCTTGGTTTCGGCGTCGGCGCCACGATTGTTGAGGTCAATCAGCTTCCGAAGAAATTCGTCCGACTGATTGGCGACGCTCCGGACCGTCTTGTTGAACAGATCGCTCGCCTGCTTGGTCGTATTGCCGTTCCCTGCGCGCAGCACCTCGAGCACACCATCGGCAGCCTTGACGTATTGCTCCCAGCCCCGCGACCAGCTCTCGAACAGGCTGCGCTCCTCGGCCGACGAGATCATCGCCTCATAGGAGCGGCGCGCCGTCGCGATGACGACGAGCGTTGCCTTCATGTTGCGGTCGAGATTGTCCTTCTCCTCAGTCGTATCAGCCGTCATGTAAGCCCGGAGCTGCGCCCGATTGAGGTTGATCGCCGAACGCAACTCGCCGAGCACGCGCACGCTTGGCAGCCAGTTCTTGGCGATCATTTCGGTATGCGTATTGATTGTCTGCATGCCGCGGACGGCCAGCAATCCGACGATGGACATCGCCACCAGCAGCAGCGCAATGACGGCCGCCATCTTTGCTCGAATGGAGAGTTGCGACATCTCGCGTGCCTTTCGTCGTCCCGGCGATTCGTATCGGTCCGCCGCATGATTGCGCCGTCCCCCGCGCGACGGTAACACCCGACCTTCGCAAATTGGTTAACATGCGGGATCTCCAGACCGGGATCTACCAACGTGATGTTCGGGCGTGATGGTCCGAATGCCGTGTTCGGCACGCATCTCCTGTGGCCAACCGCGGACTACGCGATCTGCGCGCCGGCGTGACGATGCAAAGACGCGTGTCTTCAGGTTCGATCTGATCAGACAGTATTTTTCGTCAGAGGCTGGAAGTGCGCCGACACGCCAGGCACCGACGAGCCTGTGACCGGAGATTCATGGATGCTGCTCTTTGATGCTGCATTTTCAATGCCGCTCGGTAGAAGCAGGCTCGCTTCCGCAGGATGCCTCAAGAAGGCATGGCGGAGGGCGACTGAACCGGGCTCTGCGCCGGCTTGGTGGCGAACAGCCAGCGGTCGACGACAAAATCGGTGACGGCCGCACCCAACCACATGCCACCGAGCACGATCCACGCTGTGAGCGCGAACACCGATGCCCCGGTCACGCCGGCGCCAACGGCGCAGCCGCCCGCCAGCATCGCGCCGAATCCCATCAGGACGGCGCCGATCATGTAACGGCGCATGCCGCGCCCATCCGAGAAACCTTCGAGATTGAGTTCGCGCGCCAGCGCGGCCGCAACGAACGAGCCGATGAACACACCCGGAATGATGCCGAGATCGAAGCCCGGCTTCAGTTGCGGGCTGGCGAGCACCTGCATCAGCAGCTCCGCCGAAGGACCGCTGAATGTCAGGCTCTTCAGCGGCACCGGCGAGAACGAGGCCTGGCCGAGCTGATAGGTGAGGAGCCAGCCCCCGGCGACCGCCGCGCCCGCGGCCACCGCCGAGCGCAGGATCTTCGGGCCAACCTGAAACTTCGACACGGCGGCGAGCCCGGCCAGGAACCACAGCATGCCGAAGCCGAGCTTCTCGGGCGTACCGCCGCCGAACAGGCTCATGATGTCGCGCGACGGTCCGCCGTCGACGAGCCAAAGATTGGTGAGCCATTCGCGTGCCGGCGCGAGCAGCCCGCGATAGGCGGACTGCGCCGTCACCGCGAAGATGAGGCCGGACAGCAGCGCCCGCAGATTGCCGTTGGCCGAGAGCACCAGCAGACGGCTGGCACAGCCTCTCGCCAGGATCATGCCGCAGCCGAACAGCGTGCCGCCGATCATCGCGCCGGAAATGCTGCCCTGCTGCGCCAGCTGGCGCGCTTCGGAGACGTCGAGCAGGCCCATTGCCACCAGCGCCTGGGTGCCCAGCAGCGCCGAGGCGAAGGTGAGGAGCCACACCGCCAGCCGCGGACCGCCCTGCCCGCGCGCGAACTCGATCGTGGCCGCCCGGAGGCAGAAGCGACTGCGCTGGGCGAAGAAGCCGAACGCGCCGCCGGCCGCGAGCCCGCACAGCAGCGACACCAGCTCCTCACCCAGAAGGTCGATCAATGCGGTGAGCACAGGCGCTCCCGTCGTTCAGGCCGGCCGCTCAACCTGCCGGGCGGCATCGGCAAGGACGCATGTGCCCGTCACGGGCGCAGGTAGGCGTATCCACTCTGCTGCAGCTCGGTGAGGCGCACGACGCCGCCCTTCTCCGCCACCGCAAAGCCCGGCAAGAGATCGTCGAGCTTCACGCCCTGCGCCTTCATGGTGTTCGCACAGGCCTCGAAGCCGACGCCGGCCTTCATGAGGCGCTCGGCCAGAGCCGAGATGGTCTGGTCGGCCGAAATCGCATGAAAGGCCCGCAAGCCCGGACCGTGGATCACCAGGCGAATGTCTGCGCGTCCAGGTCCTCCGGTGCCATCGACGTGGTTCTGGAGGTTGCCGAGAACGAACAGGGCGCGGTCCTGATCGGCGAGATGATAGGCGACGCGCTGGCGCGGAGATTCCGTCGCCGCGCGTGCGCTGCTGACACCGAAGATTCCAAACAGGCTGGCAAGACCAGCTTGCATCAAAGATCGACGTTCCATGGTGGCTCCTAGCGCGCGGCTGCAATGAATCCTGCGATGCGATCAGCGGCATCCTCGGCGGCGAGATCGCGAAAGAAGTGATCTGCGTCGTCAATCGTCTCCAGTCGGACACGGCTGCCGGCGCGTGAGGCCAGCGGCGCGAACGACGCTGCCACGTCCGGCACCGTCTTGTCTTGCGCTGCCGCAAGCACCAGAACCGGCAGGCTCACATCGGCGATCAGCGCCGCCGTATCCTGGCGCCGGTCGGCGCGATAGAATGCTGCGAATGCGCGCGCCGTCACCTTGGCATCGCGGCAATAGATGAAGCCCGGCACCGACATCCAATCACCGCCGCGCCCGGCGGCGATCGCAGCCTCGGCCTTGTCGAGCAGCGGCGCCAATCGCTGGCCGTAGCTCTCCGCATAGGCGTCTCTCAAGCCGGTCTCGATGCTCGCCGTCGCCGGCGCCAGGAGGATCGCACCGTCGACCGCGGCCTTGGGATTGGCGGCTAGATAGCGCGCGACCTGATTGGCGCCGCGCGAATGTCCGAGGACGAAGACGTGCGACGACGTCTTGCGCGCTTCGCTCAGCCAGGCGGTGATCTCCACGACCGCATCGTCCGTCACATAGTCATGGGGTTTGGCACAATCGTACATGCCGGTGCGGCGATCGAGACCGAGCACGAGATTGTGCGCGAGCGAGGCGATGCCCCGCTCGGCCAACGCCTTGGACAGGCCCTGGATGGTCTCCATGTCCTTGTGCGCGAGCGTGCCGTGCGTCATCAGCACCAGCGGCACATCCGGTCCAGACTGCGCCGGCAGTCGGAGCGTGCCGAGCGCCGTACGCCCGCCGATCGTGAGTTCGCGCGGCTCCTCGGCCGCGAATGCGATCGACGCAATGAACGAGACGACAAGAGCGAGCCACCACCGCATCGCAAATTCCTCAGGGACGCACGATCGTCCAGTTCTTCTCGGACAGCTCCAGCAGGGTCGCGACCCCGGTCTTGACGACCGTGACACCATCGAGCAGAGGCGGCCGCCGTCCCTCCTTGCTCGCGAGCGTCTCCAAGGTATTGCCGCAGGCGATGAAGCTCACATTGGGCATCGACTTGGCGAAGCCGAGCACCCGCTCCTTCACCGGCGAGCGGTCGGCCAGCAGCATGTCGAGGCCGCCATTGAACGCGACGATCACGATCTCGACCTCCGCGCCCTCGCCCGAATAGTGGCGGGAGACATTCGCGGCGACGTCGAGCACCGCGCGCATCTTGGCCGGATCCTCGTCGCTGATCTGCAACGCGAGCCTATGTGGCTCGGCTGCAGCGGCGATGGATGCAACCCCGCTTCCGGCCAGGGCGACGGATGCGGCCGCCAACAGCATCTCGCGGCGGCTGCATCCGGCAATCCTCACTCGACGCCTCGCGGCTTGCCGTCCTTTTCTTCCGGCGTGACGTCGACCGCCGTCGCGCGTCCGGTGATCTTGACCGGCGCGATGCAGTTCTTCATGCAGGGATCCTTCTGCCAGAACGCCTTCTCGCTCGTGGCCCGGTCATCCATGATGAACCCGCCCTCGTTCGGCATCTTGATCGTGGCGAGATTGCTGTTGCTCAGCTCGAAGTTCTGATCGGTGATCACGTCGTTCAGATAGAGCACATAGGCGACCAGCGCATAGTACTCGTCGACCTTCAGCGACTGCGGGCTGCCGAACGGCATCGCGTGGCGGACGTAGTCGAACAGCGTCGAGGCATAGGGCCAGTAGGAGCCGACCGTCTTGACCGGATTGTCTGATGTCAGCGATCCCTTACCGCCGGCAAGCACCGGCCAGCGGCCGGCGCCCTCGCCGAATTCGCCATGGCAACTGGCGCAATTGTCCATGAACAGCTTCTCGCCCTGGGCGACGGTGCCCTTGCCGACGGGCAGCCCCTGTCCGTCCGGACGCACGTCGATATCCCAGCCGCGAATCTCCTCGGCGCTCGGAGCTCGGCCGATGTTGAAGCGCTGCGGCGCCTTTACATCAATCTTGGCCTCAGTCTTCTCGCCCGGGCCGCCGGCGAATGCCACCGAGCCCGCAAGGGTTGCGAGCGCTGCGGCGGCAATGATGAGCTTAGGCGACCTCGACATTCTCGACCTCACCGTTTGCCTGCACGTGCCAGGTCTGGATGCCATTGTTGTGATAGATGGAATTGTAGCCGCGCACCTTGCGCAGTTCGGCCTTGGACGGCTGGACGTAGCCGGTCTCGTCCTGGACCCGCGACTGCAAGAGCAGCGGCTCGCCGTTCCAGTCGAACTCGTAGTAGAAGCGCGTCAGCGCCTTGTCGAGCACCGGGCCGTCGATCCGCGCCGGCCACCAGTTGCGGCCGCCATCGAGCGAGACGTCGACGCGCTTGACCTTGCCGTTGCCCGACCACGCCAGGCCCGACACGATCGTAAAGCCCTTGCCATGCTTGATCGGCGCCTGCGGGCTCGGGCTCGTGATCACCGACTTCGCATCCATCGCCCAGGTGAAGCGTCGCGCCTTGCCGTTCGGCAAGAGATCCGTGTACTTCGAGGTCTCCTCGCGGGTGTGCCAGGGCTGGTCGCCGACCTTGATGCGGCGCAGCCATTTGACCCAGAGATTGCCCTGCCATCCGGGTACGACCAGGCGCATCGGATAGCCCTGCTCGGGATACAGCGCCTCGCCGTTCATCTTGTAGGCGATGATGCAGTCGTCGAGCGCCTTCTCGATCGGCAGGCTGCGATCCATCGACGCGGAGTCGGCGCCCTCCACCAGCAGCCATTTGCCGTTGGTCTTGACGCCGGCCTCTTCGAGCAGGGTGCGCAGCGAGACGCCGGTATATTGCACGCAGTGGATCATGCCATGCGTGAACTGGCAGCCATTGAGCTGGGCGCCGCGCCACTCCATGCCGGAGTTGGCAGCGCATTCCATGAAGTGGATGCGGTTGACGCGCGGATAGCGCTTGAGCTCGTCGAGCGACAGCAGCAGCGGCCGCTCGACCAGGCCGTGGATCATCAGCCGGTGATCGGCCGGATCCACGTCGGCCACGCCGCCGTGATGGCGTTCGAAGCACAGTCCGTTCGGCGTGATGATGCCTTCCAGCTCGTGCAGCGGCGTGAAGCTGACCGAGGATTCGCGCGAAGCCGTCAGCCATTCGACGTCGCGGCGGACGACGTCCTTCTCGAACTTCGACGGCTTGCCGTAGGGCCGGACGGCGACGCCCTCGCCGAGGGTGCGCGTCCATTCCGGCACGTTCGGCGGCTGGTTGGCGGGATTGCCGGCGCCGGCTCGCGCCTGCGAGGCCAGCGCGGTGGCGGCGAGACCGCCGGCCGCAGTCAGGAAACCACGACGCGAGGCGCGTGGGGCTGAGGGAAGTGATTTGTCCTTGGACATCGTCGTCACACTCCGGAGACTTTGACGGCCCGGTTGGGCTCGAGACGAACGGTTTTCTGGCGCTGCAGATAGCTCGACACGACCTCCCAGATCGGCGGCCCCTGCGTGCCTTCGTTGACGCTGGCCCAGCCCGCGACCTGATACTCGCGCGCCGGATCGATCGCGGCGCCGGTCTTGATCAGGCGCATGTCGGAGATGCGCTGTCCCTGCGGCTTGTTGACGTCGATGGCATAGGACATGCCGCCGATGCGGACCATGTCGCCGCCCTGCTGGTAGTAGGGATCGACGTTGAACAGGTTGTCGGCGACGTCCTCGATGATCTCCTTCAGCCGCGTGCCGGTCATGCCCATGCGATAGACGGCGGGATAGGTGATCGCGGTGGCGTTGGTGACGTCCTCGAAGGTGATGTCCTGGCCCGGCATCACGCTTGTACCCCAGCGGAAGCCCGGCGACAGCGCGATCTCGGCATCGCGTTCCTGCAGCAGCGCCTGGCAGATCAGGTCGTCGAACGTGCCGTTGAAATTGCCGCGGCGATACAGCAGCGTCTCGGTCCGTCCCAGCGGGCGGGCAAGATCGGCGGCAAACGGCTTGCGCACCTCGGCGATCTTCGCCGCCATCGCCGGGTCCGGCGTGATCACGTCGGAGAACAGCGGGATCAGCTTGTAACGATAGCCCTTCACCTCGCCGTCCTTGACGTCGAGATCGAGCCGCGAGACGAACTTGCCGGACGACCCCGACGCGATCAGCAGCGTCTTGCCGACCTTGACCGCTTCAGGCAATGCGTCATGGGTGTGACCCGTGAGAATGACGTCGAGACCCTTGACGCGGCTGGCCAGCTTGCGGTCGACGTCGAAGCCGTTGTGTGACAGCAGCACCACGAGGCCGGCGCCGTCCTTGCGCGCCTTGTCGACCTGGGTCTGAACATCCTCCTCGCGCACGCCGAACGACCAGTTCGGAATCATCCAGCGGGGATTGGCGACCGGCGTGTACGGGAAGGCCTGGCCGAGCACCGCGATCTTGACGCCGCCGCGCTCGATCATCGTCGAGGCTTCGAACGCCGGCTCGTTCCATTCGGTGTCGCGGATGTTGAGGCCGAGGAAGGGGAAGCCCAAACCATCGACCGCCTGCTTGACGCGCTCGGTGCCGTAGGTGAACTCCCAATGCCCGGTCATCGCATCCGGCTTCAGCAGCGCCATGCAGTCGATCATGTCCTGGCCGCGGGTCTTCAGCGACGTCCAGGATCCCTGCCAGGTATCGCCGCCGTCGAGCAGCACGACCTTGTCGCCGCGCTCGGCGCGGATGGCCTTGATGACGGTGGCGGCGCGGTCGAGCCCGCCGATCCGCCCGTACGTCTTGGCCAGCGCCTCGAAATCCTCCGAGGTCAGCGCATAGGCCGACGACGAGCCCGGCGCAATGCCGAAGCGGGTGAGGAAATCCTTGCCGGTGACATGCGGCGGCTGGCCCTTGGCGTCACCGACGCCGAGATTGGTCGACGGCTCGCGGAAATACAGCGGCATCAGCTGGCCGTGGATGTCGGTGACATGCACCAAGGTGACGTTGCCGACCGGATCGAACGCCAGCAGTTCCTTCTCGGTCAGCTTCTGCTGAGCAAAGGCGCGGGTCGCACCCGCAAGACCGGAGCCACCCGTCAAGGCAGCCGCCGCCAATGCGACCTGAACGAATTCGCGACGCGATATCATGATGTGTCTTCCTTGTGGCCGCGGCTAGTTGCGGACCGACGGTGTCTCGACGGGAAGCCCGATGCCGCGCCAGGCGACGTAGATTTCGAGCGCGAGGAACTCGTCCGACAGCGGCTTGTAGGGCACGCCACGAACGTCGAACATGCAGCCCTCGAACCGTTCGTGCAGCGGGACCAGGCGCTGATCGCGCAGCCGGTAGGTCGGAAAGCCGTTGGTCTGGCCTTGGCTCAGAAAATCGGCGCGCATGAACTTGCCGTTGTTCTTCTCGTGGCAGGAGGCGCAGGCGAGATCGAGCTGGCCGACCCGCGTGTAGTAGATCTCCTTGCCCTTCTCGAACCACGGCGACATCGGGCCGTCGGTCTTCACCGCCACAGGCATGCCGCGCGACTGATAGCGGACGAAGGTCGTCATGTCCGTCAGCTCCTTGGACTTGAACGGCCAGGGCTGCGCCTTCATGTGCTCGGTGCGGCAGATGTTGATCTGCTGCTCGAGATTGACCGGCCTGTTGAGCTTCTCGCTCCATTTGGGCATGGCCGCGCCGACGCCCTTCATGGTCTTTTCCGCCTCGCCGTGGCAGCTCATGCACGACTTGCCTTCGCCGCCGTCGACCGTCTTCCAGACGTCGGCGGCCCGCTCCACCGCGAGGAAGCCGGGATTCTCCAGATCGTCATCCTGGAGCGCGCGCGTTTCCTTGGTGCGGAACTGATAGCCCGAGATGATGGTCTTGAAGACGTGGCCGGGAGGCGCCGGAATGCCCTTCCGTTCGGCCTCCTGGCCGAACGTCGCGACTGCCGACAGGGCCAGCGCGGCCGACGCCAGGACGGCGAGAGAACCGTAGCGAATGGACATCCGTCACTCCTCCTAGCGATCACACGCTGCCGATCAGGCCTTCAACGCGATCTTCTCTTCGGCCGTCACGACGGAGCCATCGTCATCCGTCCATGCGAACTTGAACGTGCCTTCCTCGTCGATCCTTGCGTCGAACTGGATGTACGGGTTGGCGGAGATCGCCGGCTCCAGCGCGCAGGAGAACACCGGCTTGCCGTTGAACTCGCAGGTGAACTTGTTGATGATCTTGCGTGGGATCGGCTTGCCCTGCGCATCCTTGCGCTGACCCGATTCCATCAGATGCGAGACCAGCGTCTTGATCTGGATGATCTCGCCCTTCTTGGCTTCCTTCGGAAGCTTGATGCGCGGCTTGTCTGCCATATCAGTCTCTCCCTGTCTCAGCCGCCGCAGCCGCCGATGGTGACCTTGACGGTCTTGCGCTCTGTGAAGAGCGAACCGTCACTCATCTTCGCGACCGCGATCACGTTCTGGGTCTGCGCCAGACGGATACGGATCGACGCCTCGGCCTTGCCGGACATCGGCGTGAACATCAGCGTGGCGACGCCGCCGTTCGGATTGCCGTCGGCCACGAACAGCACTTCCTTGACGTAGTTCTCGGCGGTCATCGGGCTTTCGACCGAGAGCGCGAGCGGCACGGTGTTGCCGTTCTCGGCGATCTCAGGCAGATCGAGCGTGATCTTGCCCTTGGCCGCTTCCTTGCCGCCGGTGAACTTCTTGATCATCTCGGCCGCGTCGTTGCTCGGCTCGGCGTTGGCGGCCATCGGCAGCACCGTCAAAGCGACGAAACCGCCGCCGAGAAGGAACGCCTGTCGTCTGTTGATTGCGCCCATGCATCATCCTCCAGAGGCGGTTATTTCAATGTTTCGAGATAGGCGACGACGTCCTCGACCTGCGCGGCGGTGAGGACGGGTTTGCCGACGAACTCAGGCCTGACGCGATTGAGTCCGTCGTTCTTGTAGAAGGCGGGCATCACCGTGTCGGTGAAGATGCGCTTGGGATCGGCGACGATCAGGCGCAGTTGCGCCGTGTTGTAGCGGGTCGCGACGCCGTCGAGCGACGGACCGAACTCGCCGTGAAACTCTTCCGACTTCAGCGAAGACACCTGATGGCAGGCGAGGCAATTGCCCAGCGTCCGCGTCAAGAACACCTTCTTGCCGGCATCGGCATTGCCGGGCGCGCCCGTCAGCGATTTCGGAATGGCATAGTCGACGACATCGAGCCTGATCGGCTCGTCACCTCGCGCGGTTGCCGACAGCAACACGCACAGCAAGGCGGCCGGAATCAAACGGCGCATGTTTCCACCCTGACCGACGAGGCGTCCCCTCGCCTTACGATGACACGACGGACTTACGATCCATCATATTCAAGAATTATGATTTGATAATGTGATTGGTGTCAAGCGTATTTCGATGCCGCAGTGCACTCAACCCTTGGTCGAAGCGAGATAGTCGCGGAATGTGCCGCGCTCATAGGCCCTCTCGCGCACGAAGCGGAACATTGCGAGGAAATGCGGCGGCTTGAGATAGCCCGGCGCGCGCGCCACCTCGCGCGCGAGCGGCTCCTTCGCAGAGACGCCCTCGGCCGATGGCGGAAAGAACTGGAACGTCGGCGTGAAGCGGATCGCGTAGCGCTCGGCGAGCTCCTTCTCGGCGAGCTCCTTGCCGTCGAAGTCGATCACCTTGCGCGCGCCGAGCAGGTTGAGCTGCAGCACTTCGAAATTGGCACGGATGTAGTCCGTGATCTCTTGATCGGCAAAGTTCACCAGATGCGTCTCGCGGCAATACGGGCAGCCGCGCAGCTCCCACATGATCGCAAGCCGTTTGCCTTCCGATGCCGCGCTTTCGAGATCCTCGCGCAGGTCCAGGAAGCTGTTGAGAAACCAGGACTGGTGATAGAGCCCGTCGTCGCCCAGCACCGCGTCGGCCTGCGCCGGCGCTGAGGCCAGGCCGACCGCCGCCGCGGCAGGCAGCAGCGCAACCAGATTGCGCCGTGTCATCGTCCGGTTCGTCGTCATCAGCCTGCTCGCGCGCTTTGCCAAGTCACTGGCACCAAGTCCACTTTGCCAAGTCCACGGAATTTCGATACATGATATTCGAATAACAGAATGTGAAAAGGACATTCGATGCTGCGCCGCGTCATGATGCTGTCGCTCGTGCTGTCATGCCTCACGCATGGCGTCCGTGGGCACGCCGAAGGGAACGCGGATGTTGCTGCCTTCATGCACTCGGCGATGGCCAGCCTGCGCACAGCCGCGAGCTATGGCCGCACCGGCAATGTGGGCCTGGCGCAGATCGAGCTCGACGACGCCCGGATCGCCTGGGGCAGGCTCAGCCGGCTCGCCGAGCGCTCCCATGCGCCCTATTCGGCCAGATCCTTTGCAGAGCTGATCGCCACCGGCAACGATCGCCTGAAGCAGGCGGACGAAGCGCTGACCGCAGGTGACGGGGCACGCGCTGCGGCGGCCATTGCCGCGTTGCGCCGGTCGCTTCACGCCCTGAGGCAGGACGCCGGCGTGGTCGAGCTCAGTGATTGCGTGTTCGACCTGTCACCCGTCATGGACGCGTTGCGCAACGCCGCGGCGCGGTTCGCAGCGGGCAAGGCCGAGCCTGGCGAGGTCGTCCAGGCCGGCACAGCGCTGCGCGACCGGCTGCAACGCTGCAACGGCCTCGCCACGCCCGACGTGGCGAGCCAGGCCGAATTCCGCCGCCTGATCGACGGCGCCACGACGAGTGCCAACGAGATCGGCCGCGCTGCGCGCGAGAGCGACGCCGGCCTGGTGCATCGCTATGAGATCGAACTACAGTCCTTCGTCAATCTATTGGACTTCCGCTTCGGCTGATCAGCCGATGGTGGCGAGCGACGGAAAGCGCTCGAAGATCCATTCCGACATCCGTGGGATCACGCCGGCGAGAAAGGCAGCGCCGGTCAGGACGAGAAAGCCGCCCATCGTCTTCTCGACCAGGGGGAGATGCGGCTTGATGCCCTTGAGCATGGTCATGAACTGCCCCGTAAAGGCAGCGGCGATCAGGAACGGGATGCCGGTCCCGACCGAGTAGGCGGCGAGCAGCAGCGCGCCCTTCCCCACCGTCGCCTCCGCGCCGGCCATCATCAGCACGGCGGCCAGGACCGGCCCCGCGCACGGCGTCCAGCCGAAGGCGAAGGCCAGTCCCATCACGAACGCACCGAGCAGGCCGGCCGGCTTGCGTCCGACGTCGATCGTCGCGCTCCGGTACAGCAGCGGAATCCGGAGCACCCCGAGGAAGTGCAGCCCCATCATGATGATGACGAGGCCGGCGAGGATGCCGAGCTGGCTGAGATGGCCGGCGATGAACCGTCCGAACACCGAGGCGGTGGCGCCGAGACCGACGAACACCAGCGAAAAACCGCCGACGAAGCACAGCGCCGTCAGCACCGTCCGCCGCCGCTGGGCCATGCTGGTTTCGCCGATCGCGTCGGCCGCCGAGACGCCGGCCATGTAGCACAGGAACGGCGGGACCAGCGGCAGAATGCACGGTGACAGAAACGACAACAGACCCGCGGCCAGCGCGGCGCCCAGCGTGACGTCGAGATCCATCTTTCCTCCCGGTCGGCCAGCGCTGCGTGCCCGGCCTGCCGGGCAGGATTCGGAAATCGCGCACTAGTACATATTCGAATTTAATGATAGATTGGCCGACAAGTCCAGAGAGGATCTCGGCATGACCGGCAGAACTGCATCGCGCGGATTCGCAACGCTCGCAGGAGCGGTGGTGACCGGCATCTGCCTCTCGTCGCCGGCTTTCGCCTCCGAGCTCGTGATGTTCGAACGTCCGGGCTGCGGCTGGTGCGCCCGCTTCAACGCGGAAATCGGTCCGATCTACGACAAGACCGACGAGGGGCGCGCGCTGCCGCTGCGACGGGTCGACCTTGCCAAGCCGCTGCCGACGGACCTGTCCGGTATCGATCCGGGAGCGTTCACCCCGACCTTCGTGGTGGTCGATCAGGGCCGCGAGATCGGACGCATCCGCGGCTATCCCGGCGACGCGTTTTTCTTTGGGATGCTGGGTCGTATAATGAATGCTACAAGCGGGGCGCCGGCCCGCTCCTGACGCCAACCGAGGGATCCCGAATTCATGCCGCTGCCGAACTTGAAGGACATCGAAACCTCTGCCGAGCTCGAGCAGATGATCGAGAAGGCGCGGGAAGCCAGCGAGATGCTGAAGGCGCTGTCCCACGAGTCCCGGCTTTTGCTGCTCTGTATCCTCGCCGAAGGCGAAAAATCCGTCACCGAGCTCGAGCAGTTCCTGGGCGAGCGGCAGTCGACCGTCTCGCAGCAGCTCGCCCGTCTCAGGCTCGACCGGCTGGTCACGACGCGGCGCGACGGCAAGACGATCTACTACAGCCTTGCGAGCGAAGATGTCCGCAAGATCCTGACGGCGATCTACGACGTCTATTGCGAGCCGGTCCGCAAGCGCCGCCGCTGACAGGTTCGCCCTCGCGGTCTCGGGCTTCGCATCGGCGCGCCCTGTAGCGGCGCAAGAGGTCTGGCGTCCCCGCCGTTCCTGGAGCACAATACCGGGAAACCAACGAGGACGTCGGAGAGGAATGCTCGGCCCGTCAGCACTGACGTTCATGTGTGGGCTGCTCGCGGGCGCCGTCCTCGGCGTCGCCGGCCGCGCCGGCCGCTTCTGTACGCTCGCGATGCTGGAGGACGCGTTCTTCGGCGCCGATACCCGCCGGCTCAAATCGTTCGCGCTCGCGGCCGCGGTGGCGCTGGTCGCAACCCAGTTGCTCGCCAGCTTCGGCCTGATCGACCTGTCGCGCTCGATCTATTTGACATCCTCGATTCCGCTCGGCGGCGCCATCATCGGCGGCTTGTTGTTCGGAATCGGGATGGCCCTCGTCGGCACCTGCGGCTTCGGCACGCTGGTCCGGATCGGCGGCGGCGACCTGCGCGCCATCGTCGTGTTCCTGGTGCTGGGCGTGTCGGCCCTAGCCGCGATGCGCGGGCTCACGGGATTCCTGCGCATCTCGCTGATCGAGCCGCTCTCCATCCGCCTGCCCGAGACCATGACCCAGGGCATGGATGCGCTGCTGTCGTCCGCACTCGGCTCATATGCGCGGCCGCTGACCGTATCCGTCGCAGCAGTTGCGCTCGCGGCCTGGGCACTGGCCGACGGGCGCCTCGTGAGATCGCCGCGCCTGCTGCTATCCGGCCTCGCCGTGGGCTTCGCGGTGGCGTTCGGCTGGTTCGCCACCAGCTGGCTCGGCAATGACGATTTCGATCCGGCGCGCGTGGCATCCCTCACCTTCGTTGCCCCGCTCGGCAACACCGTGCTCTACATCGCCACGCTTTCGGGCACGCACGCCGACTTCGCGATCGGCTCGGTCGCCGGCGTGATCCTGGGCTCGTTCGTCGCGGCGATGTTTTCGCGCGTTTTCCGCTGGGAAGCCTGCGACGACGCGCGCGAGCTGAAGCGTCACATGACCGGCGCACTGCTGATGGGCACCGGCGGCATCATGTCGATGGGCTGCACGATCGGACAGGGCCTCTCGGCCTTCTCGACGCTGGCGGTCTCGGCACCGCTGACGATGCTGGCGATCACCTGCGGCGCACGTCTCGGCCTCGAATACACCATGACCGGCGAATGGCGCCCTGCCGTGCGCAACCTGCTGCGTCTGACGTCGTGACGGGCGGCTACGCTCGCGCAATGTGCGAACTTGCTCCCACGCCTGGCCAATGACGCTGTGCCGCAGGCAAGCGGACCGTGGATTTCGTCCGTTCCCTCGACATTTTCAGTTCAACGCAAGCTTCGCAAATTGACTGCCCACTCCCAGTGGCCGTCTGGAGCGCAGTCCCCCTGATAATCCTCGGATCGTCCGACGCCACGCTTCACGAGGCGGCACCGTCCTCCTCAGCTGCACAGCAGCTTACGGGGATGAAACAGGGATGCAGAGGCACAAACCAAAACTCCCGCAGCCTCATCGGCTACGGGAGTGTCGGTCTCAATGGTTGCGGGGATAGGATTTGAACCTATGACCTTCAGGTTATGAGCCTGACGAGCTACCGGGCTGCTCCACCCCGCGTTAACTTGTGCGTCACCTTCAGGGAAGTGCCGGGCGGTCCTGGCAGACACCTGAGGCGCTGCCGATCCATCCCAAAGGCTTCCTGAGAAGGCTTGAGCCCGTTGGCCTAGCCGGCCGTCGGGTGCGGGCGGTATGTACCAATGCGAGGCCGGTTTGGAAAGGGCTTTCGGGAAGTTTTTTTGCCGGATTGTGACACCGCTTGTCGCGGGACTCATTTCAGAAATTACATCGATATGACAGACGCTTATGTGGCGGCCTGTTTGACGGCCGGGACCAGGGGCACGGCGCGGGCTGGGGACAAGGAAAAAGTTCCTCGAAGGGCGGCGGCAGGGACCGACGACACTCGCCCGCGAAATGGATCGGCTCCACGCGCGCGCCAGGCGGCGCGAAACCGACGCCGCGCTTGCCAAGGGTTCCGCAACGCGGCAGCTTTAAGCCAACCAGAATGACGGCCCTGCACGCGGCCGCGCTACACGCGAGGAGACGTCCATGGACCAGTCCCTGAAGAGCCCCGCCCTCTCGGCGCTCGACAACGCGTTCCACACGCAGGTCGAAGCCTCACGCAATGCGCCTCCGCCCGCCCTCGCAGCACGGCTGGACGACCTGAAGCGGCTGCGGGCCATGCTGTCGGAGAATGAGACCCGCCTGGAGCAGGCGATCTCAGCCGATTTCGGCCACCGCTGCGCGGTCGAGACGACGATTGCCGAGACGCTGTTCCTGCAGGCTGAGATCAGGCACACGCTCAAGGCGCTGCCGCGCTGGATGGCGCCGCGACGCATCGCCACCGCGCTGCAGTTCTGGCCGGCGCGCAACCGCCTGATGCCGCAGCCGCTCGGCGTGGTCGGCATCATCGCGCCCTGGAACTACCCGCTGCAGCTGACTCTGGCCCCGGCAATCGGCGCGCTCGCCGCCGGCAACCGGGTCATGATCAAGCCGAGCGAGCTGACGCCGCACTTCTCCGCGCTGCTCAAGGAGCTCATCGCGGCGAATTTCGATCCGGCCCAGCTCACCGTCACCGGCATCGAGGACGGCGTCGCGGAGGCCTTTGCCGGGCTGCCGTTCGATCATCTGGTCTTCACCGGCTCGACCCGCGTCGGCCGCATCGTCGCCGAGGCCGCCGGGCGCAACCTGACCCCGGTGACGCTCGAGCTCGGCGGCAAGTCGCCGACCATCGTCGACGTCTCCGCCGACATCGACGAAGCCGCCGAGCGCATCGCCTATGCCAAGCTGCTCAACGCCGGCCAGACCTGCATCGCGCCGGACTACGTGTTCGTGCCCGAGCAGCACGCGGACGCATTCGCGAGCAAGCTGCACCGGCACATGCTGCGGATGTTCGGCACCAACCCGGCCAATGCCGACTACACGTCGATCATCTCCGAGCGGCACTATGCCCGGCTGGAAGGATTGCTGCGCGACGCGATCGCGCGCGGCGCCAGGACGCTGAGCACAACCAGCCCGGAGGATCCGGCCTGGAAGAAACTGCGGAAGTTTCCGCCGACGATCGTGACGGGTGCGAGCGCGGACATGGCGATCATGCAGGAGGAGATCTTCGGCCCGCTGCTGCCGATCATGCCCTATCGGCAATCCGACGACGTCATCCGCCACATCAATGCCCACGACCGGCCGCTTGCGCTGTACTGGTTTGGCAGCGACGCGGCGGCGCGCGACGCGGTGCTGGCGCGCACCGTCTCCGGCGGGGTCACCATCAACGACTGCCTTCTGCATTTTGCGCAGATGAATCAGCCGATGGGCGGCGTCGGCGCCTCCGGCATCGGCCACTATCACGGCGAATGGGGCTTCAACAGCTTCAGCAAGCTGAAGCCGGTGTTCTACCGCTCGCCCTTCAACCGCATGAAGGATCTCTATCCGCCCTATGGGGCCAGCATCGCCCGCATCGAGAAGCTGCTGCGGTTTCTGAGCTGACCCGTTCGGTCATTCCGGGGCGCGCGCAGCGCGAACCCGGAATCCGGAGATGATGAGACGTCAACTTCGAGATTCCGGGTTCGCCGCTGCGCGGCGTCCCGGAATGACGACCAAATAAAAAAGCAAATCAGGGAGAGACAGCACGTGACGGACGAGGTCGATTTCATCGTCGTGGGCGGCGGCAGCGGCGGCGCAACGGTTGCCGGCCGCCTGTCGGAAGATCCGGCGACATCCGTCGCGCTGCTCGACGCCGGGGGGCGCAACGACAACTGGATCGTGACAACGCCCTACATGCTGTTCCTGATGGTCGCGGGGCCCGTCAACAACTGGTCCTTCACCACCGTGCCGCAGAGGGGCCTGGACGGGCGCAGCGGCTATCAGCCGCGCGGCCGCGGGCTCGGCGGCTCCTCCGCGATCAACGCCATGGTCTACATCCGCGGCCACCGCGCCGACTACGATCATTGGGCTTCCCTCGGCAATACCGGCTGGTCGTATGACGACGTGCTGCCCTACTTCAAGCGCGCCGAGAACAATGCCGAGTTCAACGGCGCATATCACGGCCAATCGGGACCGCTGCCGGTCAACCGGCTGCGCACCGACAATCCCGTGCACGACATCTTTCTCCAGGCGGCGCGCGAAGCGCAGTTTCCGGTCCGCGACGACTTCAATGCCGAGACGCAGGAAGGGCTCGGCCTCTATCAAGTCACGCAAGCCAATGGCGAGCGCTGGAGCGCGGCACGGGCCTACATCCAGCCGCACATCGGCAGCCGCAGCAACCTGCGCGTCGAGACATCGGCGCATGCGTCGATGATCCTGTTCGAGGGCAAGCGCGCCGTCGGCGTCAAGTACCGCCAGGGCAAGGAGGTCAAGCAGATCCGTTGCCGCCGCGAAGTGATCCTCGCCTCCGGCGCGTTCCAGACCCCCCAATTGCTGATGCTCTCCGGCGTCGGAGATGCAAGCGCGCTGGCGCGGCTCGGCATCGCCAGCATCCATCATCTGCCCGGCGTCGGACAGAACCTGCAGGACCATCCGGATTTCATCTTCGCCTACACCTCCGACAACCCCAACTTCTCCTCGCTGTCGCCGAAAGGCCTGCGCCGGCTGCTGGCGGGCATCGGCCAATATCGCCGCGAGCGCCGTGGCGTCCTGACCTCGAATTTCGCCGAATGCGGCGGCTTCCTGAAGACGCGGCCTGATCTCGACGTGCCCGACATCCAGCTGCATTTCGGCATGGCCGTCACCGACGATCACGGCCGCAAGCGCCACGGCAACGGCTTCTCCTGCCACTTCTGTCTGCTCCGGCCGAAGAGCCGCGGCACGGTGGGACTGAAGAGTGCCGATCCGCTGGCGCCGCCGTTGATCGATCCGAACTTCCTCGGCGAGGCCGACGATGTCGAGACCATGGTCGCCGGCTACAAGACGACGCTGCGGCTGATGGAGACGCCGGCCATGCGCAGCCTCGCCACGCGTGACCTGTTCACCTCGGATGTCAGGACCGACGACGACATCCGCGCCATCCTGCGCGCCCGCGTCGATACGGTCTATCATCCCGTCGGCACCTGCAAGATGGGCGTCGACGATCCGCTCGCCGTGGTCGATCCCGTATTGAAGGTGCACGGAACGTCCGGCCTGCGCGTGGTCGACGCCTCGATCATGCCGACCCTGATCGGCGGCAACACCAATGCGCCGACGATCATGATCGGCGAGAAGGCCGCCGACATGATCAAGGACGAGCTGAAGGGCTGAGACCGCTCGCCATCGTGGGAAATCAACCTGCGGATCAGCCGGGCCTCACGTCAGCAGGAAGCCGCCGTCCACCGTCACCACGCTGCCGGTCATGTAGCGCGAAGCGTTGGACGCCAGCAGCAGGATCGCGCCGTCGAGGTCGCTCTCATGGCCGACGCGCCGCTGCGGGATGCGCTTGATCAGCTTCTCGCCCGCCGGCGTCTCCCAGACCTCGTGATTGATGTCGGTGTCGATGTAGCCCGGCGCCAGTGCGTTGACGCGGATGCCGCTCGCCGCGAGCTCCAGCGCGAGCGCCTTGGTCGCCTGTACCACGCCGGCCTTGGAGATCGCATAGGGCGAGATGAACTTCACGACGCTGAAGCCGAGCACCGAGGCGATGTTGATGATGTTGCCGCCGGCCTTGCGCGCGGCCATGCGCCGCGCCGCTTCGGTTGCGGCGAAATAGGCGCCCTTGAGATTGGCGCCGATCACGGCGTCCCAATCCGCCTCGCTCTGCTCGACCGCGAGCTTCTCCACGGCGATGCCGGCATTGTTGATCAGCACCGTGACGGGCCCGAGCGCGGCCTCGGCGGCGTCCATGCCTCTGGCGATCGACGCCATGCTCGTCACGTCCATCTCCACGGCGGCAGCGCGGCCGCCCCTCGCCCTGATCTCCGCCTCCAGCGCCTTGAGCTTGCCGGTCTGGCGTGCCGCGAGCGCGACGGCGGCGCCATGCGCCGATAGAACCCGGGCGAACTGCCGCCCGAGACCCTGGCTCGCGCCGGTGATCAGGATCACCTCGCGGCTGACGTCGAACAGCTCGGACATGGTTCCTCCCACGATTTGCTCATTTGTTGCGGCGCATTGATACAGACGATTTGAAGCAGCGCAAACCGGAATCGTTTACCGGGCGCGGCCTACAACCGCGGCGGAGCAACCATGAACGCTTTCGACCTCGCCGCTTGTGCCGCACTGATGGTTGCCGTCTACAGCGGCTTCTCGACCGGGCTGTTGCGCAGCGCCATCACGATTCTGGCCTATCTGCTCGCGATGCCGCTGGCGATGGGGGCGGTCGCAGCGATGAGCCCGCAGCTGCAAGACGCGCACGGCACTCCGCTGGCCCAGAACTGGCTGCAGTTCTTCGCCGCCTTCGTCGTGATCGGCATGGCGCTGGGCAAGATCGGTCGCATCCTGCTCGACGAGGCGATCGGTTCCGAGGCCGGCTTTGGCGACCGGCTCGGCGGCGCGCTGCTGGGCGCGGTCCGCACCGGCATGGTCGCGACCACGCTGGTGCTGGTGTTCGACAGGATCGTTCCTCCCGAGCGCCAGCCGCGCTTCCTCGACGGATCACGCCTGCGTCCGATGCTCTCGCTCGCAGGCGCAAAGGGCTTCCGCTCGCTGCCTCCGGAGGTCGCAAGCCTGATCGACCGGCTGAAGCAGGAACGGCGCATCTGACCGACCCGGCGGCGTCTCTCCCGTCATAGCGAGCCATGCAATTCGGCACAGGCCGGCTGCTCTTATCAGCGGCAATGCCGTTGGCTAGAATGCGCCCATCTTCCTTTCAGCCTCACTGACATATCGGAGTGATCAATCGTGGATCTCGGGATCAAGGGCCGCCGCGCCATCGTCTGCGCCTCCAGCAAGGGTTTGGGCCGCGCCTGCGCCATCGCGCTCGCCAATGAGGGCGTGCATGTCACGATCACGGCGCGCGGCGCCGAGACGCTGGCCAAGACCGCGGCCGAGATCCGCGCGGCCAATCCCGGCATCACCGTGACGGAAGTGGCGGGCGACATCACCACGCCGGAGGGCCGCGCCGCGGTGCTGAAGGCCTGCCCGGACCCGGACATCCTGATCAACAACGCCGGCGGCCCGCCGCCCGGCGATTTCCGCAACTGGACCCGCGACGACTGGATCAAGGCGCTCGATGCCAACATGCTGACGCCGATCGAGCTGATCAAGGCGACCGTCGACGGCATGATGGCGCGCAAGTTCGGCCGCATCGTCAACATCACCTCGGCCGCGGTGAAGGCGCCGATCGACATTCTCGGCCTCTCCAATGGCGCCCGCGCCGGCCTCACCGGCTTCGTCGCCGGCCTGTCGCGCAAGACCGTGATCAACAACGTCACCATCAATGCGCTGCTGCCGGGGCCGTTCGAGACCGACCGCCTTCTCTCCACGGCAAAGGGCGAAGCCGAAAAGCGCGGCGTCACGCCGGAGCAGATCCTGGCCGACCGCGCCAAGACAAACCCTGCGGGTCGCTTCGGCGATCCCGAAGAGTTCGGCCTCGCCTGCGCCTTCCTGTGCGCCGCCAAGGCCGGCTACATCACCGGCCAGAACATCCTGCTTGACGGCGGCGCGTTCCCGGGCACGCTTTAAGCGGCGTATTGCGGGAAACGTTGGAGTGCAGAGGTCTCTCGCGACTTGCTCGCTCTGCGCCTCTCCCCGCGTGCGGGGAGATGTCGGATCGCATCGCCAGATGCGATCCGGGTGAGGGGGTACAGGCCTCACCACGAACACTCCCCGAGCGTTTGCCCTCTGACACCTCCCGTGCGGCTGCCCCCATTGGCGCTAACTTACCATTTTGCTGCCGGAAATGGATGATTCCTCGGTCGAGTGACTGACGAATCGCTTTC
>NZ_JBNPUE010000018.1:0-164473 GCF_051168015.1 Bradyrhizobium sp. HKCCYLRH3061
GACCCCAAAAGTGTCAACCATGTCCCCGAACAGGTGTAAGCTATGTCTCCGGGCTAAACAGCAGCGAAGCAATCCAGAGTCCCGCACACCACCCTGGATTGCTTCGCTGCGCTCGCAACGACGCCTTTGGCTGATATCCCGCCTCAAACGACAAGGGCTCGCCCAGAGGCGAGCCCTTGCATGTGAGGACGGCAGGCGTCGCGGCTCACGCCCCGTTGAGGAATTGCAGCGGGTCAACCGGAGACGACCCCTTGCGGATCTCGAAGTGGAGCTGCGGCGATCCGACTTCTCCCGATTGACCCGACTTGGCAATGACCTGGCCGCGCTTGATCGGATCACCGCGCTTCACCATCAGCTCACTCGCATGGGCATATGCGGTGACATAGCCGTTGGAATGCCGCACCAGGACCAGGTTGCCATAGCCCTTCAATTCATTGCCGGCGTAAGCGACGACGCCATCTTCGGCTGCCTTCACCGGGGTGCCCTCGGGCACGGCGATGTTGATGCCGTCGTTGGACTTGCCGTTGGTCTTGGCGCCGTAGCTCGTGATCACCTTGCCGCGAGCCGGCCAGCGGAAGGTCGGCAGCGAGCTGGTGGTTTCGGCCGGCCGCGCCGGCTCCTCCTCCTTCTCGGGCGCCGGATTGGCCTGGGCCAGGCGGGCGCTCTGGACCGGACCTGCCGCCGCAACCCGCGTCGTCGGCGCTGGCGCCGGCACGGTCGCAACCGCCTGGGGAACGGTTGCGACCGGGGCCACCGGCGCGGCTGCCGCTACGGCCCTGCCAGGGACGGTCAGCCTGGTCCCGAGCTTCAGCGGCGATGCCTGATCGATGTTGTTGGCGCGGGCGAGCTCAGCCGCCGTCAGATGATTCTGGCGGGCGATGCTGGCGAGTGTCTCGCCGCGGTTGACGAAGTGGACGGTGGACGGTGCTGCGGCCGCCACCGGCTTCGGCGCGATCATTGGCGCCGCAGCAACGGGCTGGGCCGCGGGCGCAGCCGCCACCGCGCCAGGATGCGGAATGATCAGCTGCTGGCCCGGCGACAACGCGCGCGGCCCCTTGTAGCCGTTGGCAGCCAGGATCTCAGCCGGCGTCACGCGGTAGCGCTTGGCGAGGATGTCGAGCGTATCGCTGGTGCCGACGATGATCTTGGTGCCACTGGCAGGACGCGCGGCCGCGACCGAACGCGGCGGCACGGTGCCGGTGGTCTCGAGCCGCGGCTGGGCCGGCGGAGCATAGGAATGCGCCGGCTGTGCATAGGCCTGGGGTGCGGCGACGGCGGGCGCTGCGACGGGGACCGCAGCGGGTGGCGCATAGGATGCGACGCCGCGCCCGCCCGACGACATGCCTCCGGCACCGCCGCCCGTCGGATAGGATTGCGGAGCCCCGACCGCCGGGGGCGGCAGCGCCGAGGACGAATAGGCTGGCGCCGGCGCGGGAGCCGGCGTGTAGGACTGGCTGTATTGCTGGTGCTGCCGGGGCGGCTGCGCCTGCACCGACCCGGTGGAATCGGATGCAAACGGGTTTGAAAACGGATTTTGCGTCTGCGACAGCCGCGTCGACATGTCGGCGCTGCAGCCGGCGACGCCGAATGACATCAGCGCCAACGCCGCAACCTGCGGCAGGCGGCGCGAGCGAAGCAACTCGACAGTGGCGGGCATGGTTACTCACTCGTACGCAACAAACAACGAATTCGAGTAAACACAGCCGCGGTAAATAAGCGCTTAAGCCGCGAATAAAGCGTTGTGCGGCCTGCTGATCCGTCTCTTTAGAGTTCGCGCGCAATTCCCGGAATTGCCGGCACAAATCGCACGTCGACGAGCTCTTTTCGGTCGAAACGATCACCCGTCCGCGTGATCCTGACGAGCGTCTGCACCCCGTGTTGCGGCCCGACCGGCGCGATCAGGATACCGTCCGGCCCCAGCCGGTCGAGCAGGCTCTGGGGAATCTCATCCATCGCCGCCGTTACGATGATGCGGTCGAACTGGCCGCCCCCCGGCGGCAGCGCGTAGCCATCGCCGAGCATGACCTCGACATTGAAGCAGCCGAGCTTCTCCAACCGCTCCCTGGCCTTGTCGGCCAATGTCCGGAAGCGCTCCACCGTCAGGACGTTGGTAACCAGCCTGGACAGAATCGCGGCCTGGTACCCCGACCCCGTCCCGATTTCGAGGACACGATGGGACTTCTGCAGCTTGAGCTGCTCGGTCATGTAGGCGACGACGAAGGGCTGGCTGATGGTCTGTCCACAGGCGATCGCCATCGCGCTGTCGCGATAGGCGTCCGGGCGGTCGGCCGGCAGAACGAACTCCTCCCGCGGCACCTCTTCCATCGCACGCAACACCGCCTGATCGCTGATCCCGCGCCGACGCAGGGTCAGCTGAAACATCATTTTCTCGGGAGGAGCAGCTGGGGGCATCGGGATGTCGGTTGGTGGGCTCCTGCGCAATTTACCTGCCGGGCGAGGGTTGCGCACCGATTTTCCGCGCGCCCGTCGCAACCAGGATGCACCGTCATGGTCCCGACGACGACCGCGTTCCGCACGAGGAACCAAGTCGGGTCCGGTTCGTTCACCTTATGGGCGATCGTGCCCACGCCGCACGGCCATGAAAGACGACATTGTTGACGTTGCGCCATAAGCCGTTATTTGCGAGCGTCAAATCGGATATGGGCAAGGACTGACATCATGACTGCACCGCGGCCGCCGCGCGGCTCTGTGTTTTTGGTTGAAGACGAAGTCATGATCCGAATGATGGTGGCCGACATGCTGGAAGAGCTCGGCTACACCGTCGCGGCCGAGGCCGGCGAAATCGGCGAAGCGATGCGGCTGGCCGAGAGCACCTATTTCGACGTTGCCATTCTCGACGTCAACGTCAACGGCAAGGTCATCTCGCCGGTGGCCGATCTCATCAAGGCGCGCAACCGGCCCTTCATCTTCGCAACCGGCTACGGCTCGTCGGGGTTGCCGGAAGAATATCGCGACCGGCCGGCCCTGCAGAAGCCGTTCCAGCTCGAGACGCTCGGAAAGGCGATCGATCATGCCCTGCGTGGCGCTGAGCCGCAGGGGTAGAAGGCGCTTCAGCCGAGAATGTCGCTGAGCTTGCCGGAGAACGCCTCGTCCGTGCGATCCAGGCGAAGCGGAGTCACTGACACGTAGTGCGCCGCGAGAGCTGCGAGGTCCGTCCCCTCGTCGGGCAAATCGAGCGAAGCTGCCCGGTCGAAGCCGATCCAGAAATAGGGGTTGCCGCGGCCGTCGCGCCGCTCATCGACCTTCAAGAAGCCGAGATTGCGCTTGCCCTGGCGGGTGACCACGACGCCCCTGACCTCTTCCGGTGCACAGGCGGGGAAGTTGACGTTGATCACTGTATTCCTCGGCACGCCGGCTTCGAGCACCTTGCGCACGATCTGCGGGCCGAATTTGAGCGCGGTGTCCCAGGACGGCTTGTCGCGAGTGGCGATGCTGAATTCCTGCGACAGGGCGAACGACGGCAAGCCGAGAATGGTGCCTTCGAGCGCGCCGGCGATGGTGCCCGAATAGACCACGTCCTCGGCAACGTTGCGGCCCTTGTTGACGCCGGACAGCACCACGTCGGGCAGCTTCGCCCCCAGGATATGCCGGGCCCCCATGATGACGCAGTCGGTCGGCGTGCCGCGCACGGCAAAGTGGCGCGGGCCGACCTCGCGCAGCCGCAACGGATCATTGAGCGAGAGCGAATGCGACACGCCGCTCTGGTCGAGCTCGGGCGCCACGATCCAGACGTCGTCGGACAGGGCCCGTGCGATCTCCTCGATCACCTTGAGACCCGGCGCATGGATCCCGTCGTCATTGGTGCAGAGAATCCGCATGGCCAACCTTCCGTCTCTTCGAAAGCATCGTTCGGGGGTGTCTTATCTGCTGTGCAGCAGCGAGGCAAACCCGAGCGCTCGCCGGCATCACCCGGTCAATGCCGGATCCGCCACTGCGGCAGGAACCTGGCGAGCTGCCCTCGTATGCCCAGCCTCAACGGTAGGCTGGACGTGCCGGATACGCCGGCTGCCTGCTGAGCAGGAGGCGCCGGCACTGCTGAAGGCTCGGTCGGCGGCACTGCTGCAAACCGGGCCCGCGCGACACTCAACGCCTTCTCGAAGTCGACCGGGTTGAACCAGGGCTGATCGCGCAGCGAGTCGTGCAGACCCTCGTCCCAGACCCTCGAGCAATCGACGTCGAACGCTCCCTTCAGGCGCTGATCGACCGCCTGGATGCCGGAGCCGGTGACGGCCCATTGCCGCCCGATCCAGAAAATATCCCGATGCAGGACCATGTTGCCGGTTTCTGAAAAGCAATTGCTGAACAGAACCGGAGGATACGACCCGCCGGCCGCCACGCAATGGCGGCGACGGGGGCGGATGCAATTTGCCGCGGCGCTATGGCTCGGCGGCCACCACCTTGAGGCCGCCCATATAGGGCTGCAGCACGTCGGGGACCGCGATCGAGCCGTCGGCCTGCTGATAGGTCTCCATGACCGCGATCAGCGCACGGCCGACAGCCGTGCCCGAGCCGTTCAATGTGTGCACGAAGCGCGGCTTGCCGTCACTTCCGCGATAGCGTGCATCCATGCGGCGCGCCTGGAAGTCGCCGCACACCGAACAGCTGGAGATCTCGCGGAAGGCGCCGCCATCGCCTTGCCCCGGCATCCAGACCTCGATGTCGTAGGTCTTCTGCGAGGAGAAGCCCATGTCGCCGGTGCACAGCGTGATGACGCGATAGTGCAGATCGAGCCGGCGCAGCACCTCCTCGGCGCAGGCCAGCATGCGCTCATGCTCGTCCTTGCTGGTTTCCGGCGTCGTGATCGAGACCAGCTCGACCTTGGTGAACTGATGCTGACGGATCATGCCGCGGGTGTCGCGGCCGGCCGCGCCTGCCTCGGCGCGGAAGCACGGCGTCAGCGCCGTGAGCCGCATCGGCAGCTCCTTCTCGTCGACGATGGACTCGCGCACGAGGTTGGTCAGGGCAACCTCAGCAGTTGGAATGAGTCCGAGCCGCTCGGTCTTGAGGCGATCATCCGGCTCCGCAATCAGCTCGCCCTTCACGGCCCAGAACTGGTCGTCCTCGAACTTCGGCAATTGTCCCGTGCCGAACATGACGTCGTTACGCACCAGCAGCGGCGGGTTGATCTCGGTGTAGCCGTGCTCGGTCGTGTGCAGGTCGAGCATGAATTGCCCAAGCGCGCGCTCCAGCCGCGCCAGTCCCTTCTTCAGGACGACGAACCGCGCGCCCGACAGTCTTGCGGCCGCCTCGAAGTCCATGCCGAGCGGTGAACCAATGTCGTCATGCGGCTTGGGCGCGAACGCGTAGTTGCGCCTGGCGCCGAACACATGGCGCTCGACATTGTCGTGCTCGTCCTTGCCGTCGGGCACTTCGTCGAGCGGCAGATTCGGAATCGCTGACAGCTCGCGCGCCAGCTCCTGGTCGGCCTGCTTCGCTGCGGCCTCGAGCTCCGGCATCGTGGTCTTGAGCCTCGCGACCTCCTCCATCAACGCGCTCGCACGCGCCTCGTCCTTGGCCTTCTTGGCCTCGCCGATTTCCTTGGAAGCGGCGTTGCGCCGGGCCTGCGCCTGCTCGGACGCCAGGATCGCCGCGCGACGCCGCTCGTCGATGCCCAGCAGTTGCGACGACTGGGGCGACAGACCCCGGCGCGTCAGCGCCGCATCGAAACCTTGCGGGTTGTCACGGATCGATCTGATGTCGTGCATGGTCGTTCGGTCCTGGGAACGAAAGATGTCGGCGAGTCGCCGTGGATCACGGGCCGGCCTGCACTACCGCGAAAGGCGGCGGATGGGAACAGGCAACGCCCGGGATGGAGCCCGGGCTTGCGGGCCTGCCCTATTCCGCTGGCGTGGTCGGCAAGTTGCCGGAGCCCGACGAAGAGCCCGCCTTGGCCGCAGCCGCCTGCTTCTCGACGATGCCGACCGCGATGATCGCGCCCTCGTAGAGGGCCAGCAGCGGCAATGCCAGCGAGGCCTGGCTGAGCACGTCGGGCGGCGTCAGGACGGCTGCGATGATGAAGGCGATCACGATGAAATAGCGCCGCTTCTCCTTCAGCATCTGCGAGGTGACGATGCCGATCCTCCCAAGCAGGGTCAGGATGACCGGGAGCTGGAATGCGATGCCGAAGGCGAAGATCAGCGACATCATCAGCGACAGATATTCGCCGACCTTTGGCATCAACGCGATTTGCGCCGTCTCGGGGCCGCCGAGCTGCTGCATGCCGAGTGAGAAGCGCACGATCATCGGCCACACCGCAAAATAGACCAGCATGGCGCCGAGCACGAAGAAGACGGGGGTCGCTATCAGGTAAGGGAGGAAAGCATTGCGCTCGTGGCGGTAGAGGCCGGGCGCCACGAACTTGTAGATCTGCGTCGCAATGATCGGAAAGGAGATGAAGCCGGCGCCGAACATCGCCAGCTTGAGCTGCGTGATGAAATATTCGAGCAGCTGGGTGTAGATGAACTTGCTGTTCTCGGCACCTGCCACCCAGACGAACGGCAGCACTAGGATGTTGTAGATCTGCTTGGCGAAGAAGAAGCAGAAGATGAAGGCCACGCCGAAGCCGAGCAGCGCCTTGATCAGCCGCGACCGCAGCTCGATCAGGTGGTCCATCAACGGGGCCTTGCTGGCCTCGATATCTTCGACGGTCATGACGCTTTGGCGTCCTTCAGGCGTTCAGCTTCTGCTGACGCAGACATTTCGGGCTGCGGCTCGGGCTTGATTTCACGTACGATCGCCAGCGGCTCGCCCACCGGTTGATGAGCTTCAGCCTCCACGAAGGTCTCGGCCTGCGGCGGTTCGGGGGTCGTCGGGGTCATCAAAGGAGGCTCGGACGAAGCAGCGGCCGCGTCCGGTGCGGGCGCCGGCTCAGTAGGCTTGTCGATCCCCTCGATATCGAGAGCCTTGTCGACGTCGCGCTGCAACGAGGAGATCACGCCGGTCGGGGTGAAACCGCTGGCGGCCTCACGGACCTCGTCGAAACTCTTCTTGAGGTCGGCCATTTCCGCTTCGCGCATCGCCTCCTGGAACTGGCCCTGGAACTCCGAGGCCATCCGGCGCGCCTTGCCGATCCATTGCCCGACCATGCGCAGGACGCCCGGAAGCTCCTTGGGACCGATCGCGATCAACGCGACGACCCCAATGACGAGCAGCTCACTCCAGCCGATATCGAACATGAAACAATCCGCCTACGCGACGACGCCTCTGATCCCGCCTGCCCGGGCCTGCCTGAACAGGTCCCGGTGCCGTCCCTGCGGGGGCGCGCCGCCCGCGCCTTTCACGCGCAGATCAAACGGCTTTGCTGCCGACATCCGTGCGGGTGGCCGAAGGCGTGGCGCCATGATCGATCGACTTGACGGGCTCGGTCTTCTCCGGCGCCTTGTCGTCGTCCTGCATGCCCTTCTTGAACGCCTTGATGCCCTGCGCGACGTCGCCCATCAGATCGGAAATCTTGCCGCGCCCGAACAACAGCAGGACGACCGCGATCACGACGATCCAGTGCCAAATGCTAAGCGAACCCATCCTGCAACCCTCCAAACACCGGCGCAGCCTTCACCCGACTGCCCGTCGACGCTACCGCCGAAACCGCGTCATATCCATGGACTTGACCGCGACACTTCGCTTCTAGCATTCGATTGCGAAACAGCAACACGAACCAAGGCGGCAATCAGCCGAAAGCGGCGCGCGGAGAGCCCGATCTGGCCGGAAGGTAGGCGTCAGCGCCCCCAAAAACAAGCACTTAAGGTCCGCCAAATCGCGGCCGGACCTACGTAATAACGCGAGTGTTAACGACGCCAAAGCCGCTACTCCCGGTGCGGCGAGCCGTCCTCGTCGGTATCGCGATCGTGCTCGTCATCGGCGGCGTCGATCTCGTGGTCTGCCGCGTCGATTTCGGCCTCTGCTTCTGCCTCGTCCTCCACCTGAGCCTGAGCCTCGGCAGAAGTTTCGACGAGCTCGGTCACGGCCTCGTCCTCCTGCTCGAGCTCGGTCTCCTCGACGGCGAAGTCCACCTCCGTCGTGTCGGTTTCCGCATCGGTGCCGGGCAGTTCCAGATCGCCAACGGCGACCTGCGACGAGGCGTCGTCCTGAACCGCGGTCTCGGCGGTTCCCATCTCGCCCTCGGCAGCCTCGGCCGCCGCCGTCTCGGCTGCGACTGTTTCCATCTCCGCCGTTTCGGCCTCTGCCTCCTCAGCGTCGCCAGGTTCGGCCTCGACCGCCGGCGCAAGCGCCAGATCGAGATCGCCCGGATCCAGCGGCTCCTCGTCCTCCCGGAGCGTCGGATCGTCCGATGGCGTCGGGACGGTGAAGCCGGTCGGCAGACGGGAATCCAGCAGGCCCGTGCCCTTCAGCTCTTCCAGGCCTGGCAGATCGCCCAGGGTCTCGAGGCTGAACTGGGCCAGGAACGCATCGGTGGTGCCGAAGGTCAGCGGACGGCCTGGGGTCTTGCGGCGCCCGCGCGGCTTGATCCAGCCGGTCTCCAGCAGAACGTCCAGCGTTCCCTTGGAGGTGACGACGCCGCGGATCTCTTCGATCTCGGCGCGCGTCACCGGTTGATGATAGGCGACAATGGCCAGCACCTCGATCGCCGCACGCGACAGCTTGCGCGTCTCGGTGCTCTCGCGCGTCATCAGCCAGGCGAGATCGCCGGCGGTGCGGAAGGTCCATTTGTTGGCAACGCGCACGAGATTGACGCCGCGATTGGCGTACTCCGCCTGCAGCTGCGCCAGTGCGGCCTTGATGTCGACACCTTCAGGCATACGCTTGGCGAGCGCGGCCTGCTCGAGCGGTTCGGCCGAGGCAAACAGGAGAGCCTCGAGGATGCGCAACTCTTCGGGGCGCGCCGCGGGCTCGATCGCGATCTCGTCGGGCTCTTCCATGCGCAGTTCCGCCAAGCTTGCCATGGCAGGGTCTCCTTCTTCGTTACTCAACCGTCAAGTCCGGCGCAGCCATGGCGCCGGGCTGGATCGGTGGACGCTTACGAAAATACAGCGGCGCGAACGCCTGCTTCTGGTTCAGCTCGAGCTTGCCTTCGCGCACCAGTTCGAGGACGGCCGCAAAGCTCGATGCGAAGACGGTGGCCTTCTGTGCAGGCTCGACGACGTAGTCCAGCAGGTAGTCGTCGAGACACCCCCAGTCGTCCGACACCTCCGTCATGCCGACGAGCCGTTCGAGCGACGCGCGCGCCTCGGCGAGCGACCAGACGGTGCGCTTGGCCATATGAACGGACGTGACGACGCGCGACTGCCGCTGGATGGCATAGGCCGAAAGCAGGTCGAACAGGGTCGCGGTGAACTTGGGACGACGGACCTCCGCGATGGCCTCCGGGTTGCCGCGCGGGAACACGTCACGCTGGAACTGCGGCCGGTTCATCAGGCGATTGGCGGCCTCGCGGATCGCCTCCAGCCGGCGCAGCCGGTTGGCCAGTGCCGTGGCCATCTCCTCGGCGCTCGGACCTTCCTGCGCCGGCGGCTCGGGCAGCAGCAGGCGCGACTTCAGAAAGGCGAGCCAGGCCGCCATCACGAGATAGTCGGCGGCGAGCTCCAGCCGGATCTTGCGGGCGGCCTCGATGAACTGAAGATATTGGTCGGCGAGCGCCAGGATCGAGATCTTGGCGAGGTCGACCTTCTGCTGCCGCGCCAGCGCGAGCAGCAGGTCGAGCGGGCCCTCGTAGCCCTCGACGTCGACGACCAACGCCGGCTCGGCCTCAGCCAGCTCCGTCGTGGGACGGCCGGTTTCAAACGACAGAATTTCAGCGGTCATGCGCTCGCGGGTCCCAGCCGGTTGATCAGGGCGTCGAGCTCGCCGCGCGCGGCGTCACGATCGAAGCCTGTGGGTGCCTTGCGCGCCGCAAGTGCACGATCGGCGCGGATCAGGGCTTGGCCGGCCAGCTCCGGCGTCTCGGCGGCCACGGCCTGCATCTCGTCGAGCTTGCCGTTGCAATGCAGAACCATGTCGCAGCCGGCCGCCACGATCGCACGCGTGCGCTCGGCGATCGATCCGGCCAATGCGTTCATGGAAACGTCATCACTCATCAACAAACCCTGGAACCCGATCCGTTTGCGAATCACCCGTTCGATCATTGTCGCAGAAGTCGTGGCCGGATGGGCGGCGTCGATCGCGCTAAACACAACATGTGCAGTCATCGCCATCGGGAGGTCGGCCAGCAGCCCGAAGGCGGCGAAATCGGTTGCATCGAGTTCCGCTTCTGGCGCGTCCACGGTCGGCAGCCGGAAATGGGTGTCGGCGGTGGCCCGGCCATGCCCCGGAATGTGCTTCAGGACCGGCAGCACGCCGCCCTGCTCCAGCCCCTCCGTCACCGCCCTGGCGATCGCCGCCACCTTTTCTGGCGTCGTGCCATAGGCCCGATCCCCGATCACGGCATCGGCGCCAGCGACGGGGACGTCGGCGAGCGGCAGGCAATCCACGGTGATGCCCAGCGCGATCAGGTCATCGGCGATCAGGCGGGCGCTGAGCCAGGCGGCACGGAGGCCTGCGGCCGAATCAAGGTCGTAGAGACGGTCGAACACCACGCCGGCGGGATAGGCCGGCCAATGCGGCGGCCCCAGCCGCTGCACCCGGCCACCCTCTTGGTCGATCAGGACGGGAGCGTCGGCGCGGCCGACGCAGGCCCTTAATTCCTCAACCAGTTCAGTCACTTGGGCGGGTGACTGGACGTTGCGCTTGAACAGGATGAAGCCCCAGGGCCTGAACTCGCGGATGAACGCGCGCTCGGCGTCGCTGAGATCAGGTCCGGAGATGCCGGTAATGAAAGCCCGCATGGTCATGCGGGCCGCATAGACCCCGCCTCGGAGGCGGTCAAGCGAGCCTTAATTGTTGCTAAACGGGAAACACTGTCCGCCGGCAGTTTTCAACGATCCGCACATCTTGTTGGCCTCTTCCTTCGTCGCGAAGGGCCCGACGGCCGCGCGGTACCTGACGCCACCCTTCTCACCCAGATCCATCCGCTTGATGATCGGCTCGTATTTGCCCAGCACGGCGCCGTACTTGTCCTGCACCGCCTTGTACGATGTCATCGCCTCGGCCTCGCTGGCCTGCGACGAGATCGAGACCAGATAACCGCCGGTCCGATCGTTCTGGGTCTGCTCGGTGACCGGCACGGCGGCGGCGATCCGGGCCGGCGCGCTCGCCGGCGCGGCCGGCTGCGGTGTCAGCGGCATCGGGCTGTCGTTGGCGGCCGACGCGTTGGCGTTGGCCGGCGATTTACGGCCCTTCGGCGTCGCCGCCGGTTTGGTTGCAGGCGTCGCAGGCATCGGCGGATCGACCGCGGCGGCCTGATTGCCTCCCGTCACGGACAGCGTCTTGATCGGACGCGGATCACTGTTGGGCAAAATGCCATTGGCATTGGCCATCTGCGACATCGGGGCCGCCCCGGCGCTGACCGGCGGCGGAGCCGCATTCTGGTTCATCTGCGGGAACACCACGCGCGGATTGCCGCCGCGGGTGTTCAGATCCATCGGCGTCTCCTCGCGGGACACCAGCTTCTCGCCGCCGTCATTGCCGAGCAGCCGATCCGGCACCTTCGGCGTCGGATCCTGCTGGGCCATGATCTTGGTCGGACTGTTGTCAGCGCGGATGATCGGCGGCTCGCCGGTCCGGCCGGACGAGATGTAGGTCTTGTAGCCGTAGGCGCCGCCGGTGCCGACCACCGCAAGGGTCAGCACCGCGAGCACGGTGCTCATGCCGCTGCGCCGCCGCGGCCGCTCCTCTTCCTCGCCTTCGTCGTAACCGTCCTGATAGCCGTATTGGCTGTCCTGGAAATCGTTGTCGCCCTGAAACCCCTGCTGTCCCGAGCCCATCTGCCCGAACAGCGCATCGTCATAGCGCGAGGAGTCCGGCTCGTCGTCATCGAAGCCATTGTCGCGGTTGTAGTCGCGATCATTCTCGGCGAACCCGTGGCGCGACTCGCCGACGCTGTAGTCGAGCTTGGACAACTGATCGGCGAACTCCGCGTTCGGATAACCCTGCTGCTGCCGGGGAGCGGGCGCGGGCGCGAAATCCTGATCAGGGAAGCCTGGCTGGCCGCGCGGATCCTGATAGCCCGCCGGAAAGGCCGGCGGTGCGGGCGCCGGCTGCGGCGGCTCGCGGCCCATGTCGGCGAAGGGGTTGGCGGCGGCAGGCTGGGCTCGCTGCATCCAGGCCGGGGCACCGGCCGAAGGCATGCCGGGGACCGGCTGTTCTGGCGCGGGCGCCGCGGGGCGCGCCATCGGCCGCGGCTGAGACTGCGGGGTGGCCCGGCCCGAGGCGGCAAAAGGATCGTTCTGCCCGATCAGGCGAGCGAGTTCGGCGAGCGGATCGGCATCGGCCTGCTGGTTTCCACCACGGCCAAAACCATCAGCGGGAAAGGGTCTGTCCTGGTAACGATCAGCCATCGTGATGAAGCGTCCCTGCGGGTGAGCCGCATATGCGTCCTAAGGCGGACCCTGCCAGATTGAGGCCCCCAACTGAAGTCGTGTGTTTCCCCCAATCAGCGCATTGCATCAGGAGCATTAACGCCCAAGATCGCAAGTCCCGACGCCAGAACCGAGACGACGCCCTGAACCATGGCCAAACGTGCCTTGGTCAATTCTGCATCATCATCGATAATGAAGCGTAAATAGGGCAAATCCCGCCCCCGCGTCCAGAGGGCGTGAAATTCGCTTGCAAGTTCATACAGGTAGAAGGCGATCCGGTGCGGCTCATGCGCCAGGGCCGCGCTCTCCACCGTACGTGGGTACAGTGCCAGGCGTTTCAAGAGGTCGTGTTCGGCCGAGTCGGAGAGTTTTTCGAGGTTGGCGTCGCGGAGGAACGCCAGCCGTGCCCCCTCCTCCTCCGGCAGCTCGGGCACGCTCTCCCGCGCATTGCGGAAGATCGAATGCCCCCGCGCGTGACCGTACTGGACGTAGAACACCGGATTGTCGCGCGACTGCTCGATCACCTTGGCCAGGTCGAAATCGAGCACGGCGTCGTTCTTGCGATAGAGCATCATGAAACGGACCGCATCGCGCCCCACTTCATCAACAACTTCCCGCAAGGTGACGAAGTCGCCGGAGCGCTTCGACATCTTCACCGGCTCGCCATTGCGCAACAGCTTGACGAGCTGCACGACCTTGACGTCGAGCACCGCCTGTCCGGCGGTCACCGCTTTCACCGCGGCCTGCATGCGCTTGATGTAGCCGCCGTGATCGGCGCCGAACACGTCGATCAGGTCGGCGAATCCGCGCTCGAACTTGTGCCGGTGATTGGCGATGTCGGAGGCGAAATAGGTGTAGCTGCCGTCCGACTTGATCAGGGGACGATCGACGTCATCGCCATAGGCGGTAGCGCGGAACAGCAGTTGCTCGCGATCCTCCCAGTCCTCGGGCGGCGCGCCCTTCGGCGGCGGCAGACGGCCTTCATACACGTCGCCCCGCTCGCGCAGGAACTCGATCGTGTCGGCAACCTTGTTGGTCGCACCGGCGATCAGCGAGCGCTCCGAAAAGAACACGTCATGACGAATGTTGAGCGCGGCGAGATCGTCCTTGATCTCGGCCATCATCATCGTGATCGCCTTGTCGCGTACGATCGGCAGCCACTCGGTCTCAGGCATGGCCTTGAGCTTGTCGCCGTGCTCGGCCGCCAGCGCCTGCCCGACCGGCTTCAGGTAGTCGCCGGGATACAGCCCGTCCGGAATGGCGCCGATATCCTCACCCAGCGCCTCGCGATACCGGAGGAAGGCGGAGCGCGCGAGTACGTCGACCTGGGCGCCGGCGTCGTTGATGTAGTACTCGCGCGTGACGTCGCGCCCGGCGAACTGCAGCAGGCTGCATAGCGCATCGCCGAACACGGCGCCGCGGCAGTGCCCGACATGCATCGGCCCGGTCGGATTGGCCGAGACGTACTCGACGTTGACCTTCGGCGCGCCGGACACCGGCGCGACGCGGCCGTAGGCAGCGCCTTCGCGCAGGATCGTGCCGAGCGCTTGCGCCCAGACGGTCGGCTGCAGGGTCAGGTTGATGAAGCCCGGTCCGGCGACGTCGACCTTGGCGACCAGCTCGTCGGCGCGCAGGCGCTCGGCAATCTGTTCGGCGAGCTCGCGCGGCTTGGCCTTCGCCTCCTTGGCGAGCACCATCGCGGCATTGGTGGCCATGTCGCCATGGCTCGGATCGCGCGGCGGCTCGACCACCACGCGCGAGAAATCGATGCCCTCGGGCCAGCCGCCCTGCTTGGCGATGATGGCGCAGATGGTGTGGACACGCGCGAGCATGTCGGCAAAAAGGTAAGGGGTGGAAGCTTGTTCGACCATGCCGCCGCCTAACGCAAATCCGGAGTCGAGTCAAAAAGCCGGTGGTGCTCGGTTAAGGCGAAACGGTCCGTCATTCCGGCGATAAAATGGCCGATGCGGCGAGCCCGATCGCCCTCGCCGTCGCAACCGTCCAGCCAGCCTGCGGGCAGCGTCGAACCGTCCTCGTGGTAGCGGCCATACAGGTCGGCGACGATGCGCTCGGCGTCGCGCATCACCCGCATCACCCGCTCATGGCGGTACATCCGCTGCCAGAGAAACCCCTTGATTGTCGCCTCGTGCTCGGCGACATCGGCCGGAAATGCCACCAGCGGCCCGCTGTGCCGCCTGATGTCGTGCGGCGACATCGGCTGCGCCCGCGAGATCCGGCGCTCGGCTTCGGCCGCTACGGCGGCGATCAGGTAGGAGATCAGCTCGCGCACCAGCTCGGCGCCGCGCCGGATCGGGTCGAGCGCCGGATATTGCCGGTCGATCTCGGCGATCATCGCCGCGAGCAGCGGAATCTCCTGGAGGTCATCGACCGTGAACAGGCCGGCCCGCAGCCCGTCGTCGATGTCGTGGGCGTCATAGGCGATGTCGTCCGCGAGCGCGGCGACCTGGGCCTCGAGCGAGGCGTAGCTCCACAGCTCCAGGTCAAATCGGGCATTGAACTCGGCGATTCCCGGCGGGATCGGCGCCTGCAACGGCCCGTTGTGCTTGACGATGCCTTCGAGCGATTCCCAGGTCAGGTTGAGACCATCGAAATCGGGGTAGCGCTGCTCGAACGAGGTGACGATGCGCAATGTCTGGGCGTTATGGTCGAAGCCGCCATGCTCCGCCATGCAGCGGTTCAGAGCGCGCTCGCCGGCATGGCCGAACGGCGGATGGCCGAGATCATGCGCCAAGGCCAGCGTCTCCGTCAGGTCCTCGTCGAGGCCGAACTGGCGGGCCAGGGCGCGGGCGATCTGGGCGACTTCCAAAGAATGGGTCAGACGGGTGCGGTAATGGTCGCCTTCGTGGAAGACGAACACCTGGGTCTTGTGCTTGAGCCTTCGGAAGGCGGTCGAATGGATCACCCGGTCGCAATCCCTGCGGAACGGGCTGCGGGTTCGGGACGGCGGCTCGGCGAACAGGCGGCCCCGGCTGCGATCGGGATCGCAGGAATAGGGAGCGCGGGGGGCAGCCATTCCGACCGACACGGGCAATTGTTCCTTTTGCGATTTGATTCCTCGGCGGAGCCCACATAACTATGGGGAGTGCCCGGGACCAAATGAATAGGGCATGACGCACGACCCTCGGAGACCTCCTGCCATGACCGATGCCTCGACCGGCCCCGTCACCATCAGCGAACGCGCCGCCCGCCGCATCGGAGAGATCCTCGGCAAGGAGAGCGCCGGCGCGATGTTGCGCATCTCGGTCGAAGGCGGCGGCTGCTCCGGCTTCCAGTACAAGTTCGACATCGATCGTGCCAAGGCCGAAGACGACCTCGTCATCGAGCGCGATCGCGCCGTGGTGCTGGTCGATCCGGCCTCGGTGCCGTTCCTCGCCGGCTCGGAGGTCGATTTCGTCGACGACCTGATGGGCGCCTCGTTCCGGGTCAATAATCCCAACGCCACCGCCTCCTGCGGCTGCGGCACCAGTTTCTCGGTCTAGCGCCCCTCGTTATCGGCTCAGGCCTCCGCCGTCGCGGCCGGGACATCGGACGGCGCAAGCGCCGGCGCCTCGACGTTCGGCGCGGGCGTGCCGATCGCCTTCAGCATCGCCGCCACCATCGCCGGCTTGCGCAACGGCTTGGCCAGAAAGTCGGTCATGCCGGCCTCGCGGCACTGCTTGATATCGTCGGGGAAGGCATTCGCGGTCAGCGCGATGATCGGCAGCGCGACAAGCCGTCCGCCCTTCGCCCGGATGGCCCGGGTCGCGGTGATGCCGTCCATCTCCGGCATGCGGACATCCATCAGCACCAGGTCGAACTCCCGTTCGTCGGCCGCCTTCACTGCCTGCAAGCCGTCCGGGACGATGCATTTGTCGACCGGGAACTCCTGCAGCATCTTCGACACCACCATGCGGTTGGTGGCGTCGTCCTCGGCGATCAGCACGCGCAAGGGACGACCGAGCGCCTCGATCCGCGCCTTGAGGTCGCCGGCGCCGACGCGGTCGCCGCGCTGATCGGACACCTGCTTGTCGCTCCACGGCAAGGTCAGGCTGAAGCGGAAGGTCGAGCCTTCGCCCTGCACCGACGACACCGCGATGACCCCGCCCATCTGCTCGATGATCCGCCGGGAGATCGCGAGCCCGAGCCCGGTGCCGCCGAAGCGGCGGTTGATCGAGGCATCGGCCTGGGCGAAATCCGTGAACAGCTTGCCGACCCGATCGGCGGGAATGCCGATGCCGGTGTCGGAAACGCGCCACTCGATGGTCGCCTTCTGATCGTCGCGCGCGCGGCAGGCCACGGCGATGGTGATGCCTCCCTGCTCGGTGAACTTCACCGCATTGGAGGCGAGATTGATCAGCACCTGACGAATGCGCGCCACGTCGCCCTTGAGCGCCGGCGGCAGCTTCGGATCGATATCCGCGTTGACCAGCAGGCTCTTCGATTTCGCGTTGACGCCCATGATGGCAGTAACCGCCTCGACCAGCGCCGCCGGCGAAAACTCCACCGTCTCGAATTCGAGCTTGCCGGCGTTGAGCTTGGACAGATCGAGGATGTCGTTGAGGATGCGCTGCAGGTTGTCGCCGGACTCGCGGATCGTCATGACCGCATGACGCTGCTCGTCGTCGAGCTTGGTCTCCAGCAAGGTCGAAGCGAGCCCGAGCACGCCGTTCATCGGCGTGCGGATCTCGTGGCTCATCATCGCCAGGAAGTCGGACTTGGCGCGGCTTTCAGCTTCCGCCTGCTCGGCGCGCCAGCGCTCGGTGACGTCGCGGCCGAAGCCGCGATAGCCTGCGAACTTGCCCTCGTGATCCCGCGCCGGCCGCGCCGTCAGCGCCCAACGGCGGCGCTCGCCGCCGGCGACCACGACGTGGATCAGGATCTCCGGGATCGACAGCCGCTGCGCCATCCGATCGGCGAACGTCTTGAGCGTCGCCGTATCCGTCGGGCAGAGATATTTCAGCGTATCGATCAGCCGCTCGCCCTTGAGCTGATCGAGCGGAAGCTGGGCCACGTCGGCGAAGCGCTGCGGCGCGTCGATCAGACGGCCCTCGGCATCGGTCTGCCACAGCCAGCTCGCGGCGTTCTCCTGGAATTCCTTCAGAAGCAGCGAGATCGTCTCGTTCTGGCGCTCGTGCCGGATCTGCGCCTTCAGGTTTTCCAGGAACACGTTGCCGTGCGACACCAGGTGCCGCACCATGAACGAGGTGTAGAGCAGCAGGAACACGACGAGCACGAGATAGGTCGCGCCGCCGCAAAGAAAAAGCGAGCCGACCGAGGCGAGCATCAGGGTCCAGGTGTAGGCGAGACCAGCCCGCGGCACGCTCGACATCGCGAACGCGCCACCGGAGATCATCCCGGTCATCAGCGAGCCCACGATGATCTGCAGATGCGGATCGACCTGCGGCATCACGATCAGCGGCAGCGATCCCCAGATGGTCGCCAAGAAAAACGCCTGCAGCGTCATCCGGGAGGTGGCGCGTTCGGACGCCTCCTGCGGCCGCGACTTGCGCGCGCGCCACCAGCCGCGCAGCGCCATGCCGCCGGCCACGGCGATCGCGGCGCCCCACGCGAAGAGAAAGAGATTGGAGACGGTGTTCCAGAACACGCCGAGGATGATGGCGGCGTTGGCGAAGTTGATGCCGATGGTCACGGGGACGAGGCGCGCGACGGCATCGACCTGCCGCGCGCGGATGCGCCGGCGATCGCGCTCGGTCAGCGCTTCGTCGTCGAGACCTTCGATGGCCCCGAAGCCGCCGATCCAAAGGAAGAAGGCCCCCAGCGGGCTGCCGCCGGCCGTTCGCTTCGAGCGCGTGGGATCCCCAGGCCAATTCATGAGCGCGCAGAACCTTCCTTGTGATCCCTTGCCATGCCCGATCGGCTGCTTCAGCCGCGTTAATTGTCCCGCCCGTAGAATTACGGAACCTCCGAATGCGCGCGCTGACAGGGCTGGATGCAACTCGTCGTTCCCGCGGCACGATGTGCCCGAGTCATGATCGTCCATGTCCCCCTCGTTCAGGTCGAGGGCGCAGGGAATGCCGGGTGCTGGCCGCAACCCATGGCCCGCCTGCAGAAAGAAAGCAGGCGGCAGTCACCACAGGTCCAGCCGGTCAACCGGCATTCCCTGCACGACGGCTCTACGCCTTATACGCACTCTCCCCGGGGACCGGCTGTCTTGCCCCCGTCACCGGCGGATCATCGTCCCCACCGGCTTGGCCTCAGCGTCGGGAGGCCAGGACCATGCGATTTCGGCGTGCGCCAGGGCTGTTCGTCCGCACGGCATCAGCCATGCTGCAGCCCCAAGCGCCCATCGCATCCCACCCCGCGTGTCGTGACGATCGCGATACGCCCCTCGTGCCGGGGCGGGACGGGCCCATCGAAGCATGAATTCCGGAAAAACGAAACAGCGATATTTTTCGCAGCAGGACTGGACAGGGCAAATCAGCTTGAAGGCGCTCATGAAATTAGTCTCTCGGCGCACGCTTGTTCGACGCAGGCTGCGCCCATTGGCATCGCCAACATGGTCGTGCGGTGGATCGATTTGCCCGACGTGCACGCGGAATCGCAATCACCACGTCGTTGTTCGCCGATCCCTCACAGCACCGCGCCGGAGGCGTATGCACTGGCCCAATGCGGAAAACCGCTCTCGGCGGCGCGCGCCGCCGCGTGATCCCAGTCATAGGCCAGCGCCAGCAGCTCGGCCTGCCAATGCCCGCGACGTTCGGTCAGCACCGCATAGCGGGCGTGCGGAGAGCGATATTCGAGCTGCGCCGCGATCGGGATGTCGCCGAATACAGGGCAGCCGACGCTGCCGGGATTGACCACCAGAGGACCGCGCGGCACCTGCACCATCGCCTGCCGATGGCTGTGGCCGCACAACACGAGCGTGGCGCCGCCGAGATTGACCAGACGCGCGGCCAGCACGTCGCGGCGCGCCGGGACGTAACGGCCATCGTCGAGCATTTCCTCGAGCAGGAGGGCACAGTCATCGTCGGGCGTACCGTGAACGGCGAGGATGCCGTGGTCCAGCGCGATCCGCGGCGGAAGCGCGTGCAACACCCGGCGCTGCTCGGCGGTCAGCGCCGCGCGAGCGAAGCGACCGGCGGGAGAGAGCTTCTCTTCCGGAAACTCCTCGATCCAGCGGTCATGATTGCCACGCACGGTCGGCAACTGCAGCGACTCCAGCAGGTCGAATGTCTCTCGCGGCCACAACGGGCTGGTCACGCAGTCGCCGAGATTGACGGTGGCATCGACCCCGCGTGTCTCGATGTCCGCGAGCACCGCCTCCAGCGCCGGCAGATTGCCATGCACATCGGAAATCACTGCCAGCCGCATCGTCGTCTCCTTCGTCACGCGGTTCGATCGGTCCGTTCAAGGCAAAGCCTTAGCATCTTCGCCATTGCGAGCGAAGCGAAGCAATCCAGGCCGCGCGTGGGACTCTGGATTGCTTCGCTCGCAATGACGGCGGAGAGGCCGGTGTCCGAAGCGACGCCAGCGGGCGGCGCGTGCCGACGATCCTCAAAGAGACGCGCGGATCACAACCTTGCGGGAACAACCGTCAACACCGGCGCGCGGCCTGCATAGCGCAGCAGCAGTCGGTGGGTCGGATAGAAGATCACGAGCGGCAGGCCGATCAGCAGCATCGCGAACCATGCCGGACCCGGCATGAAGCTCTGCGCCAGGGCATCGCTGAGGCCGAACACGTAGTTGATGTTGACCGGCAGGTCGCTGGTCGCGGGTGGCGGCGGCATCAGGAAGTAGCACACCGACAGCAGCGCCCAGGCGGCGACGGTCCAGACCGCGAAGGCGCGGCGATCATAGCCGAGCCGCCAGACCAGCCAGGCCAGCACGAACGGGAGCCAGAAATGGAAGAACGACAGGCTGCGGGTGAACAGCGGCAGCTTGGCGTCGAACATGTAGGCCGTCATGCCCGTGATCGGCAGGCCGGCGGCGGTGCCGAGGAAATCGACAACCCACAACGCCTGCGGCAGGAGGATTCCCACCGCCGGCGCCGAGGCGAGCAGCGGGCTCTCCAGCCAGACCGCGGCCAGCGTGGTCAACAGCGCGACATCGCAGAAATACAGGAAGTTGGTCGGGCCGTAGGCCATCAGATAGGTCGGCACCAGCACCGCGCAGAACGCGCTATAGGCAAGCTTGAACCACAGCGGAATGCCCGGCTTCACGGCCTCGTCCATCGATCCCCTGCCCCTGCAATATGACTGTTTGCGCAATCGCGCGGAGATTGCGGGCAGATGAGACGGTGCGTCAATCAGAGCGCCGGTGATGTTCATCCTCAGCGTTAACAAGCGTTTGCGCTGATCGGATCTGCAGAGGAAATCGATGGCGCAGCAGCGTGCGCTGCCTGATACAGCGCCCTCTCCCCTTGCGGGAGAGGGCTGCACCGGCTTCTCGACGCACTCATTCTGGTGAGGGGTATCTCTCCGCGATCGCGGCTTGTGGAGACATCCCCTCACCCAACCGAGCTTGCCGCGCTGTCCTCCATGCCCTCTCCCGCAAGGGGAGAGGGCGCATTCACGGGCACCGCGCTCATTCTGACCTCACCTACAATGAGTTCAAACATCGCTACACTCTTGTGGCCATTGCCGCACCAATCGCGAACACGTCCGCGCGCTCGATGATCAGGTCGCGGAACAGGCGGGCGCGGTGCGACATCCATTGCGGGTCGGGATAGACGACGTGGAGCGGCAGCGACGGCACATCGTAGTCCGGCAGCAGGTGGACGAGCTTGCCGGAGGCGATGTGGCCCACCGCGCACCAGTCCGGCAGCACGGCGGCGCCGAGGCCCTCCAGTGCGGCCTGGGTCATGATGTCGGCGTCGTCGCAGGTGAGCGAGGGCGCAATGCCGACGACGTGGCGGCCGGTCTCGGATTCGAAGCTCCATTCGTTCTTCGGCGACAGCCGCGAATAGGTCACGCAGGGCAGCTGGCGCAGATCGTTGGGCAGGCGCGGCGGGCGGTGTCTGGCGAGCAGCGATGGCGCCGCGACCAGCAGCCGCTTGACCGTGCCGACGCGGCGCGCGACCAGCGAGCTCGATGAGAGCACGCCGATGCGGATGGCGAGCTCGGTGCCGGTCTCGACGAGGTCGACGAACTGCTCGGTGAAGCGGATGTCGAGCCGCACCTCGGGATAGCGGCGGCCATACTCCGCAAAGATGTCGGCGAAGAAGAAGCGGCCGAACGAGGTCGGCACCGTCATGCGCAGGGTGCCGGAGGGCGCGCCGACGCGCTTCGGCGATGGCACGCCGGCGCTCTCGAACAAGGTGACGATGTCCTTGGCGAGCTTGAGCACCCGGTCGGCCTCGGGCGTCGGCCGCAGCTTACGCGTGGTGCGCACGAACAGCCTGCAGCCGAACTGCTCCTCCAGGAGCGCGATGCGCTTGGTGATCGCCGGCTGGCCCAGGCCGAGATCGGCCGCCGCCTGGGTGAAGCTGCCGGCCTCCATGACCCGGATGAAGGTCTGCAGCGCGTCGATCCGGTCCATCCATTCCTCCCCGGAATGAGTTTTATTCTTGCCATTCCGTATACGGCATCGGGAGGACTGGTCTAGCCTCTCAAAAAAATCAGACGGGAGGGAGACCCATGGAGAAGTCGATTGGCATCGTCGGCGCCGGCATCGGAGGGCTGCATCTCGCGCTCTACCTGCAGAAGCACGGCATCCAGGCGACCGTCCTGACCGACCGCGAGCCGGAGCATTATGCTGCAACGCGGCTGATGAACACCGTGGCGCACCACGGCATCACGGTCGCGCGCGAGAACGAGCTCGGCGTGAACCACTGGGACGATCCTGATGTCGTCTACCACCACCATGATCACTTCTTCAATTTTCCGGGCAGCCCCCTGCTCTTTCGCGGCGCATTCAAGCAGCCGAGCCGCGCGGTCGACTACCGGATCTACCTGCCGGCGCTGATGAAGGATTTCGAGGATCGCGGCGGCGCGATCGAATATGCCAGCATTCAGGACGACGACATTCCGGCGCTGGTGGCGCGCTTCGACCTGCTGGTAGTGTCCACCGGCAAGGGCGCGCTCGGGCGGATGTTCAGCCACCGGCCGGAGCTGTCGCCCTACAACCAGCCGCAGCGCCTGCTTTGTGTCGGCCTGTATGACGGCGTCGATCACGGCAGCCCCGAGGGCGACGATCCGCGCGGCGTGACGCTGTCGGTCTCGCCGGGGCATGGCGAGATGATCGTGATTCCGACGCTGACCTTCGGCGGCATGAAGACGGCGCTGCTGATGGAGAACATCCCCGGCGGCGACATGGCCGAGCTGGTGTCGCTCAACTACGACGCCGATCCCTCAGCCTTCCGGCAGACGATGCTCGACAAGCTCGAAAGGCACCATCCGCACACCTACAACCGGATCGACACGCACCGCTTCGATCTGCAGCCGCTGGACCTCCTGCAGGGCGCCGTGGTGCCGACCGTGCGGCGCTCCTCGGTCAGCTTCGACGACGGCAAGATCGCGATCGCGCTCGGCGACGTGCACTCCGTGGTCGATCCGATGATGGGCCAGGGCGCCAACATGGCCTCCTATGCGGCGTTCGAGCTCGGCAAGGCGATCGTTGACGCCGTGGCGTTCGACGACCGCTTCGTCGAGACGGTCGATCGCGCGCGCGAGAACCGCGTGCTCGCCGCGGCGCGCTGGACCAATCTGATGCTGCAGCCGCCGTCGGAGGCGATGGGCCGGCTGATCTTCACCATGGCGCAGGATCGCTCGCTCTGCGACGAGTTCACCGACAATTTCAACTATCCGGAGCGGCAGTGGGACCGGCTGGCGAGCGATCGGCGCATTCATGCCTGGATCGATGACCGGGCAAGGCTCGCAGCGTGATGGCGGAGAGAAGCCGATGAGCCATCGTCCGGACCCGGCCAGCTTTCGTGCAGCCGCGTCGCGATTCTCGACAGGCGTGACTGTCGTGGCGAGCCGCGATGCCCAGGGTGCACCGGTCGGGATGACTGCGAACAGCTTCACCACGGTCTCGATGCAGCCGCCGACGGTGCTGGTCTCGCTGAAGCACGGCCGCACCTGGCAGGCGGTGAGCACCTCCGGCCGCTATGCGGTCAACGTGCTCGCGGCGGATGACGTCGCGATCGGCCGGCATTTCGCCGGCGCACCGCTGCCGCAGGGCGCACCAAGCTTCGACGAACGCGATGGCTTCTTCCTGCTGCCGCAGGCGATCGCGCAGTTCGGCTGCGAGGTCGTCAACGCGATCGAGATCGCAGACCACACGCTGTTCATCGGCGAAGTGCGCTGGTGCCGGCACCAGGACGGCCTGCCGCTGGCGTTCTATGCCAGCCGATTTTGCAACGGGCTGGGCGCTGAGATCAAGCCGGCGGAGGCGCTGGCGTATCCGGCAGAGGGATGGAGCATTTGATCGCACAGCCGGCGAGCCGAATACGCCACCATCGTTCGCCGTAAGCAGCTTCGCATGATCAAGGTGCAGCGCCGCTCTCGGAGCGGCCCCTCAAGGTGAGGAGGCGCGGAGCGCCGTCTCGAACCATGAGGCCACAGTGTGGGCCTCGCCCTTCGAGACGCCCGCCTGCGGCGGGCTCCTCAGGGTGAGGAGCAAGAGTTTCGCTCTTCAGCACAAATCGGATGCGGTTCGCCGGGACGACTTAGTGAGCCAAACATCGTCACATTGAAGACTGCGGGTCCGGCACAGTCGTGAGGCTCAACCGCCGATCGGTCCGGGGTCGATGCCCCCCGTTGTGGCGGCTCCAGAATGACCGGAGCGCGGCCACGTGACGATCGAAGCGTGATTTTAGTGCCGGCCGGGGGACGTCGTCAAATGCATCGGCGCCGCAGGCACGAGGCCTGCGGCCGATGGTCCACAGCAGTTTCGCTCGTCGGCTAGCGCCGCTCGTTCAGCATCGGGAAGCCGCGCTGATGCCAGACCGGATAGGCGGCGGGAATGTCGCTGGCGGCATCGAGCGTGGCCACGTGCTCCGCCGTCAGGCTCCAGCCGAGCGCGCCGATGTTCTCCATGAGCTGGCTCTCGTTGCGGGCGCCGACGATGATGGTCGACACGGTCGGGCGCTGCAGCAGCCAGTTCAGCGCCACCTGCGGAATGGTCTTGCCGGTCTGCTTGGCGACGCCGTCGAGCGCGTCGACGACGCGATACAGCCGCTCCTCCTCGTAATGCGGTCCCGTGCCGGCGATGTCGTGGGCGCGGGTGCCGGGCTTGGCCGGCTGTCCGCGGCGGATCTTGCCGGTCAGCTTGCCCCATCCGAGCGGGCTCCAGATCACGGCGCCGACGCCCTGGTCGACGCCGAGCGGCATCAGCTCCCACTCATAGTCGCGGTTGAGCAGCGAGTAATAGGCCTGATGCGCGACATAGCGCGGATAGCCGTAGCGGTCGGAGGCGGCCAGCGACTTCATCAGGTGCCAGCCGGAGAAGTTGGAGCAGCCGATGTAGCGGATCTTGCCGGCGCGCACGAGCTGGTCGAGCGTGGACAGCGTCTCCTCCACCGGCGTGTTGTAGTCCTGGCCGTGCAGCTGGAACAGGTCGATGTGGTCGACGCCGAGCCGCGCGAGCGAGCCGTCGATCGCCTCGATCAGATGCTGGCGCGAGGAGCCATAGTCGTTCGGGCCACTGCCTTTCGGGAACGTCGCCTTGGTCGAGATCAGCAGGCGGTTGCGCTTGCCTTTGATGGCCTGGCCGAGAATGCTCTCGGCCAGGCCGTCCGAATAGACGTCGGCGCTGTCGAACATCGAGAGGCCATGATCGAGGCAGACGTCGATCAGCCGGGAGGCGCCGTCGGCGTCGGTCCCGCCCCAGGCCTTGAAGAAGTCGTTGCTGCCGCCAAAGGTCGCGGTGCCGAAGCTGAGCGCGGGCACGCGCAGGCCGGAATGGCCGAGACGTCGATGGTCCATCATGATCTCCCTGGGTGTTGGCCGCATGAATACGCGCAGCGCGCGCCCCCGACCATGCCGCACCGTGCATGGCATTGTTGCGACGCCTGTGATTCCCACGCCATTCGCCTTGACCGGAGTGGTCGCGGCTTGATCTAACCGGGGCCGTTTCTCTTTCCCCCCGGGAACCTCAGGCCATGCGTATCGCCACTTGGAACGTCAATTCGGTCCGGCAGCGGATCGATCACCTCCTGACCTGGCTCAAGGAATGCTCCCCGGACATCGTCTGCCTGCAGGAAATCAAGTGCACGGACGACGCATTCCCGCGGCTGGAGATCGAGGCGCTCGGCTACAACGTCGTGACCCACGGTCAGAAGACATTCAACGGCGTCGCGCTGTTGTCTAAGCTGCCGTTCGACGAAACGAAGTCCGGGCTCGATGGCGATGCCGGGGACGTGCATGCGCGCTTCCTGGAGGGCGTGGTCAGCCTCAAGAGCGGGGTGGTGCGCATCGCCTGCCTCTATCTGCCCAACGGCAACCCGCCGAACACGGAAAAATATCCCTACAAGCTCAAATGGATGTCGCGGCTTCGTGACTACGCGCGTGAACGGCTGAAGACCGAGGAGCCGCTGATCCTCGCAGGTGACTTCAACGTGATCCCCGCCGCCGACGACGTCTCCAACCCCGAGGCCTGGGTCGAGGACGCGCTATTCCGTCCCGAGACGCGGGAGAGCTTCCAGTCGCTGCTCGGCCTCGGGCTCACCGACGCGCTGCGCGCCGTCACCGACGCACCGGGGCAGTACACGTTCTGGGACTATCAGGCCGGCGCCTGGCAGAAGAACATGGGGATCCGGATCGATCACCTGCTGCTGTCGCCGCAGGCCAGCGACCGGCTGGTCGAGGTCGGCGTCGACAGCTATGTCAGGGCCTGGGAGAAGCCGTCGGATCACGTGCCGGTGTGGGCCGATTTCGATCTCGAGACGGCGTAACTCGAGGACAGTCGATGACGATCTACACACGGCGGCAATTGTTTCCGCTCGCACTCGTGCCGCTGCTGGTGGCGAAGCCGGCGCTCGCCGCCGACCTGCAGGCGACAATCGCCGGCATCGAAGCCGACAGCGGCGGGCGGCTCGGCGTGGCCCTGCTGGACACCGCGAGCGGCGCGCTCGGCGGCCATCGGCTCGACGATCGATTCCCGATGTGCAGCACCTTCAAGGCGCTGCTGGCGGGCGCGATCCTCACCAAGGTCGATTCCGGCACCGAGCAGCTGGCACGCCGCATTCCGATCGCGCAAGGAGACATCCTGTCCTATGCGCCGGTCACCAAGGCCTATGTGGGGACGTCGGGCCTGTCGGTCGGCGAATTGTGCGAGGCGACCGTGACGCTCAGCGACAACACCGCGGCGAATCTGCTGCTGGCGACGCTCGGCGGCCCCGCCGGCTTGACCCGCGCCATCCGCGGCTTCGGCGACGCCATCACCCGGCTCGACCGCATCGAGCCCGCGCTCAATGAAAGCGTGCCCGGCGATCCGAGGGACACCACCACGCCCGCGGCGATGGCCCAGACCTTGGCGAAGCTGACCACCGGCACTGCGCTGTCGGCGGCGTCGCGCGATGTCCTGAATGGCTGGCTGATCGCCTGCAAGACCGGTGGCGCCAAGCTGCGCGCCGGCCTGCCCGGCGAATGGCGCATCGGCGACAAGACCGGCGCGGGCGACAACGGCAGCAGCAACGATGTCGCCGTGATCTGGCCGACAGGGCGCGCGCCGGTCCTCGTGAGCAGCTATCTCACCGAGACCAAGGCCAGCGACGAGAAGCGCAACGCGGTTCACGCAGCGGTCGGCCGCGCCGTCGCCGGCGCGCTCGGGGCCTGAGCCGCCGCCTCGCGATAGATCGCGGCGATCGCGTCGAATCCGGTGCGCAGCTGGCGCATCTCGCGGGCGGCGAGGCGCACGCCGAGACCGGCGCTCTCCGGCAGCAGGCTTGCCGCGGCGTAGAGGCCGTCGATGCAGGACAGCGCATCGGCGAGACGCTGGCGGAGCGCGGCGAGATCGTTCGTCGGCGGCAGCATCAGAACGGCCGAGCCGAACGCGCGATGACCGTTGAAGACCGCGACATCAGGATCGCGCAGATGCATGCGGTCGATGAGGAGCGGCTCCTCGCCCGTCCGGCGCACGACGAGCGCGGAGTCGAGCTCGCGGAACAAGCGTCCTTGCCCGTCCGGGTCATGCATCGTGAAGGCGTCGGTCACCAGCGCCGATGCATCGGCGGCGCAGTTCAGGTCGAGCACCTGGCACAGGGCCGCCCCGGGAAAGAGGATGCGCGGCTCCGGCCGATAGTCGAGCCTGGCGCCGGTCGCGACCCGGAGCAGAACCTGCTCCTTGGCACGTGCGCCCGGCTCGGCGCGATGTACTGAGGTGGCGCCCTGCGTGGCCACGCAAACGGCTGTACCCGCAGATAGCGTGAAGCGCTGCGTCAACCGGTCCTCGCCGTGCACGGCGCCACTGCCGGTCTGCAGGATCACGCTGAGGCAATCCGGCCGCGCGGCATCGGTGTGGAAGCTGCGCGTCAGCACGAACGGCCAGGCAAACAGCCGGCGATCGATCACGGTGCGGCCGCCGCGGCGGGCGAAGGAGAGATCGAGCCGCGGCGGCTCTGGGGCTGAAGCGCTCACGTGCGGAACAGCACCTCGCGCTCGAGCAGGTCGACGATCGCTTCAACGCCCTCACCGCGCCGGCAGTTGGTCAAGAGCACCGGCCGGCCGTCGCGCACAGCGGCGGCCTCGCGCTGCATGCGTGCGAGATCGACGCCGACATGAGGGGCGAGATCGACCTTGTTGATGACCAGGAGATCGGCGCGGATGACGCCAGGGCCGCGCTTGCGCGGGATGTCGTCGCCGCCGGCGACGTCGATCACGAACATCCAGAAATCGGTGAGGTCGCGCGAGAAGGTCGAGGCGAGATTGTCGCCGCCGCTCTCCAGCAGGATCAGCTCGACGCCGGGAAAGCGCCGCTCCAGTTCGTCGGCGGCCTCGATGTTGAGCGTCGGATCCTCGCGGATCACCGTGTGCGGACAGGCGCCGGCCTCCACCGCCGAGACCCGCTCGGGGTCGATCAGGCCGGAGCGCCGCACGCGCTCGGCATCTTCGGCGGTGACGAGATCGTTGGTGATGATTGCGATGTCGATGCCGCGCGCCTGCAGCGCCGGGATCAGCTGCTCGACCAACGCGGTCTTGCCGGAGCCGACGGGGCCGCCGATGCCAACGCGCGCGGCCGTCATCGGCGCATCGGCGCGGGTGAGAGCGAGACGGCTCATCGCAGCATGAACCTCCTCGCGAGCGGCACGGTTGTCGCGGGCGGGCACATCAAGAGCTTGCCGTCGGCGCGGACCTCGAAGGTCTGCGGATCGACCTCGACATGCGGCATCGCCGCGTTGCGGACCATGTCGGTCTTGCGCAGGCGGCGCACGTTCTTGATCTGCACCGTCTCGCGGCCGAGCCCGAGCCTGCCGCGGATGCCGGCGTCGACCGCGAGCTTCGACATGAAGTTGACGCCGAGACGCTGCGGCGCTGCGCCAAGCGCGCCCCACATCCGCTTCTGGATCATCGGCTCCGACAGCCCGAGGCTGCCATTGCCGTCGCCCATCGCGGCCCAGACCGGAAAGCCGTTCTTGATCACCATGTAGGGCTTCAGCCCGAACGAGGCGCGCGGCCACAGCACGAGATCGGCCATCTTGCCGACCTCGATGGAGCCGACGACATGATCAATGCCGACGGCAATGGCCGGATTGATCGTGAGCTTGGCGATATAGCGCTTGATGCGCTCATTGTCGGCGCGCGTCGTCGTCTCCTCCGGCAGCCGGCCGATGCGGTCCTTCATCACGCTCGCAAGCTGCCAGCATTTGGCGACGTTCTCGGCGAGCCGGCCCATGCCCTGCGTATCCGTGCCGAAGATCGAGATCGCGCCCATGTCGTGCAGGAAATCCTCCGCCGCCATCGACTGCGCGCGCACCCTGGACTCGCCGAACATGACGTCCTCGGGCGAATTGTAGTTGAGCTGATGACAGATCATCGTCATCGGCACGCCCTCCTCCATGCCATACGACGTGTAGGGATTGGTCGGATTGGTGGAGGACGGGATCACGTTGGGCCAGGACACGACCTTGAGCAGGTCGGGCGCATGGCCGCCGCCGGCGCCCTCGACGTGGTACATGTGGATGGTGCGGCCATCGACCGCCGCCATCGTATCCTCGCAGAAGCCGTATTCGTTGATCGAGTCGGTGTGCAGATGCACCGCGAAGTCGTGACGGTCCGCCGCGATCAGGGTCTTGTCGATCACGTCGGGCGATGCGCCGAAGTCCTCGTGGATCTTGACCGACATGCCGCCGGCCGCAACGGCCTCCTCGACGGCTTCCGGGCTCGAGCCGCCCCGGCCGAACAGCGCGTAGTTCAGCGGCGAGAACTCGATCGACCTGAGGAAGTGACCGAAGTTCGGGCCCGAGCCGGAGCCGACGTCGAACACCGGGCCCGAACCGTTGCCGACCATCGTGGTGGTGCCGCCGGCCAGCGCGTGATCCGACTGCTCGGGCGAGATCAGATGCGCGTGGCTCTCGATCGCGCCGGCTGTGACGATGAAGGGGCCGCCGGCAATCGGCGCGGTGGTGTGGCCGACGACCATGTCCGGATGCACGTCCGGCATGATGTCGGGATTGCCGGCCTTGCCGATGCCGACGATGCGGCCGTCGCGGATGCCGATGTCGGCCTTCACGATGCCGATCACGGCATCGACGATGGTCGCATTCTTGACGACGACGTCGAGGGCCTTGTGCTGCGACGTCCGGTGCGCCGCGACGGCCTCCCCGTCGCGCAAGTTCTTGCCGGCGCCGACCAGCAGCTCATGGCCGTAGGTCGTGTAGTCATGCTCGATCTCGGCGAGCAGGCTGGTGTCGGCGAGTCGGACGAGATCGCCCTTGGTCGGGCCGTACAGCTCGGCATAGGCTTGCCGTGTCAGTGTTGCCATGACCTAGGCTCCGAGATAGCCGCGCGACTGCGCGAGCTTCAGCGCGGCGTCGCGCGCGCCGGGCGCATCGAGCGGACCATTGACCAGCCCGGCCTGGCCGCGCACGATCCGGTCGCCGGTGATCGGCACCAGCCGCACCGATTTGAAGATCCCCGGTTCGAAGCGCATGCCGAGCCCCGCGGGGCGATCGATCTTCATGCCCCAGGCGGCGGCGCGGTCGAAGCGCAGCGCGCGATTGACCTCGAAGAAGTGGGTGTGACTGCGCACCTGGATGTCGCGGTCGCCGGTGTTGACGACGTCGATGGTGACCGCCGGCAGCTCCGTGAACATCGCGATGTCGTCGCCGCCGGCGATGATCTCGCCGGGTACGATCTCCTCGGCGGCTGCGCCTTCGGCCGGCTGGATCGGCTCGAACAGCGCCATCACCTTGGTGCCCTCGGCGAACATCAGCTCAACATAGAGCATCGGGATCATCTGCGCGACGCCGGGCTCGACGTCGTCGGTGGTCAGCAACCGGCCGGCCATGTCGCGGATCTCGGCATAGGGCAGATTGCGTCGCGCCGCGGTCATCAACTCATCGGTGATGTAGGCGACCGCCTCGGGATGGCTCAGCTTGATGCCCAGCAAGCGATTGCGCCGCGCCATCTGCGCGGCGTTGAAGATCACGAGACGATCCAGCTCGGTCGGCGACAGGTTCATCATGGCGCGGCACCTCAGGTCGTGAACATGCGCACGTGCCGCAACGGCCCGCGCGACACGGCGATATCGATGAAGGGCGTGAAGCTCGACGGCATCGCGTCGTCGTCGGGTGTGTTGGCAAGCAGCTCGGCGAGACGCGCGCGGGCGCGTGCTAGACTCTGCTGCGAGTCGATGTGGCCGATCAGGCCGAGCCGCACAGCGGCGCTGACGAGGCCGGTGACGAGGGTCCAGCCGGAGACCAGTTCGGCCGCGTCGAGACCAAGGCCGGCATCGTGGCCTGTGATGGCCTGGACTACGGGCAGATGGCCAAGCCGCGCGTCGGAAGAAACGCGGGCACGGTACGCTTGAGATAACGGACCGACGAGCTTGACCCAGACGCCGAGCAGCGCCCTGCCCGCGCGCCGCGAGCCCTCGCGCATCTCGGCCGACGGCGTTGTCGCCTCGGCGAGGCGATCGACGGCGGCGATCGCGGCAATGTCGTTGGCGTGCCAGGCGCGGCGCAGCAGGATGCGATCCATGCCGGCCCAGCGATGCGCGAGGTGATCGGCAATAATGCCGTCGAGGTCGGCGCGACCGGACAGCAGGCCGTCGGCCGCGAGGCCCTCGATGCCCCAGGAGAAGGCAAAGCCGCCGGCGGGAAAGGCGCTGTCGCCGAGTTGCAGCAGGGCCAGCGTCTCGCCGCGGTCAAACATGCGCGCGCTCCACGACTTCGCCGGCGTCGAGCAGCGGCTTGATCCGCGCACGGTAGGTCTCGATCGGGGCGTCGAGCAGTACGACGAGGCTGTCGCCCTCGAAGCGGACGCGCCAGTGCAGATTGCCGGCATGCCAACCGAGCTTGAGCGCGCTGGCCTCGTCACGCGCCTTGAGGCGCAGCACATGCTGCTCGCCAAAACGTGCGATGATGGCGCGATCGGAGTCGAGATGCAGCAGCGCGCCGTCGACCAGCTCCTCGTCGCGATCCAGGCTGACGGCGCAGTCGGTGCCGCGATCGGTGGTCAGGCGGAAGCGCTTGCGGCCGGCATCCTCCGGCGGCACGAACAGCAACTCGATGCCACCGCGATGCTCCAGCGCGTGGATGCGGCCGGCATAAGCCTTGTCGCTCGCGCGTCCCAGGATGCCGTGCAGACGGAGCATCGGCGATGTTCCTCTTGTTGTTCTGCGCTCGTCGTTTGGGGCCTCATGGTTCGAGACGCCCGCCAAAGGACGGGCTTCTCACCATGAGGATCGAGATAGAGGGCGGGACTTGCATGCGGTGTGGCCGCAAGCCCCGTACGATTTTGCATGAGGCTCGCTTTGGCCGAAGACTTTCATCCGGCCAAACCCGAAGCCCTCGTCGAGAGGAGCCCGCCCTTGGCGGCCATCTCGAAGAACGGTTGGTGTGGTCATCTCTCGCCGCGCCCTACCGCAGCGTCGCCGACACCTCCTGCGAGGTCACGAGAATGACCTCGCCGTCGAGGATCGGCTTGGCGATGCCAAAGAAGGTCGCGACCGCGGCGGAGCCGTTGTGGCGGTCCATCGCGGCCTTGTCGGCGAAGCGCTCATAGGTCGTGAACAGACCCGGCTCGGTCTCGCTCTGCGAGATGAAGAAGCCGATCGTCTCCGGCTCGTTGGCCGCGACATGGGCCGCGACGGCGACGAGGGCGTCGCGCATCGTGGCCTCTTGTCCCGCCTTGGCCCTGATGACCGCGGTGATGGTGATCATCAGAAGGTCTTCCAGTCGCCGTCGGCCTCGAACGCCGCCGCCGCCTGGTAGATCGTGGACTCGGCGTAGTCCTTGCCGATCAGCATCAGGCCGACCGGCAGGCCATCCGAGAGGCCGCACGGCACGGTCATCGCGGGATGACCGGTGACGTCGAACGGGCTCGTCGTCGCGGTCATCTCGAAGGCGCGCTGCACCACCTCGGCGAGCGGCGCGTCCTTGGCCGGGATCGGCGTGGCGACGCACGGCAGGGTCGGCATCAGCAAGAGGTCGTAGGAGCCGAACATCGCGTCATAGGCCGCCTTCGCCTGGATCGCGATGTTGCGCGACTTGGCGTAGTAGCGGCCGCGGTAGTGCTCGAGGCCCCACTGCCCGACCAGCATGGTCAGCTTCAACGTCACCGACAAATCGTCAGCGCGAGTGCGCCAGCCGGAATGCGCGTCGAGCAGGCCGACATCGTAGAGGCCCTTCCAGTTGAAGCCCATGCCGTTGCCGAGCATCATCTGCACCAGGAAGCCTTCCAGCGTGATCGGATTCCACGCCGCCAGCGCATGCATGTGCTCGGGGATCGAGACCTCCGACACCGACGCGCCCATCTTGGCGAAGCGCTCCGCGCCGGCCTTGACCTTGCTGACCACGCCCTCTTCCATGTTCGGCGCGCTGAAGCCTTCCTTGAGCACGCCGATCTTGAGGCCCTTGACGCCCTTGCCGAGCGCCTCGGTGTAGGCCGAGACCTTCGGCGCATATTGCCGCGGATCGAGGCCGTCGGCGCCGGCCAGCACTTCGAGCAGCAGCGCGTTGTCGGCGACCGACTTGGTCATCGGCCCGGTGTGGTCGATCGTCGACTCGATCGGCATGACGCCGGTGTAGGGCACGAGACCGTGCGTCGCCTTCATGCCGTAGATGCCGCAATAGGACGCGGGAATGCGGATCGAGCCGCCCTGGTCGCCACCGATCGACATGTCGACCTCGCCGGCCGCCACCAGCGCAGCGCTGCCCGAGGACGAGCCGCCGGCCGAATAGCCCATCTTCCAGGGATTGTGCACCGGCGCGGGATTGGAGGTATGGCTGCCGCCGGACAGGCAGAAGTGCTCGCAGACGGCCTTGCCGACGATGGTGCCGCCGGCATCGAGGATGCGGGAGACAATGGTGGCGTCGGCTGCGGGAATGAAGCCTTCCAGCGTGGTCGAGCCGTTCATCATCGGCACGCCGGCGAGCGCGACGTTGTCCTTCAGCACCACCGTGCGGCCGGCGAGCTTGCCGGACGACGCACCCTTCACCTCGGTCTTGATCGCCCAGGCGTTGTACTTGTTCTCCTTAGGCATCGGCTTGGCGCCCGGCGTGCGCGGATATTTCACCGGCGGCAGCGGGTTCGGCAGCTCATCGATGATGTCGTACTGGTCGAACATGCCGCCCATCAGCGACAGATATTCGGCGGCCTCCTCGACCGTCATGTTCATGTGCAGGCTGGCGGCGAGATCGGCAACTTCCTCGGCATTCGGGCGTTTGATGGACATGAGTCATCCTTTCTTGTGAGGACAAGCTGGGCAGAGACAGCAAATTGTCAGTTCAATGGGCCGGCGCGCGCGCGCCGGTACGGGCTCTAGCTCGGGATCATCTGACCTTCCCGGGCCAGGAGAGTCTCACGGTCGAGTTCCTCGGTGATACGCCCCTTCTGGATGTGCAGGATGCGATCCGATAACGACGTGATGAATTCGAGGTTCTGCTCGACCACGATCAAAGACATCTTCCAGCGCGACTTCAACGCCAGCAGCGTCTCGATGATCTCCTCGATGATCGACGGCTGGATGCCTTCGGTCGGCTCATCCAGCAGGATCAGCTTGGGCTTTGTGCACAGGCAGCGCGCCAGTGCCAGCAATTGCTGCTCGCCGCCCGACAGCGCGCCGCCGCGGCGGTCGAGCAGCCGCACCAGGCGCGGAAAATCCTGCAGCACGGCATCGATGACACTGCGGTCCTCCTTCGGCGCCGCAGCGAGCCCCATGCGCAGATTTTCCATGACCGACAGGTCCGGAAAGATCTCGCGGCCCTGCGGCACTAGGCCGATGCCGAGCCGGGAGCGCTCGTGCGGCTTCAGATGCGTGATGGCTCGGCCTGCGAACACCACCGAGCCGTCGGTGGTCGGCAGATGCCCCATCAAGGTGCGCAGCGCCGTGGTCTTGCCCATGCCGTTATGGCCGAGGATGCCGAGATATTCGCCGTCGGCCACCGTCAGGTCGACGCCGAACAGGATCGGAATCCGGCCATAGCCGGACTTGAGCCCCTTGACCTCGAGAAGCGCGCTCATGCCGCCACCTTCTTGCCGAGATAGACGTCGCGCACGCGCTGGTCGGCGAGCACCTTGTCGACGGTGTCCTCAACCAGCACGCGCCCCTGGTGGAATACGGTCACGCGCTTGGCAATCTGCTTGATGAACTCCATGTCGTGCTCGACGACGACGATGGCCCGGGTCTGGTTGATCTCGCGGATGATCGCGGCGGTGTGGAAGGTCTCCTCGTCGGTCATGCCGGCGGCGGGCTCGTCGAGCAGGATCAGCTCCGGCTCGGCGGCGAGCACCATGCCGATCTCGACCCATTGGCGCTGGCCGTGCGACAAGGTCGCGACGATACTGTCGGCGTAGTCGGTCAGCCGGATCATCTCCAGCACGGCATTGACCGCCGGCCCCTGCTGCCGCGGCGTTGCCTTGCGCCGTACCGCCATCCAGATGTTCTCACGCACCGAGAGGCCGTTGAACACGTTCGGGACCTGGGTCTTGATGCCGATGCCCATGCGCGCGATCTCGTGCGACAGCTTTCCCGCGATCGGCATGCCGCGGAACGCGATGCTGCCCGACGTCGGCACCAGTTGTCCGGTCAGCGTCTTGAAGAACGTGCTCTTGCCGGCGCCGTTTGGGCCGATCAGGCAGCGCAGCTCCATCTCCTGCAGGGTGAACGTGATGTCGTCATTGGCGACTACGCCGCCGAAGCGCATCGTCAGGTGCTCGGCCTTGAGCAGAGGAACGAGGTCGGCCATGTCACTCGGCTCCTGCAGGATGCGGCGCCGCCGCTGACGGGACCGGCGGACCATTGGTCTTCGGCTTCTTGTCCGGGATCAGCCGCATCACCAGATCACGCGCGGTCGGGAAGATGCCCTTCGGCAGGAGCAGCACGAACACCACGAGTACGCCGCCGAGAACGAGGTTGGAGTTCAGGAGCTGCTGCGAGCCGATATAGGCGACGATGTACTCGATCACGACGCAGCCGATGATCGGCCCGAGCAAGGTGCCGAGCCCGCCGACCGTGATCCAGATGATGATCTCGGCGGACAGCGACAGGCTGAAGATGGTCGGGCTGACGAAGGCGCCCCAGTTGACGTAGAGCGCGCCGGCAAGACCGGCGATGGCGCCGCCGAGGATGAAGGTCAGGCACTTCACCAGCCGCGGATCGTAGCCGAGCAGCGACGCCCGCACCTCGTTCTCCCGCACCGCGACGATGATGCGCCCGGCCGGCAGCGCCAGCAGCAACCGCAGCAGCAGGAACACGCCGAGCAGCACATAGGCGGTGGTCCACCACGATTGCTCCGGGGACAGCACGGTCGACGGATCGAACGGCATGTTGAAGGTCGGCACCGCCGGCATGCCGTTGAAGCCGCCGAGCAGCGCCTTGCCGATCTTGTAGGCGTCGCCCGAGGTCGAGTTGACCGAGTTGAACAGGATCAGGGTGACGGTCAGCGTGATGACGCCGAGATAGACGTCGGAGATGCGGCCGAAGAAGATGAAGTAGCCGAGGATGGCCGCGAACAGCGCGGGCACCGCGATCGCCAACAGGATCGCCGGCGTCGAGTCCTGGAAGTTCACCGCCGCGATGGCATAGGCATAACCGCCGAGGCCGAAGAACGCTGTCTGGCCGAACGACAGGATGCCGCCATAGCCCCAGATGAAGGCGAGGCTCAGCGCCAGAACCGACATCGCGGCGAACAACGTCAGTTGCATCAGGCCGAACAACTCGATCACGCTCGGCATGATCGCGATCACGCCAATGGTGACGACGGTCCCCGCGGCCTGGAGAGCGAGGCGAAGGCGCTTGTCCATCACAGGTTCCCCTTGAAGAAGCGCCCGGAGATGCCCTGCGGCAGCAGACGGATGAGCACGATCGCGGTGGTGAAGACGATCACCTCGCCATAGACGGGCGTGGTGAAATAGGCGCCGATCTGGTTGACCGAGCCGAACAGGCTCGCCGCCGAGAGCGTGCCCGACAGGATCGCCGCGCCGCCGCCAACCACCGTCATGAAGGCCTTGGCGACATAGGCGCCGCCCATCACCGGCGTGATGCCGGACACCGGCGCCAGCAGGCCGCCGGCGAGACCCGTCACGGCGGCCCCGAGCGCGAACGTGCTCATGTAGACGCGGGCCGGGTTGACGCCGAGCGTGGCGGCCATCGCGGGGTTCTGCATCGTGGCGCGGGCGACCAGGCCGAACCGGGTGTAGCGCATCACGCCGTAGATGATGGCCATCATGACCGCCGCCATCAACGCGAGGAACAGCGTATAGTAGCTCGACTGGTACGAGCCGATCGAGAAGCCGCCGAGCGGCGTCGGCACGCCCTGCTGGGTATTGCCGTAGATCGTGGTGATGATGCCGATGATCAGGAGGCTGAGGCCCCAGGTCGCGAGCATGGAATCGACCAGGCGGCCGTAGAGAAACCGGATCAGGCAGCGCTCGATCACGAGGCCGACGATGCCGACGAACAGGGGCGCGATGATCAGCATCGCGATCCAGATGTTCACCCCGGCATTGGCCGAGATCACGGTGGCGTAGGCGCCGAGCATGATGAACTCGCCATGGGCGAGATTGATGATCTTCATCATGCCGAAGATGATCGCCAGTCCCAGGCAGAGCAGGAACAGCGATGAGATTCCGTTGAGGACATCCAGCGCGAGGATGACGTAGATCGCCATGCGTCAGGTCTTTCAGGGCAGTCCAATGAAACCGGGTCCCGCCGAATGGCGGGACCCGGCACGCGTCAGAGATTGATGATGTACTGCTTGACGTCGTTCGGGTTCTTGACGAGGTCACAGACGCTCGCGGTGTCCGCGGGCTTGGCGTCGGTGTAGGTCTCGAGCACCGACCATTTGCGGTCCTTCACCTCGGCCAGGAACGCGTTGCGGACGGTGTGATGGGTCTGCTTGTCCAGCGAGACCTTGCCGCTCGGGCCGTCGAAAACGAGGCCGCTTTCGAGCGCCTCGATCACCTTCATGCGGTCGATGCTGCCGGCCTTCTTGACGCCTTCGGCCCAGAGCATGACGCCCTCATAGGTGCATGAGGCGAGCTCGCTGATGTAAGGCGAATCCGGATGCGCCTTCTTGATCTTCTCGACGAAGCTCTTGGAGGCCGGCGTGGTCAGCTCCTCGAAATAGCCGTAGGCGCCGATGACCCCATCGCTCTCCGCCGCATCCAATGTCGAGGGCTCGTTGACGAGACCAAAGGTGGTGGAGGCGATCGGGATCTTCCCCTTCATGCCGGCCGCGGTCCACTGCCGGTAGAACGCGGTGTGGTTGCCGCCGACCAGCGCCGACAGGATGAGGTCGGGCTTGGCCGCCTGGATCTTCGAGATGGTCGAGCCGAAATTGGTGACGTCGAGCGGGAAGAAGTCGGTCGCCAGGATCTCGCCGCCATTGTCCTTGCAGTATTTGGTCATCCACTTCGCGGTGATCTGACCGTAATTGTAGTCGGCCGCGATGATGTAGGCCTTCTTGCCGGACTTCTTCATCGCGCTCGGCACAAGCTTCTCCACCGTCTGCGCCGGCGTCGTGCCGGTGCAGAAGGTGTTGCGGTCGCAGACGCCGCCTTCATACAGCGTGTTGTAGAAGTACAGCACCTTGAAGCGGTCGAAGGTCGGACGGATCGCCTCGCGCGAGGCCGAGGTGATGCCGCCGTGAACGACGTCGACCTTGTCCTTGACCGCCAGCTGCTGGGCGTATTGCGAGTACATCTGGATGTTGGACTGAGTGTCGTAGTGGATCACCTTCAAGGGACGCCCGAGCAGGCCGCCCGCGGCGTTGATCTCCTCAACGGCAAGCTGCAGCGCGTAGACCATCGGCGTGCCGGAGGTGCCGATGGGACCGGACTGGTCGTGCAGGCTGCCGACCGTGATCGGGTTCTCGGCCGCGAGCGCACCCGAGCGCAGCACGGCGGGTGCCGCGATCAATGTCGAGGTCGCGATGGCCGAGCGTTGCAGGAAACGACGTCGGGAGAGAGTCATAAAGGTCCCCATGGGTTGATGATGCTGGTTCATGATCCGCGAGAAGTTTAAAATTACAATATTTGAAAAGGCAAGTGTTTTTTGGAGCGCGCCCTGCGCCTCAGCGCGAGGCGACGACCGCGAAGTCGTAGCCATCCAGCTCGGCGAGATGGATCGGATGGCGCCCGCCAACCACCGGCTGCGCCTCGTTGCCGCGCGCCGTGCGCCGCTGCAGCGTGCGCCCGAAGACGCGCCTGAGATCGCGGGCGTCGAAGCTCTCGGCGCGCTCGATCAGCGCGGCGAGCGCGTGAATGCCTTCGTAGCAGGACTCGCCATAGCCGTTCGGCGGCGGCGGATTGTCACCGAAGGCCGTGTAGTAGCGCTCGAGAAACGCGCCGTTGTTGCGCGAACGCAGCGAGGCGAAATAGCTGGAGGCGACATAGACATTCTCGGTCTCGCCGCTGTCGAGCCCGTAGACGATGGTCTCGTCGAAGGCGGACGAGAATCGCAGCACGTGACGGCTGAGACCGGCGGCGCAGAAGGCGCGGCTGAAGGCGATGCAGTCGAAGCCGAGAAAGACCGGCAGCACCACGTCGCTGCGCGTGGTCTTGATGCGGTCGAGCATCTCGTCGAAATCGTGGACGCCGACCGGCACGTAGCATTCGCCGGTCACGGTCCCGCCGAAGCGCGCGATCAAGCGCCTGGCGATGCCGAGCGACGAGCGCGGCCAGATGTAGTCGTTGCCGCACAGGAAGAAGCGCCGGGCGCGCTTGATCTCGGAGAGCCACTGCACCGCCGGCCCCAGTAATTCGCCGGCGGTCTCGCCCGTGGTCATCACATCGCTGTTCGCCGGCAGGCCCTCGAACTGGGGCGTGTAGACGAACGGCACGCGGCCGCGCGCGGCTTGCGCGACGGGATCGCGCGCGTAGCTCGGCAGCATGCCGACCAGGCCGTCGACGGCGAGTTCGTCGACCGCCTCCGCCGCCGCGCGGCCCGCGCTGGCGGCGGTCGCGCCGGCGTCGACGACGATCAGCTCGACCTGCCGGCGGCGGATGCCGGCGGCCTGGTTCAGCTCGGTCACGGCCAGCCGACCACAGGCTTCTGCGGAGGGTGCCCACAACCCTGCCGAGCCGCGCCAAGGAATGATCAGGCCGATCCGAACGCTGCGCAAACGTGCCGCCTCTGCTGTTGCAGGGGACTTGCACTCACGAATCGTGCCAAGCGCGTTTTGGCGTCATCGCGGTCGTTCGTGTACCAAAGATCGCCGATTTTGGTTATGGAACCTGACGCTGATCAAAACATCGGCGCGCCAACGCCTATTCGTTAGGCATCCGCGGCCATGGCCTCGATGTCTCACCATGGCTCGCGACTCACGGCGCAGTGGCGAGGGTCTTGCTCATCGGATAGGAGGCCGCGGTGCCGAACTTGCCGGCGGGCACGCCGACATCCGCGTAGCCGCGGGCGAGATAGAATCGGTGCGCGGTCTCGGTGCTCAGCAGGGCCACGTCACGCGCGCCCAGTGCGGCCGCCCGCCGCTCCAGCTCCGCCAGCAGAGCCGAGCTGATGCCGCGAAAGCGTCCGCGCGGCGACACGTAGTTGAGCGTGATCTCGCCGGGGTGGGCGAGCCCGCCGACGGCGAGAATCACATCATCCTCGACCGCGACGAGCAACGATCGCCCTCGCCCGTCCGCCCAGGCCGCGACGTTCTGCGGTGTCTTGTTGGCGAGCCAGCGCGCCAGGATATCAGGGTTGCCGCGGTGATCCGCCAGGCACAATTCGGATATGGAGGCGCGCAGCACGGCGCAGGCCGCCTCGGCATCGTCAGCCGTCGCATCGCGGATGATCATCGCAGTCCCTCTGTCGAACGGAGGGAACGCGATGCATTCCGCTCCTGCTACTCGCGCTTGCCCTGCACCCAGCTCTCGAGCATCTGCAGCGCCGAGGCGCGGTCATCGTCCGAGGCCTTGGCGAAGGCGCGGTTGTAGCTCTCCTTGATCCAGGCTTCGTCCGGACCGGCGCTGTCGCGCGCCAGCGTGAGCCACATCAGTCCGCGCGCCGGCTGGCGCGGCAACCGGTCGCCGTTGAACAGCATCTGACCAAGCAGCGCCTGGGCCTGGTGCTGGCCCTTCTGTGCGGCGAGGCCGAGCCAGCGCGCGCCATAGCGGAAGTCGTCGCGCGAGGCGTCTGCGGTCTTCAGGTACATCCGCGCCAGATCGTACTGGGCGTCGGCATTGCCGAAATAGGACGCCGCATAGGAGAACATCTCCCGCGCGCGATCCGGATCGGCCTTGACCTTCGTGTTCGGAATGCCGCTCAGGTAATAGCGGCCGAGCGCGACAAAGGCATTGGCGACGATCTGCGCCTGAGGCGCCGACGGACTGTCCTCCGCATGCGCATTGGCGATGCGGCTGAAATAGTCGAAGGCGCGCATGTCGTCGCGCGCAACGCCATCGCCCGCCGCATACATGCGGCCGAGCTTGAACTGCGCAATCGGGTGACCTTCCTCCGCCGCGTATTGCAGCGCCGTCAGGGACTGCGTGGGCGAGGTCGAGGACGTCGTCGCGGGCAGCGCCTTGCGCAGCGCGCCGGCGCCAGCCTGCTGTCCAGCCACGGGGATCGCCGGCTCCTGGTTGACCGGAGCGCCATCGAACGCGAACGATGGCGTCGGCAACGCGAGCGGGGCAACCCCCAGCATCAATGCGAAAAGGATCCGATCAGATGTCCGCATAGCAATACTTCTCTTGCGCACCACCTGGATGGGTCACGGCGCCCGCCACGGCCGGCCCCACCTGCTGGGCATATTTCCAAAGTGCACCTGACGTGTGATGCGTCTCACGCGGCGTCCACTTGGTCTTGCGTGTCGCCAGCTCGGCATCGCTCAACTTCACGTTAAGGATGCCCGCCTCGGCGTCGATCTCGATGATGTCGCCATCCGCGACCAGCGCGATCGGTCCGCCGACCGCCGCCTCCGGTCCGATATGGCCGATGCAGAAGCCCCGCGTCGCGCCCGAGAACCGGCCGTCGGTGATCAGCGCGATCTTGCCGCCCATGCCCTGCCCGGTCAGCGCCGCCGTGGTCTGCAGCATTTCCCGCATGCCCGGACCGCCGCGCGGCCCCTCGTAGCGAATGACGATCACGTCGCCTTCGCGATAGGTACGCTTCTGGACGGCGTCAAAGGCGTCCTCTTCCCGATCAAAGCAGCGGGCCGGCCCAGAGAATTTCAAGTTCGACATGCCCGCGACTTTCACGATCGCGCCCTCCGGCGCGAGATTGCCTTTCAGACCGACCACACCTCCGGTTGCAGTGATCGGCTGGTCGGCCGGCCTCACCACGTCCTGGTGCGGATTCCACTTCACGCCTTTGAGGTTTTCGGCGATCGTCCGGCCGGTGACTGTGAGGCAGTCGCCGTTCAAATAGCCATGGTCGAGCAACGTCTTCATCAAGAGCGGAATGCCACCAGCCTCGAACATGTCTTTGGCGACATAGCGGCCACCCGGCTTCAAATCCGCGATATAAGGTGTCTTTTTGAAGATTTCGGCGACGTCGAATAAGTCGAACTTGATGCCGGCCTCGTGTGCAATCGCAGGTAGATGCAGCGCAGCATTGGTCGACCCGCCGGACGCCGCCACAACCGCAGCGGCATTTTCCAGGGATTTTCGCGTGACGATGTCGCGCGGCCGGATGTTGGCGGCGATCAGCTCCATGACCTTCTCGCCGGCGGTCATGCAGAAGGAATCACGGATCTCGTAAGGCGCGGGGGCGCCGGCCGAATAAGGCAGCGCCAGCCCGATTGCCTCGGACACCGTCGCCATCGTGTTGGCCGTGAACTGGGCGCCGCAGGCGCCGGCCGACGGACAGGCCACGCGCTCGAGCTCGTCGAGGTCCTCGTCGGACATCGCACCCACCGAATGCTTGCCGACAGCCTCGAACATGTCCTGCACCGTGACCTGCTGGCCGCGGAAATTGCCGGGCAGGATCGAGCCGCCATAGATGAAGATCGAGGGCACGTTGAGCCGGACCATCGCCATCATCATGCCCGGCAGCGATTTGTCGCAGCCGGCGAGGCCGACGAGCGCATCGTAGGAATGGCCGCGAATCGTGAGCTCGACGGAATCGGCGATCGCCTCGCGCGACGGCAGCGACGAGCGCATGCCGTCATGGCCCATTGCGATGCCGTCGGTCACGGTGATGGTGCAGAACTCGCGCGGCGTGCCGCCGGCGTGGGCGACGCCCTTTTTCACCGCCTGGGCCTGCCGCATCAACGCGATGTTGCAGGGCGCAGCCTCGTTCCAGCACGAGGCGACGCCGACGAAGGGCTGATGGATCTGCGCCGTGGTGAGGCCCATGGCGTAGAGGTAGGACCGATGCGGCGCACGCTCGGGCCCTTCCGTCACATGACGGCTGGGCAGCCTGCGCTTGATGTCGGTCTTCGCGTCCATCGCTGTTTTGGCCTCCCGGTGCTGCGGAGAACGCTCAAAATCCGGCAAGTGGATTTTCGGCAGCCTCACACGCACTGGTTATGTTCTGATCAAAGTATTTCACGACCAGGTGTGGCTAAAAAGCGGCGCGTTTGCGGAGCGCCGGAGATTGTTACCAAAACTTCGCAAACTGTGGCGACGTCGCAACATTCGTGGCCGATGCGCAACCATCCTTGGTTGGCAGGAACTGAGGGCGCCTACTCCGGCACCACCCCTGCGGCGCGGATCATCGGCCACCATTTGCGGATCTCGGGCCCGCTGCAAAGTTCCAAGCGCGGCGGGGCCGCGCTGATCGGCCGCCGGCATCTGCAACCCCAGGTTTTTCAACTGGTTTTTCACATCCGGCTCGTCCAGCGCGGCCACCGCCGCCGCACTGAGCGTATCGACGATCTCCTTGCTGACGCCCTTCGGCAGCCAGAGGCCCGACCACAGGGTCATGTGGAAACCCGGCAGGCCGGCGTCGTCGGTGGTCGGAATCTCCGGCGCGGACTCGAGCCGCTTGGCGTCGGTGACGGCGTAGGCGCGGATCGTCCCGGCACGAACCTGGTTGATGGCGTTGGAGGTCTGGTCGACGATCAGGTCGATCTGGCCAGCGACCAGATCGTTCATCGCCGGCCCCGTGCCGCGATACGGCACATATTGCAGCTTGAGGCCGGTGACCTGCTCGAAATAGAGCCCCGCGATGTGGCTGCCGGAGCCGTTGCCCGCCGTGCCCGCTGATATGGGATTCGGCTGCGATTTTACCCAGGCGAGAAACTCCGGCAGCGTCTTGGCCGGGATGTTGTTCCTGCTGACGATGATCATCGGATTGCTCGGCAGCAGCACCACCGGCTCAAGATCGGCCTCGAGGTCATAGCCGAGCCGGTAGACGGCGCCGTTCGCGACATGGGTGCCGAGATGGCCGAAGCTCACGGTGTAGCCGTCGGGCTTCGAGCGCACCGCGCGTCCCACGCCGATCGAACCGCCCGCCCCGGTCACGTTCTCGATCAGAATGGGCTGCCCGAGCGTCTGTCTCATGTGCTCGGCGAGGATGCGCATCATCGCATCCGACGGGCCGCCGGCGGCGAACGGCACGATCACGGTGATCGCGCGCGAGGGATAATTGTCGGCCCGCGCCGGCAACGTCAGCACGAGACATACAAACAGCACGGCGCAAAGAGCTCGTCGCATCACGTCCTCCCTTGTGTCGCACGCGCCGGTCACAGACGCTGATGCGTCTGCGCCGGAGCATGTGCCCGAGGCCGCGGTGCTGGTTGTTAGTTAGAACTGCCCGAAGTCGATCGGCTGGTGACGATCGAGCGTGCGGGTAACCGGCGGCAGCGGATACTTAAGTCCTGTCGCGCAATTGAACAGCATGACGCGATCGTTTTTCGTCACGCGTCCGTCGGCCAGGCTCTGCTTGTAGGCGGCATAGGTCGCCGCGCCCTCCGGGCACAACAGCAGCCCCTCCTCGCGCGCGACCTCGGTGAGCGCAGATGAAATCTTCTCGTCATCGACCGCGATGGCGAAACCTTTGCTCTCGCGCACGGCGCGCAGGATGAGGAAATCACCGACGGCCTGGGGCACGCGGATGCCGGACGCGATGGTGTGGGCGTCCTCCCAGCGCGTGGCGTGCTCGACGCCCTGCTCGAAGGCACGCACCATCGGCGCGCAGCCGGAGGCCTGCACCGCCACCATGCGCGGACGTTTTGCGCCGATGAAGCCGATCTTCTCCAGCTCGTCGAACGCCTTCCACATGCCGATCAGGCCGGTGCCGCCGCCGGTCGGATAGAAGATCACGTCGGGCACGTCCCAGCCGAGCTGCTCGGCAAGCTCGAGGCCCATCGTCTTCTTGCCCTCGATCCGATACGGCTCCTTCAAGGTCGAGGTGTCGAACCAGCCGACCTTGGCCTTGCCCTCGCCGACGATCTTGCCGCAATCATCGATCAGGCCGTTGACGCGATACACGGTCGCGCCTTGCAGCTCGATCTCGCTGACGTTCACTTCTGGCGTGTCGGCCGGGCAGAAGATGGTGGTCTTGATGCCGCAGGAGGTCGCATAGGCCGCGAGCGCCGCGCCGGCATTGCCGTTGGTCGGCATCGCCATGTGCCTGATGCCGAGCGCCTTGCCCATCGACACCGCCATCACCAGGCCGCGCGCCTTGAACGAGCCGGTCGGCAGCCGGCCCTCGTCCTTGACGATGATCTCGCCGCCGCCGAGCTTCTTCGACAGCTTGGGCAGATTGATCAGCGGCGTCATCACCTCGCCGAGGCTCACGATGTCGGCGCATTTGCGCACCGGCAGCAGTTCGCGATAGCGCCACATGTCGGCCGGACGCTGCGCCAGCGCGTCCTTGGTCAGCGCCTGTTTCACCCCTGCGAGATCGTAGCGCACCAGCAGCGGCTTGCCGGCCTTGGAGAGGTTGTGGACCTGGTCCGCCGGATAATGATCGCCTTCCATCGCGCATTCGAGATGGGTGACGAAGGTCGGGCGCTCGGTGGTGAGATTGTCGCTGGATTTCACGGCGGAGCCTCTTGTTGTGCCCGTCTGGTCATCTCCGTCATTGCCGGGCTTGCCCCGGCAATCCATCCCCTTCGCAAGGATTTTCGAAGGGGATGGATGCGCGGGTCAAGCCCGCGCATGACGGCCGGTGAGCGGATTACATATTCAGCACGCGGCCGTAGGCGTCGAGCACAGCTTCCTTCATCATCTCCGACAGGGTCGGATGCGGGAACACCGTGTGCATCAGCTCTTCCTCGGTGGTCTCGAGGTTCATCGCGACCACATAGCCCTGGATCAGCTCGGTGACCTCGGCGCCGACCATGTGGGCACCGATCAGTTGCCCGGTCTTCTTGTCGAAGATCACCTTGACCAGACCCTGGTCCTCGCCGAGCGCGATCGCCTTGCCGTTGCCGACGAAGGGGAAGCGGCCGACGCGGATGTCACGCCCCTGCTCTTTCGCCTTGGCCTCGGTGAGACCGACGGAGGCGATCTGTGGATGGCAATAGGTGCAGCCCGGGATGAGGTTCTTGTCCATCGGGTGCGGATGCAGACCCTTGATCGCCTCGATGCAGACCACGCCCTCATGCTCGGCCTTGTGCGCCAGCATCGGGGGACCCGCGACGTCGCCGATCGCGTAGAGGCCGGGCACGTTGGTCTTGCCGTAGCCGTCGATGACGATGCAGCCGCGGTCGGTCTTCACCCCGAGCTTCTCCAGCCCGAGATTCTCGATGTTGCCGACCACGCCGACCGCCGAGATGACGCGGTCGAACTCGACCGACTCGGTCTTGCCCTTGCCGTCGTCGATCGTCGCCACCACGCTGTCGCTCTTCTTGTCGAGCTTGGTGACCTTGGCCCCGGTCATGATCTTGAGGCCCTGCTTCTCCAGCTGCTTGCGGGCGATGCCGGCGATCTCGGCGTCCTCCACGGGGAGGATCTGCGGCAGCACCTCGACCACGGTGACCTCGGAGCCCATGGTGCGGAAGAACGACGCGAACTCGATGCCGATCGCGCCGGAGCCGACCACCAGCAGCGACTTCGGCATTTTCTCTGGCACCATCGCCTCGAAATAGGTCCAGACCAGCTTCTTGTCCGGCTCGAGGCCCGGCAGCACGCGCGGCCGGGCGCCGGTCGCGACGATGATGTGCTTGGCCTGATAGGTGCCCTCGCCGAGCGCGCCCTTCGGCGCCTCCACGTCGGATTTGGTCACGGTGACCTTGCCGGGCGCATCGATCGCGGCACGGCCCCAAATCACCTGGACCTTGTTCTTCTTCATCAGGAAGCCGACGCCGTCGTTCAGCCGCTTCGACACGCCGCGCGAGCGCTGCACCACCGCCTTTGGATCGTAGGAGATCTTTTCCGCCGACAGGCCGTATTCCTTGGCGTGCTGCATGTAGTGATAGATCTCAGCCGAGCGCAGCAGCGCCTTGGTCGGGATGCAGCCCCAGTTCAGGCAGATGCCGCCGAGGTAGGATTTCTCGATGATCGCGGTCTTGAAGCCGAGCTGCGCGGCACGGATCGCGGTGACGTAGCCGCCCGGGCCGGAGCCGATGATGATGACGTCGAAGGATGTGTCGGCCATTACGGCTCCCATTCAACTGAAGCAGTTGGAAATCAGATGGTCGTGGTGCTGCCGACGGAACGTCGCCAGATCAAGGCTCGAACTATTGCCTCCAGCAGCACCAGCACGGCGCAGATCGCAAATCCGGCAAGCACGATCGGCGCCCAGATGCCGCGCGACAGCGCCTCGCCGGAGTAGAAAGCAGAATGGATGACGTCGATCCCGAGCGGGTTGGCAAACAACGCGGCGCTCACCAGTGCCGTGATCCAGGGCCACCGCGTTCTGATGCGCATGCGCTGGCCCCGTCTGCCATCCCGCTCCGGATCGCAACGTCACACCATCATCATGACGGGATTCTCGATCAGCTGCTTGAACGCGCCGATCAGCTCGGCGCCGAGCGCGCCGTCGATGGCGCGGTGATCGCACGACAGGGTCACGCTCATCATGCTGGCGATCTCGATCTTGCCGTTGCGCACCACGGGGCGTTCTTCCGAGGTGCCAACCGCGAGGATGGTCGCATGCGGCGGATTGATCACGGCGGTGAAGTGGTTGATGCCGTACATGCCAAGGTTGGACACGGCCGTGGTGCCGCCCTGATATTCCTCCGGCTTCAGCTTGCGCGAGCGGGCGCGCGCGGCGAAGTCCTTCATCTCGCCCGAGATCGCCGACAGCGTCTTGGTCTCGGCCTTGCGGATGATCGGCGTGATCAGCCCGCCCGGCATCGCCACCGCGACGCCGACGTCCGAATGCTTGTGCTTGACCATGCCGCCTTCGGTCCAGCTCACGTTGCAGTTCGGAATCTTCTGCAGCGCCACCGCCATCGCCTTGATAACGAAGTCGTTGACCGACAGCTTGTAGAGCGGCTTCTTCTCCTTATCCTTCGGCGCGGCCGCATTGATCTCCTCGCGGGCGGCGAGCAACTTGCCGATGTCGCAGTCGATCGTGAGATAGAAGTGCGGGACGTTCTGCACCGACGCGGTCAGGCGCTGCGCGATGGTGCGGCGCATGCCGTCATGCGGGATGACCTCGTAGGAGCCCGGCTCGAACAGCGCCAGGATCTGCTTGTCCGACATCGACGGCGCCAGCGCCGGCGCGCCTGCCGCGGCAGGTGCCGCCGACGGCGCAGCCTTCAGGCCCTTGCCGGACTTTGCGTCCTCAACGTCGCGCGCGACGACGCGGCCGTGCGGGCCGGTGCCGGTGATGCGGCCGAGATCAATGCCGGCATCCTTGGCGAGACGACGTGCCAATGGCGACGAGAAGATGCGCGCGTGACCGTTGACCTGGGGCGCAGCCGCGGGAGCGGCCGGCGCAGGAGCCGCGGCCGGCTTCGGCGCGGGCGCGGCGGAAGGTGCAGGTGTGGCGGCGGGCGCCGCCGCGGACACCGTCGGCCTCGCCTCGGGCTTGGGAGCCGCCGCCGCCGGCGCGCTGCCGGCCGCCTTGACGTCCTCGCCCTCGCCGGCGAGCACCGCGATCACGTCGTTGACCGGCACGTCCTGCGTGCCTTCCGGCACCAGGATCTTGGCGAGCGTGCCCTCATCGACCGCCTCGACTTCCATCGTGGCCTTGTCGGTCTCGATCTCGGCGATGACCTCGCCGGACTTGACCTGGTCGCCTTCCTTCTTGAGCCAACGAGCGAGGTTGCCCTTCTCCATCGTCGGCGACAGCGCGGGCATCAGAATGTTGATCGGCATGATCAGTGACCTTGTTTCGACCTGGGGCTGGTGGTGCCCGTGTCAGTCGGCCGAGCCAGCTCGGCTTCGAACATCTCGACGATGCGCTGCAGCGCCTCGTCTTCGGAATAGTCGCTCTCGCGCGCATAGGCGCGCGCAGCATGTCGGGCGACGTCCACCAGGAGCAGCCCCCACACGTCGGGCTCCTCGAAGGCGCGCTGGAATGCGATCGAGAGCCCGCCATCGAGCACGAAGGCGCGCAACACTTCGGTGGCGTCCTCGCGGCCGATGACGTCGGGCGGCAGCGGCTGCTCCTTGGGTCCGGCCATGGTGGGATGTCCCTTAGCGGTAGCAGACGGACTTGGCGGCCTGCACGACCTCCGCCGCCGAGGGCAGCGCGAGCTTCTCGAGGTTCGCCGCGTAAGGCATCGGCACGTCCTTGCCGGATACGCGCGTCACCGGCGCATCGAGATAGTCGAAGGCGTGCTCCATGATGCGCGCGGCGATCTCGGCGCCGACGCCGCTCTGCGCCCAGCCTTCTTCCACCGTCACCGCACGGCCGGTCTTCTTGACCGAGGCGACGATGGTCTCGGTGTCCATCGGACGCAGCGTGCGCAGGTCGATCACCTCGGCCTCGATGCCCTCCTTGGCGAGCTCATCGGCGGCCTTCAGCGCGTAGGTCATGCCGTTCGACCACGAGATGATGGTGACGTCCTTGCCGCTACGGGCGATGCGCGCCTTGCCGATCGGGATCACGTAGTCGTCGAGCTTGGGCACCTCGCCGGAGTGACCGTAGAGCACCTCGTTCTCGAGAAAGATCACCGGATTGGGATCGCGGATTGCGGCCTTCAACAGGCCCTTGGCGTCCGCGGCGGAATACGGCGCGATCACCTTGAGGCCCGGGATGTGCGAGTACCAGGACGAGTAGTCCTGGCTGTGCTGCGCGGCAACGCGGGCGGCAGCGCCGTTCGGACCGCGGAATACGATCGAGCAACCCATCTGGCCGCCGGACATGTACAAGGTCTTGGCCGCGGAGTTGATGATCTGGTCCATCGCCTGCATGGCGAAGTTGAAGGTCATGAACTCGACGATCGGCTTCAGGCCGGCCATCGCGGCACCGACGCCGATGCCGGCGAAACCGTGCTCGGTGATCGGCGTGTCCATCACGCGGCGGGCGCCGAACTCCTGCAGCAGGCCCTGGGTGACCTTGTAGGCGCCCTGATATTCGGCGACCTCCTCGCCCATGATGAAGACGTCGCCGTCGCGGCGCATCTCCTCGGCCATCGCGTCGCGCAGCGCCTCGCGGATGGTTTGCGTCACCATCTCGGTGCCCGCGGGCACCTCGGGATCGGGCTCGGCCACGCTCTGCGGCGCAGCCACGCCGGTCGGCGCAGGCGATGCCGAAACCGAAGCAGCCGGCTCGGCCGGCGGCGCCGACTGCGCGGCCTTCATCTCGGCTGCAGGCGCTGCCGCCTTGCCGAGATCTGCGGCGGTCTCGCCGTCGGCGAGGATGGTCGCAATCGGCGTATTGACCGCGACGTCGGCGGTGCCTTCGGGGATCAGGATCTTGCCGAGCGTGCCCTCGTCGGTCGCCTCGACCTCCATCGTGGCCTTGTCGGTCTCGATCTCGGCGATCACGTCACCCGACTTGATCGCCTCGCCTTCCTTCTTCAGCCATTTGGCGAGATTGCCCTTTTCCATCGTGGGCGACAGCGCAGGCATCAAAACTTGAATAGGCATATCAGCTCCAGAGAAACAGCTTGCGCGCGCTCAGCGATAAACGTCGGTGTAGAGCTCGGCGACATCGGGCTCGGGATCGGCCTGGGCGAAATCAGCGGCCTCGTTGACGATCTTGCGCACATCGGCATCGATCGTCTTGAGATCCTGCTCGCTGACCTTGGCCGCCAGCAGGCGGTTGCGCACCTGCTCGATCGGATCCTGGTCGTGACGGACCTTCTCCACCTCCTCGCGGGTACGGTACTTGGCCGGGTCCGACATCGAGTGGCCGCGATAGCGGTAGGTCTGCATTTCCAGGATGTACGGACCCTTGCCCTCGCGGCACCACGCGACCGCCTTCTCGCCGGCGGCCTTCACGGCGCGAACGTCCATGCCGTCGACCTGCTCGCCCGGGATGTTGAAGGAGATGCCGCGCTTGGAGAAGTCGGTCTGCGCCGAGGCGCGCGACACCGCCGTGCCCATGGCATAGCGGTTGTTCTCGATGACGTAGATCACCGGCAGCTTCCAGAGCTCCGCCATGTTGAAGCTCTCATAGACCTGCCCCTGATTGGCCGCGCCGTCGCCGAAATAGGCGACGCTGACCGAGTCGTTGCCGCGGTAGCGGTTGGCGAGCGCAAGGCCGGTGCCGAGCGAGACCTGGGCGCCGACGATGCCGTGGCCGCCGAAGAAGTTCTTCTCCACGCTGAACATGTGCATGGAGCCGCCCTTGCCCTTGGAATAGCCGCCGCGGCGTCCCGTGAGCTCGGCCATGACGCCCTTGGCATCCATGCCGGTGGCCAGCATGTGGCCGTGATCGCGATAGCCGGTGATGACCTGGTCGCCCGGCTTCAGCGCCATCTGCATGCCGACCACGACCGCTTCCTGGCCGATGTAAAGATGGCAGAAGCCGCCGATCGCACCCATGCCATAAAGCTGACCCGCCTTTTCCTCAAAGCGGCGGATCAGCAGCATGTCGCGCAGCGCAGCCAATTCCTGTTCTCTGGTGAATTCCGGCGGCGGGCCGTTATCTCTGTCCTGCCCTTGTTCCTTTGCGGCGGTCTTCTTCGGTGCGGCCATGGCAATTCCGGATGAGAGAAAAAGTAGCTCTCTCTAGCTCAACTCAAAGGCACGTAAAAGGACTGCGTGAATTGCGGTTCATTTTGCTTTGCCGCACTGCAACGAGCGCGAAATAAACGAATGCGCATGAGCGTGTTTTTGAAATTCCTGATGCCGCGGTCTGCCGAAGTTCGGGGCACCGCGACCAACGGCCCCGCGTCACTGCGGCCGATTGATCCGGATCAGATCACGCGGGTTGGCGTAGCCGAGCTGGAAGCGGGCGCGCTCATCGAGCATGTCGGGATCGACCCGGTCGGAGCGCAGCAGCGACACGCGCTTCTCACCCTCCGCCCGCTCCTGCTTCAGCCGGGCGAGCTCGGAGGTCAGCGCAATGATCTCCTGGTCGAGCTCCTGGCGCGCGGTCAGGCCGTAGCGGCCGGTATAGGCGTTGATGCCGAAATAGCCGATGATGGCGGCCGCCATCGTGTAGAGGGCGAGCCCGGTCAGGAACGATTTGAGCCGCGCGCGGGAGACCATGGCCGGAAGATGGGGCGCCTTGGTTAAGGATCTGCTAATCCGCCCCGCGAGGCTTCTTTACGAAGGTCGCATCACCCGTCACGGGCTGACGGATTGCCGAAGCACCGTGAAACACAAGGTGGCTCGCGACACGAAGCCGAGACGCTCATACAGCGCGATCGCGGCATGATTGTCCTCTATGACGTGGAGAAACGGCGTCTCGCCCCTGCCCCTGATGGCCGTCATCAGGGCCGTCACGAGCCTCTGGGCATAGCCACGGCCGCGAGAGTCCGGATGGACACAGACCGCGCTGATTTCCGTGAACCCGTCGAGGCGCATGCGCTCCCCGGCCATCGCAGCCAGGCGCTGCCCGTCGCGGATGCCGATATAACGGCCCAGCTCGTGGGTCCTGGCCAGGAACGGGCCGGGCTTGGTCAGCGCCGTCAGCTCCAGCATCGCCGGGATGTCGCGCTGGTCGAGCGTTTCGATCACGGCATCCCCAACAGGGGCCTCGGCCTCGACCGCAACCATCTGGCGGACGCTGGCGCTGAACCAGGCGGCAAGGCCGTGCAGGTCGCCCGGAGGAGCGGGAGTCACGATCGCAACCACGTCCTTCTTGGCGAAGTCGGCGAGCTCCGACCATGCGGCATCGCTGTCGTCCGACATGGCGGCAAATGGTGCAATCGCCGCAGGATAGCGACGGGCATGCGCGGCGCCCTCGGCAAGCGCCCGGTGCCCGGTGGTCAGGGCTGACCAGACGGGACGATCCAGCGCTGCGCGCTGCTCGGCAGAAAGCTCCAATCTGGACATCGCACCAGCCTCCAGACGATCAGTCCTCAGCTCCGGTAGACCGGCTCCTCGAGATCGAGCATGCGTTTGATGGCCTCAAGGTGCAACCGAGCCGATTCCGCATCTCCTTCGCGCATCTGGCGAGAGGCGGCTTCCGCGATTGCCGGCGCGACGGCGGTGACCTTGCGGCCGGTCGACAGCGCCAGGCACTGCACCTGGCAGGCGCGCTCGAGATAATAGAGATCGTCCCAGGCTTCAGCGATGGTCGGCGCCAGAACCATGACGCCATGATGCTTCATGAAGACGATGTCGGCGTTGCCGACCGCCCCGGCGATGCGGTCCCCCTCCCGCGCGTCGAGCGCCAGCCCGTTGTAGTTCGCGTCGACCGCGGTTCGTCCGTAGAATTTCAGCGCCGTCTGCCCGGCGAAGATCAGCGGGTCGCCTTCGGTCATCGACAGCGCGGTGGCGTAGGGCATGTGGGTGTGGAACGCGACCTTGGCCCGCGGCAACGCCTTGTGGATGCGGGCATGGATGTAGAAGGCAGTCGCTTCCGGGCGGCCATCGCCGGCAATGACGTTGCCGTCGAAATCGCACACCAGCAGCTTCGAGGCCGTCAGCTCACGAAAGGCATAGCCGTAGGGATTGACGATGAAGAGGTCGTCATAGCCAGGCACCAGCGCCGAGAAGTGGTTGCAGATGCCCTCTTCGAGCCCGTGCCGCGCCGCCATCCGGAAGCACGCCGCGAGGTCGATCCGCGCCTGCCAGACGGCCTCCGAGTCGAGATCCGGCTGGTTCGGGCCGGGCCTCGACGACGACGCGGGTGTGAACGAATGGGCCATCATGCTTCCTTGGCAATGCGCATCCTTGCGCAGGTCCGGCATGGCCTTGAAACGGATCGGGCAAGGCGCGTCAACGCCCTGCCCACATCATAGCCGTCATGCAGTTGGCGACCGCCGCACGGCGACGACCAAGGTCAGCCGTTCTGCTTGGCCACGAAGGCGGCGAAGGCATCCAGATATTGCTGCAGCACCGTCTTGAGCGAATCCTTGACGAGCTCACCCTGGGCGTCGAACGCGTCGCCGACGCCATTCAGGTAGATTTCCGGCTGCCCCATGATCGGGCCCGAGATGCCCGGCATGATGTTCTGCAGGTGCTTGGCCGCCGCCACGCCGCCGAGCGGGCCCGGCGAATTGGAGATGAGGCCGACCGGCTTGCCCAGGAACGAGCTCTGCCCATAGGGGCGCGAGGCGATGTCGATCGCGTTCTTCAGCACGCCGGGGATCGAGCGGTTGTATTCCGGCGTCAGGATGAGGACGCCGTTCGAGGCCTTCAGCTTGTCGCGCAGGGCGAGCCAGTCGGCCGGCGGATTGGCTTCGAGATCCTGGTTGAAGAACGACAGGCCGTTGAGCGTGGTGACGTCGATCTTCAGGCTGGCCGGCGCCAGCTTGGCGAGCGCATTGGCGATCTTCAGGGTGAAGCTCTCCTTGCGGAGACTGCCGACGAGGGCGACGATGGCGTACGGAGCAGGCATAGGGCATCCTTTGCAGGGGAACGTGAGGGGTGCACTTAAGACACATGGGCAAGACCATGCAAGTGCATGAAAACAGCGTGTCGCGAAACTCAGCGTTTCATCGCGAGCAGGGCGCCAATGTTCCAGACCTTCGCCGCGGCGAGCTCAAGCCGTAGCTTTGAGGCAGCGGGCAAATTCAGCCACCGCCTGATGCGTCAGCCAGATCGCCTGCCCGTCGACCGGCTGAGCCCAGCTCGACAGCTTGGCGATCACGATGCCGTTGGCGGCATCGACGAACAGGTTCTGGCCGTGAATGCCCATCGCGAACATCAGCTGCGGCGCGTCGTTTGTGACGTACCAGCCGCTGCGATAGTGCATGTTGCGGCTGATCGCGGCAAAACTGTCGCGCCATTGGCCGTCGCGCCAGGCCTTGATGTCGCCATTGTGCCTGATGTCGTCGAGCCAGGCCTCGGGGATGATCGCGTGCGAGCCGCGCCGCCCGCCTGACAGCACGAGCTGCCCAAGGCGCGCGAAATCGCGCAAGGTGGCGCAGATCCCGCCGGTGCAGCGCGGCGCGCCCTTGCGATCGAGGGTAATGAAGGCCTCGCCGCTCGCCCCCATCGGCTTCCACAGCAGCGTGCTGACGAGGCTTGCGAAGCTGCGGCCGGTGGCGCGCTCGATCGCCCAGCCCAGCAGATCGGTGTTGGAGGAGACGTAGCTGAAGGCGCCGCCATGCGGCGCCGACTGGGCGCGCATCGTCGCGAAGAAATCGTGCAGGTTCGGCGTCGTGCCCGGCGCGACCGGCTCCCAGCCGCTGGCATCGGCATAGGCCTGCAGGCCGGCGCCATCGAAGACGATGCCGGCGCGCATGTCGATGAGCTGCCGGATCGTGGCGCCGCGATAGGCCGTGGCGGCCACCTCCGGCACGTAGCGCGTGACCTCCGCGTCGATGTCGAGCTCGCCGCGACCGGACAGGATGCCGACCATGAGGCCGGTGATCGACTTGGTCGCCGACATCAGGATGTGCGGCGTGTCGCGGTCGGTGCCGCCGTCATAGTGCTCGAAGACGATGCGGCCGTCATGCAGGATCAGCAGCCCGTCGGTCGCCGTCGCCTTCAGGAAACCGTCGAGATCGAGCGTGCCGCCCTTGGGCAGCCGCACGCTGAAATCCTCGAACGCAACCGGGCTCGCCGGCAGCGGCCAGGCGCTGCCGGGCGCGCTCTCGACGTCGGCGACCGGCAGGATCGCGCGGATGTTGTGAAAGGCCCAGCGGCTGAACGGCGCAGTGCGCCAGTTGGAGAGATCGGCGGTGGTGGGAGAGAGGTCGATCGACATGCAAGGCCCTGCGGAGTCCCGGGAACGCCTGACATAGGCGTTCGCCGGAGCGGCGGGAAGCCCGGCATTTCGCATATGCAAAACAAGCAGGCCGCATCGAAAGACGGCCTGGCACACTCCATCCCCGTCATTGCGAGGAGCGAAGCGACGACGCAATCCAGAGTCCCGACCGAGCCCCTGGATTGCTTCGCTTCGCTCGCAATGACGGAAGTTAGATCACCGGATTCCACGGCGCCGGGATCAGCCGGTACTTGGCGCCGTCCTTCTCGACATAGCCCACGGAGGGGAACGAGAAGTGGAAGCCGATCACCTTGGCCTTCTCGGCGGCGGCCATGTCGTAGAACTTGTGCCGCGTCTCCTGCGCCATCGCGGCATCGGTGTCGAACATCACGTGCCAATCCGGATTGCGCAGGAACAGCTCGGGGACGTTGGTGACGTCGGCCTGGATCAGCACCCTGGCATTGCCGGAAGCGACCGCGAACGAGGTGTGGCCCGGCGTGTGACCGGGCGTGCCGAGCGCGGTGATGCCGGGCGCGACCTCCTTGTCCCACTCGTACTGAGTGACCTTGCTTTCGAGCCCGCCGAACACCTTCTTGAAGTTGGCGAAGTTGCCCTTCATCAAGTCGGTCTGCGCCTTGGCGGCGTTCTCGTCGCTATTCCAGAACGCCCACTCCTTGGCCGGCACCTTCAGCTCGGCGTTCGGAAATGCCAGCGAGCCGTCCGCGAGCTTGAGGCCGTTGATGTGGTCACCGTGCATGTGGGAGAGCACGACGACGTCGATGCTCTTCGGATCGACGCCGGCGGCAGCGAGGTTCTGCAGCGTGCGGCCAACCGCGCCCTTGCTGGCCTCGAAGGCGCCAGCGCCGTTGCCGGTGTCGATCAGGACCAGCTTGGAGCCGGTGTTGATCAGCTGCGGATTGAAGGGGATCGTGATCATGCCCTTCGGCATGTAGGCGCTTTCGGCAGCCGCGAGCGCGTCGTCCTTGGCGGTGTTGACGACGAACGTGTCGGGCATCGGGAAGGTGCGCGCGCCGTCATTGACGGAGGTGCACTCGTAGTCGCCGACCTTGTAGCGGTAGAAGCCGGGGGCCTGCGCGCCGGCGGGCGCAACCGCCGCGCGTGCCTGTCCGGCCAGCGGCGGCAAGGCGGTTGCAGCTCCGGCGAGGGCCGCACCGGCCAGAAATCGACGGCGATCCAATCGGGTCATGACAAATCTCTCCTCAGTGCTTCATGCGGCTGACGCCGCCCCCCAGACAAACGGGGCGGATTGTCTCCGCATGCGGGCCAAACGCAAGCCCGTCAGCAACGTCCGAGGAGCGACGTTAGGTCACTTATCTTTGTTGGGGTCGATGAGGAATTTTTCGCCGGTGGCCCGTTTGGCGTACACGGCGAGGTTGGCCGGATCGAGCGCCTCGGACAAGGAAACGACCTTGGTGTAGTGGCTGGCAAAGGTCGTCTTCAGCTCGTCGACGACGCGCTGGCGCAGCCGCTCGGTATCCGCCTTGCCGATCTTCATCAGGAACGGAAACAGCAGCCAGCCGCCGACGCTCCAGGTCATGCCGAAGCCGCGGGTGATCTCGGTCGGCCTGACGTCGAGGCTGCCGTAGATGTAGACCTGCTTGTGCACGTTCGAGCCGTATCGGCTGTACGGGTGCTTGCCGGACTTGTTGATCGCGGCTTCCATCGCGTTGAGGATCTGGCCGGCGAGCTTGCCGCCGCCGATCGCATCGAAGGCGATGGTCGCGCCGGTCTCGACCAGCGCCGCGATGAGTTCGTCCATGAAGGTGGGCGAGGTCGAATCCACGACGTATTTGGCGCCGAGGCCGCGCAGGATCTCGGCCTGCGCCGCACTGCGCACGATGTTGACGAGCGGGATGCCGTCCTTGAGGCAGATCTTGTTGAGCATCTGCCCGAGATTGGACGCGGCCGCGGTGTGCACCAGCGCCGTATGGCCCTCGCGCCGCATCGTCTCGGTCATGCCGAGCGAGGTCAGCGGATTGACGAAGCAGGAGGCGCCCTCGGCCGGGGTCGTGCCGGCCGGCAGCGGCAGGCATTCGGAGAGCTTCAGGCAGCGATACTGGCTGTACATCGCCCCACCGATCGCCGCGACCGTGCGGCCCATCAGCGCCTTGGCGGCGTCGGAGGATCCGGTCTTGACCACGACGCCCGCCCCCTCGTTGCCAACAGGCATGGACTCGTCGACCCGGGCGGCCATCGCCCGCATCCCCGCCTCCGGCACCTTCGCGATGATGACCGGACGGTCCTTGGTGCCGGACGCTTGCATGGTCGTGAGGTCGGCAGCGCCAACGAGCAGGCCGAGATCGGACGGGTTGATCGGCGCCGCCTCGATCCGCACCACGACCTCGTCCGGGCCCGGCTCGGGGGTCGGCACGTCGACCAGCGAGAGCTCGAGCTCGCCGCTGCGCTTGATCAGCGTCCGCAGTTGCAGGCCTGTCTCGACACCCATGCGTGCCTCCCTCTTCCGTGTTGCGTTCCGGATCAGGCCAGCGCCTTCAGCGCCGCCCTGCCCGCATATTTGGCCTGCGCGTCGAGCTCCTGCTCGATCCGCAGCAGCTGGTTGTACTTGGCGGTGCGGTCGGCGCGCGCCAGCGAGCCGGTCTTGATCTGCCCGCAATTGGTGGCGACCGCCAGATCGGCGATCGTGGAATCCTCAGTCTCGCCGGAGCGGTGCGACATCACGGCGGTGTAGCCGGCCTTGTAGGCCATCTCGACCGCGGCGAGCGTCTCGGTCAGCGTGCCGATCTGGTTGACCTTGATCAGGATCGAGTTGGCGCGGCCGTTACGGATGCCGTCCTCCAGACGGTTCACGTTGGTCACGAACAGGTCGTCGCCGACGAGCTGGCACTTGTGGCCGATCAGATCGGTCAGCTCCTTCCAGCCGTCCATGTCGTCCTCCGACATGCCGTCCTCGATCGAGGCGATCGGATAGCGCGCGACGAGGTCGGCGAGATATTTGGCCTGCTCCGAACGCGAGCGCGACTTGTTCTCGCCCTCGTAGACGTACTTGCCGTCCTTGAAGAACTCGGTCGCGGCGCAGTCGAGCGCCAGCATGACGTCCTCGCCCGCGGTGTAGCCGGCCTTGCCGATCGCGCTCATGACGAAGTCCAGCGCTGCGTCCGCCGACGGCAGGTTCGGCGCGAAGCCGCCTTCGTCGCCGACATTGGTGTTGTGACCGGCCTTCTTCAGCTCGCCCTTCAGCGTATGGAAGATTTCCGAGCCGCAGCGCAGCGCCTCCGCAAAGGTCGGCGCGCCGACCGGCATGATCATGAATTCCTGGAAGTCGATCGGATTGTCGGCGTGGACGCCGCCATTGACGATGTTCATCATCGGCACCGGCAAAGTGCGCGCCGAGGTGCCGCCGACATAGCGATACAGCGGCATGTCGTAGGAGATCGCCGCCGCCTTGGCGCAGGCGAGCGAGACGCCGAGAATGGCGTTGGCGCCGATCCGGCTCTTGTTCTCGGTGCCGTCGAGCTCGATCAGGATCTGGTCGATCTGGACCTGGTCCTGCACCGACATGTCGCTGAGCGCCTCATAGACCTCGTCGTTGATGGCCTCGACGGCCTTGAGCACGCCCTTGCCGAGATAGCGGTGCTTGTCGCCGTCGCGCAGCTCGACCGCCTCATGGGCGCCGGTGGAGGCGCCGGACGGCACGGCGGCGCGGCCGACCGAGCCGTCCTCCAGCACGACGTCGACCTCGACCGTGGGATTGCCGCGGCTGTCCAGGATTTCGCGGCCGATGATATCGACGATGGCGGTCATGAGGTCCTCTTGCGGGCTTTTCGGGTGGACATTGCTGCGCCGCTTCTACCGCAGGGACGGGAGGGCGAAAAGGCCAAGTCGGGCAGATGTCGGGCAGAAGTCGCGGCCAAATGACGAGGTGGCTGCCCGACGCGGCGAGTGACGGCGGCTGCCGGATTGGCTAAGACGGCGCCCAACCTCATCCCTGGCCCGAGACATGGCGAAAAGATCCACAAAATCCGACACATCAGCCGAGCTCCAGCTCGGCCGCCCGGTCACCCAGCCGGACAGCCCGGAGACGGCCAAGCTCGACCGCGTTCCCAACCCGCAGAAGGACACGGATTATCTGGCCCGCTTCACGGTGCCGGAGTTCACCTCGCTCTGCCCGGTGACGGCCCAGCCGGACTTTGCGCATCTCGTCATCGACTATGCACCAGGCCCCTGGCTGGTCGAATCCAAGTCGCTGAAGCTGTACCTCGCGAGCTTCCGCAACCACGGCGCCTTCCACGAGGACTGCACGGTCGCGATCGGCAAGCGCCTCGCCGCCGAGCTCAAGCCGAAATGGCTGCGCATCGGCGGCTACTGGTACCCCCGCGGCGGCATCCCGATCGACGTGTTCTGGCAGACCGGCAAGCTGCCGAAGGGCCTGTGGGTGCCCGATCAGGGCGTGGCGCCATATCGCGGACGGGGGTGAGGAGCCGCTTGCTCATCCACCTGCGTCACAACCACCGTCATTCCGGGGCAAGGCCGCAGGCCTTAAACCCGGAAAGCGCATAAATGGCACGCCTTCTCACCGACGAATGTGATTCAATTAATTGCTGATAAGGCAAGGCACCTTAACCGGCCAATAGCGAAATGCCGAATCCTTGCATAAATCCAATGAATTACTACAATTGGCGTGACGCCCCACCCTGGCCGGTGAGGCGCCACGCCTACTCTATGGTGGCTTCATGATCCACCTCCTTCCGGGGCCTTCCGTGCCTGCCCCGGTTTAGACGCGCTTGTGGTCCTTGCGGATACCACTACCACCCTCACGGTGGCTGCCCCCTGCAACAGTGACACGGCCTGATGCAGACGGGATTCAGACGGCGGCTTCGGCCGCCGTCTTATTTCGCTTTGCGCTTCTGCTCCGTGTCCTTCTCCTGAACCCGTCGCTTGCGGCTGTCGGAATTCCTGACGTTGCTCGGCACGCCACAAGCATCGGCAACCTGACGCCACCACCTGCGAAACTCAGGCGCGGTCCAGGGTAGCTTGCTGTGCTCGGAAACGATGATGGGGCCTGAGGCGGGAAGCTGAGACCGAGAACCCTCGGGGTTGAAGCCAAACTGGATCTTCAACTCTTCAAGAACATTGGGAGCCTTTCGAAGATTGAACTCGATATTGCCCGCCCAGGTGCTCGGATGGCGGAGGGTCAAGTTGACGTCAATCTCGCTCCAGCGGAGTCCCCGAACCCACTTTAATTCCCCGTCAGTGATGTCCGAGACAGTCTTATCCGCAACGGGCACCCACTCGCCGATGACGTCTTTCTGCATCAGTTCGACGTCTGTCTGGAAAGCTTGGGCTAGGGAAATTGAAGGTCGCTTCATCGCACGTGCGGCTGCGCGGACGTTGTTGGCCTGATCCAAAGTCAAGCGCTCCGTTCGCGCCGCCGGCACCTGAAACTTCATAGTGCAGAGAACGCCATAAAGGCGACCGCACTGGTCGTCCTTAAGCACCTCGGTCCCGAAGGCCATCAATGTCCTGACCATGGTGATTTTGGCGTAGGCGATCGCCAGCTTGCCGCCCTTGCTCCACTTGCTGTGCCAGGTCGAGAATTCCCACGGTGCGATGTCCGAAAGGCGCTTGCTGCCAAAATCCCCTTCAACCAGGCGCAGAATGTCGGAGTAGTGCTTCCGGGATGCGTGAGAAAGCTTGTGGTAGGGGGAGTGCTCGTTTGTCTTGTAGTGCTCGATGAGCTCCGAGAGCGTCAGAGAAGAACCGGTGGAAAGCGGCGCTTGCTGGGCGGGCGCCGTAACCACGAAGTTGTACTTCTTCGCCAGTTCCGCAAGCCGGGCCATCTCGGCCATGTCACGCTCGACGGCAGCCGCTTGCTCCAGGAGGTTGGCCTGGTGCCGCTTCATGGCTTCGAGAATTTCGATGGGCGACTTGTCGGACACGGCTCGGCCTTTGGTGACGTGGGTACTCTATAGCCCATCTAGTTAGTTAGCGCAAATTTCGTTAGGGCAACCGGTGGATATCTCGCCGATTCCGGCAAATATCTCAATCTTATCAAATACTTACGTAATTACCGCTCGTGGGCGCCATATTGGCTTCCCATATCTGATGACCAGCGTGGCATTCATCATGATGGCGCCGACAGGTTACGGTGACGGTGCATTTAACCTGTAACCTGCCCCTTACATATTGAGTGCACTTCCACCGTAGTTCGCCCTGCCGTGAAGAATCTAACTCACGACGATCAAAGTCCGCCCAACCTCAGCCTTTCAACTGAGCAAGCCGTGCTGGCCTTCGGCCCTCGCCCGCACCAAGGAATACATGCTTTCCGACCACGGGGGATCCTCGATCGTGCTCAAGAATGCGACGTCTCCTTCCTCAGTCTGCGCCTCCTTCTGCACGAGCGGGTGGCCGCCTACGATGTTATTGATCGCCTTATCGTAGGCGACCAGTCCCATTTGATCGCTCACGTAAGCATGCAGCGACTCCAGAGGATACTGCATGGCTTCGACGATATGGACGTCTCGTGCATCAACCATAAAGTCCGCGATATTTGCTGCAACCAGAGCTGCGTTCAATGTGAATGAGACTTCCAGCGAACCAAAGTCCTCGGTGTCGGGGATCGCATCTAGAATATCCTGACGAAGCTGGGCCCAAGACATAGGACGCGAACCATCCAGAAGTGATCGCCAATACTCCTCTCGTGCTGTGTGAAAAATGGAGAAGTCTCTGTTCTCGGTGAGGCAAAAAGAACGCAGCTCGGGCATCATTCTCTCGTAGAGCAGAATCAGAAAAGCGAGCTTCTTTCCTGCGGAGAATGACAGGAGCTTTGTGGCGGCTTCATTGGGGATCAGCTTCATCATCTGATCATCACTTTCACAAAGTTGCGGAGCAAGCGATCGTGGGTTGAGCTCTCGCCGTCTCCAACGCTGTCATGCTGGCGAGTTGCCCGTCGGGCGCGCCTCGCCCCACGGGTCGGCTCCCACGTCTTGTTCGACTGTCAAACCGCACGCGCCCAGAAACTGATTTCGTCAGCGTGTTCAAGCCGATCACCCCTGTCCAGTCCTTCCGCGAAAAATATTTCACTTTCGTTTTATCAGAATCCATGATTGACTGTCGCCGTCCTGTCTCGATCAGAGGGGCGCTTCGCGGTCGTCACGGACGTTGAGGCGGGATGCGGTGGGTGTGTCGGGTCGCAGCGTGATCATTCGCGCGGACGAACGATCCTGATGCGCCGGCGAAGTCGTATGGTCCTGGCCTCCCGACGCTGAGGTCACGCTGGTGGTGATGATCCGCCGGTCACGGGGGCAAGACAGCCCGGTCCCCGGGGAGAGTACGTATAAGCCGCCCAACCATCGCGCGGGGAATGCCGGGATGTCTCGGCTGAACCTGTGGTACCTGCCGCCTGCATTTTTTTCTGCAGGCGGGCCATGGGGGCGGCCAGCTCCCGGCATTCCCCGTGCCCTCTTTTCGGAAAGAGGGCATGTCCAAAGGCAAAGCTCGGACGCAGATGCGCCGCGAGATGGCGGCGGTGTGCGCCCAGGGCTAAAGCAGCAAACGATGGGCCTTTATGCGCTCGCCTGTCTCCACGTCGTCATGCCCGGGCTTGTCCCGCCTGCGCGGCCGAAGCCGCTTCGGCGCGGCGAAGGCCTGGGCATCCACGTCCTTCTCAGCGTGCCGGACGACGTGGATGGCCGGACAAGCCCGGCCATGACGGAGCAACAAATGAGCAGGCGTTCCTGCGGCTATGGCTCGGTGTCTTCAGATGCAATGAGCATGCACCTGTGCCCGACAGGGCGGTCAGCTCGTCGCCGCATCCGCCGGCGGCCGCTGGCGCAGCAGCGCGGCGCAGGCGAAGCCGAGCGCGACCATCAGGACAGCGGCGGCGAGCAGCGTCGGCTGCTTGCCGCCATGGACCACGCCAAAACCGTAGGCGATGGGGCCGACGGTCTGGCCGAGGAAGAAGAAGAACGAGTGCAGCGACATCGCAGTGGCGCGGGCGCCGATCGACAGCTCGCTGGCAAACACCTGCAGGCAGCCATGGATCATGTAGAAGCCCCAGCCCATCATCAGCATGCAGGCGAACTGCAGCTTCCAGCCGGGGCCGAAGGCGAGCGCAGCGAGTTGCAGGCCGACCAGTCCCGCGCCCACGATCATCATGCCCTTGACGCCGAGCCGCGGCAGGAAGCTCGACACCGTGAACGTATAGAACAGGCCGCCGACCGCAAAGCCCGCGATGACGATTCCGGCGATCGACAGCGAGGTTTCGCCGAGGTCGAACAGGAACGAGGCGATGAACGGAAACAGCCCGAATACGCAGCAGCCTTCGACGAACACCGCCGGAAAGCAGAAGCGCGCATTGGGGTTGGTGAAGATGGTGCGGTAGCCCTTCCTCAGCGCGGCGAGATCCGTGGTCGGCACGTGCGTGACCTTGGCGCCGCGGAAACCGGCCGCCACCGCGAGCGAGGCGATCAGTCCGAGCGCGCCGAGGATCGCGAGCACGCCGCGCCAGCCGATGAAGTCGCCGATGATACCGGATGCCGTGGCGCCGAGCAGGTTGCCGGCCATCGATCCCGCCAGCGTCCGGCCGATCGCAACCTGGCGCTTGTCGGGCGCGACGAGATCGCTGGTCAATCCGAGCGCGACCGGGAACACGCCGCCCGAGGCAACGCCAGCGAGAATGCGCGAGGCGAACAGCAGCGGAAACGAGGTCGCGAGCGCGCCAAGGATGCTGGCGACGCCGAGCAGCGCGAGGCACAGCGTCATCAGGCGCGCCTTGCCGAACAGATCGGCGGCGGCGCCGATCGCCGGCTGGATCAGCGCATAGATCAGCGCATAGCCGGCGGCGATGCCGGCCGCCGTCGCAATGCTGATCGAAAAATCCTCGGCGACATGCGGCAGCACCGGATCGAGCGCCCGCGTCGACAGCGCCGCCGAGAAGCCCGCCAGCGCGATGATGTTCACGGCTGGCGGAAACTTGTTGTCTGCGGGCTTGGCGACGGGCTGGTGCATCAGCTGATGGCGTCTGCCGTCTGCGCCTTGGCGAGCCGGTCGAAGTCCATCAGCGTCTTCAACAAGGCCTCGAACTGTGCGAGCGGCACCATGTTCGGTCCATCGGAGGGCGCATGATCCGGATCGGGATGGGTCTCGATGAACACGCCGGCGACGCCGACCGCGACGGCCGCGCGTGCCAGCACCGGGACGAATTCGCGCTGGCCGCCCGAGGAGGTGCCCTGCCCGCCCGGCTGCTGCACCGAATGCGTCGCGTCGAAGATGACCGGCGCCCCGGTCGTGCGCGCCATGATCGGCAGCGACCGCATGTCCGAGACCAGCGTGTTGTAGCCGAACGAGACGCCGCGCTCGGTCGCCAGCACGTTCGGATTGCCGGCGCCGGTGATCTTGGCGACGACGTTGGCCATGTCCCACGGCGCCAGGAATTGGCCTTTCTTGACGTTGATCACCTTGGCGGTCGCGGCGGCCGCGAGCAGCAGGTCGGTCTGGCGGCACAGGAAGGCGGGGATCTGCAGGATGTCGACGGCCTGCGCCACCTCGGCGCACTGGCTCGCGTCATGGACGTCGGTCAGCACGGGAAGGCCGAGCGAGGCGCGGATCTCGGCGAAGATCGGCAGCGACTGCTGAAGGCCAAGCCCGCGCGCGGCGGAGCCAGAGGTGCGGTTGGCCTTGTCGAACGAGGTCTTGTAGACGAGGCCGATGTTCAGGCGCGTCGCGATCTCCTTCAGCGCCGAGGCGACCTCGAGCGCGTGGGCGCGGCTCTCGAGCTGGCACGGCCCGGCGATGACAGCGAGCGGCAGCTGATTGCCAAACTTGACGGAGCCGAGGCTGACGACCGGCGCGGCGGAGATCGGAGCGTTCACAACTTCATCCTCTTTGTGCGCGCGACCATGACCCGGCGCAGGCCGCCGGATCAACCCGGTGCGGCCCCGCGAATAGCAGGGTTGCGGGGATCGGTCATCCCCGCCCCTCCCCGGCCTCTACTTCAGCGCCGAGAACGCGGTCGGCACCAGGAACTGGCTGGTGATGTTGGCGACGATCTGGCCGTCCTCCTCGCTCTTGGCGCGCGCCGCGATCCAGTCCGGATTGGTCATGAACGCGGTCCATTTGGTCTCGCGCTCGGCGAGCGACTCCCAGGCGAGGAAATAGGTCAGGTCCTGGTTGGACTCGCCGATCAGGGTGGTGAAGAAGCCGACCGGGCGGATGCCATGCTTCTCCCACAGCTTCAGCGTCGTCGTCTCGAAGCGCTTGAGCAGCGCCGGCAGCCGGCCCGGAATGCAGCGATAGATGCGGCTCTCGTAGATCATGTGATCCTCCCTGATCTCTGTTGCTTCAAACGATCAGGGAGCCTTGTCGCAACAATCGGCGCAGTCGTCAAAGGCCGCGGCTCTCGCCCCGACCGTCATTGCGAGGAGCGTCAGCGACGAAGCAATCCAGGGCCGCGCAAGGACCCTGGATTGCTTCGCTGCGCTCGCAATGACGGCTTGCGCGGGAAGAGCAGCTCCCGCTCACACCAGTCGCGACTGCACCACCGCGGCCTGGATGAACGAGGCAAACAGCGGATGCGGCTCGAACGGGCGCGACTTCAGCTCGGGATGGAACTGGACGCCGATGAACCAGGGGTGGTCCTCGTACTCCACGATCTCTGGCAGCACGCCGTCGGGCGAGAGACCAGAGAATTTCAGGCCGTGCTGCTCGAGCCGGTCCTTGTAGGCGGTGTTGACCTCGTAGCGGTGGCGATGGCGCTCGGAGATCTCGGTCGCGCCGCCATAGACCTCGGACACGCGGCTGCCGCGCTTGAGCGCCGCGGGATAGGCGCCGAGCCGCATCGTGCCGCCGAGATCGCCGCTCTTGGAGCGCTTCTCCAGCTCGTTTCCGCGCAGCCACTCGGTCATCAGACCGACCAGCGGCTCCTTCGTCGGACCGAACTCGGTCGAGTTGGCCTCGGCGATCCCGACGAGATTGCGCGCGGCCTCGATCACCGCCATCTGCATGCCGAAGCAGATGCCGAAATACGGCACGTCGCGCTCCCGCGCGAACTGCGCCGCCCGGATCTTGCCCTCGGCGCCGCGCTGGCCGAAGCCGCCGGGCACCAGGATGCCGTTGACGTGCTCGAGGAACGGCGCCGGGTCCTCGTTCTCGAACACCTCGCTCTCGATCCAGTCGAGCTTGACGCGGACCTTGTTGGCGATGCCGCCATGCGACAACGCCTCGATCAGCGACTTGTAGGCATCCTTCATGCCCGTGTACTTGCCGACGATCGCGATCGTCACGTCGCCTTCCGGGTTGCGGACGCGCTCGTTGATCGTGTGCCAGCTCGACAGCGCCGGCGGCACCCGCGGCTCGATGCCGAACGCGGCCAGCACCTCGTCGTCCAGACCGGCGGCGTGATACGCCTCGGGCACGGCATAGATGTTGTCGACGTCGCGCGCCTCGATGACGGCGCTTTCGCGCACGTTGCAGAACAGGCCGAGCTTGCGCCGTTCCTCTTTCGGGATCGGGCGGTCGGTGCGGCACAGCAGGATGTCCGGCTGGATGCCGATCGAGCGCAGCTCCTTGACCGAGTGCTGCGTCGGCTTGGTCTTCAACTCGCCGGCGCTCGGGATGTACGGGAGCAGCGTGAGATGGATGTAGATCGCGTGATGGCGCGGCAGCTCATTGCCGAGCTGGCGGATCGCTTCGAAGAACGGCAGACCCTCGATGTCGCCGACGGTGCCGCCGATCTCGACCAGCACGAAATCGTACTCGTCATTCCCGGACAGGACGAAATCCTTGATCGCGTTCGTCACGTGCGGAACGACCTGGATGGTCGCGCCGAGATAGTCGCCGCGGCGCTCCTTGGTCAGGATGTCCTGATAGATCCGCCCGGTGGTGATGTTGTCGGCCTTGGTCGCGGGCCGCCCGGTGAAACGTTCGTAATGGCCGAGATCGAGATCGGTCTCGGCGCCGTCGTCGGTCACGAACACTTCGCCGTGCTGATACGGCGACATCGTGCCTGGATCGAGGTTGAGATAGGGGTCGAGCTTGCGAAGCCGGACCTTGTAGCCGCGGGCCTGCAGCAGCGCGCCTAACGCGGCTGAAGCCAGACCCTTTCCGAGCGAGGAAACCACGCCGCCGGTGATGAAGATGTACCGCGCCATGGGACCCTACCTTTAATGCCGCTGATGCGATTCGCCAAAACGAATCGTGGTCGGCCCGCAACGTCGTCGCGGGCCTGTGGGTGACTTCAAAATATGAATGGCCTCAGGGACTTGAGACCGCTTTATGATGCAGGACGCCAACTGCGTTCCTGCATGGCTTGCCCGCTTTATTGCGACTGCGGGGCCTGCGGCGCGCTCGGTGCCGCGGGGGCCTGCTGCTCGTCGGCCTTCTTGAGCTGGTCGAGCACGCCACCGCTGGTCGGCGCCACCGGGGTCGCCCCGCCCGATTGGGTCTGCCCAGGCACGGTGCCGAGGATCGAGGCCGGCTTGCGATCGTATCCTGCCAGCCAGGTCAGGGCCAGGCTGGTGAGGAAGAAGCCGACCGCCAGGATCGCCGTGGTGCGCGTCAGCAGGTTCGCCGTGCCGCGGCTCGACATGAAGCCGGCGCCGCCGCCCATGCCGAGGCCGCCGCCTTCGGACTTCTGCAACAGCACCGCGCCGATCAGGACGGCGACGATCATGAGGTGAATGACGATCAAGACAGTCTGCATGGTGACCTTCCGTCACAAGCCCTCGCAGGCCCCGGCCGGAGGCCGGGATCGCGAGAGCTTCGCGGGCTATTCGGAAATTTGCGCGGTGTTACACGATCGTGTCGAGCAACGCCACCCCGCAGATAATCGCAAGCACGCTTCACACAAGCGCCGATGTAGCCCTCGGGGTCGCCCCTTGCCGTCCGCCTCGATATCCATTATCAGAGACGAATGGATCAAATAGTGGACGATTTCAGCCAACGGCTCGCGCGCCGCCTGCTGCTGGAACGCGACGCCCGCGGGTGGTCGCTGGCCGACCTCGCCGAACGCTCCGGCGTGTCGAAGGCAACCATCAGCAAGATCGAGCGTGCCGAGGTCAGCCCGACCGCGGTCATCCTGGTCAAGCTCGCAAGCGCGTTCGACCTCACGCTGGCCGGCCTGATGCTCCGCGCCGAAGCCCAGTCGGAGCGCCTGTCCAAGGCGGCCGAGCAGCCGGTCTGGCGCGATCCGGAGACGGGCTATGTCAGGCGCCAGGTCTTTCTCAGGCCGGATCATCCGATCGAGCTGGTAACGGTCGAGATGCCGGCGCACCGAAGCGTGACCTTGCCGGCCTCTTCATACATCCACATCCGCCAGCTTCTCTGGGTGCAAAGCGGACAATTGACCATCACGGAAGGCGCGGACCGCCACGTCCTCGGCCCCGGCGACTGCCTCGGCTTCGGCCCACCGATCGACACCACCTTTGCCAACGAATCGGACGCACCCTGCGTCTACGTCGTGGCGCTTGCCCGGAGTTGAGCATGTTACCGCGAATCGCAGCCTTGTCCGACACGCCGGCCATTCGCGCGGCGCTGAGCGCGATGCTGATCGAAACAGTGGCCCATGGCGGGTCCGTCAGCTTCATGCACCCGCTCAGCTCCGGCGATGCCGATGCTTTCTGGCAGGACTCGCTCGCGGCCGCGGAGCGCGGCGAACGAATCGTGCTGGGGGCCTTTGACGGGCAGGACCTGATCGGGACGGTGACGCTGCAGCTGAAGCTGCCGCCGAACCAGCCACATCGCGCCGAGATCGCCAAGATGATGACCCGCGTGAGCCATCGTAAGCGCGGCGTCGCACGTGCTCTGCTGGATGCGGCAGAAGCCCTCGCGCGCGGGCACGGCCGCACGATGCTCGTGCTCGACACCGCCGAAGATGGCGGCGCCTCATCACTCTATGAAGGCGTCGGCTTCCAGCTGAGCGGCATCATTCCAGACTATGCCGTGAAGCCGCATGGCGGCCTCACCGGCACGATGATCTATTGGAAGCGGATTGGAGAAGCGGCATGAGGCGCAGGGTATCAGAGCGCCCGGCTCACCTCGGCTCTCAACAGCCCTTCGCAATTGCGAGAAAATCAGCCGCTTTCAGGCTAGCGCCGCCGACCAGCGCACCGTTGACATTCGCGACCGCCATCAGCTCGGCCGCATTGGAGGGCTTGACCGAGCCACCATAGAGGATACGCATGCGCGCCCCCTGCTCCTTGAAGCTGTCGATCAGCAATTGCCGAATAAAGGCATGAATCTGCTCGACATCCTTGGCGGTCGGCGTGAGGCCGGTGCCGATCGCCCAAACCGGCTCATAGGCCACGACCAGGTTGTCGGCCCGTGAGTCCTGCGGCAGGCTGAGGTTGAGCTGGCCGCGCAGGATGTCGAGCGTCTGTCCGGCATCGCGCTGCTGCTGGGTTTCGCCCACGCAAACGATCGCGACCAGCCCGGCGCGCCACACCGCCTCGGTCTTCTGGTGCACCACAACATCGCTTTCGCCATGATCGGCACGCCGCTCGGAATGGCCGACGATGATGGCGCTGGCGCCAGCATCGGCCAGCATCTCCGCCGAAATGTCCCCGGTATGGGCTCCTGAGGCCTTAGGGTGGCAGTCCTGCGCGCCGATCGCGATCGCGTGGGTGCCGCGCGCCCGCTCGGCGAAGCCTGCCACCAGGGTGGCGGGAGGACAGACCAGCAGGTCGGCCTTGCCGGTGACCTCGGCGGCTCCGGCCAGCATGGCGTCGAACTCGGCGGTCGAGGCCTTCAGGCCGTTCATTTTCCAGTTGCCGGCGATCAGCGGCCGGATGCGGTCGGTCATGGCGGGATTCCAGCAAATGTTGTGACGGACATCGGCTAGCAGAGCCCTTCGAGGAGCACCAGAGCGGGAGCCGTCTTCTCACCGCTTCAATCGGCCTCAGGGCCGAGGTTGCGACCGGGCGGCTGCCTCTTTATAAGCCGTTTCAACTCGGCGACGGCCTTTCGCGGAATCTGCTTTAAGGCGCGGCCTCTTCATCCTTTTTCCTGCAGACAGACTGGACCCATGCTTCGAGGATTACGCAAGGCCTCATCAAACTGGCTCGGCAAGACCATCATGGCGGTGGTCATGGGCGTTTTGATCGTCAGTTTCGGCATCTGGGGCATCGCCGACATCTTCCGCGGCTTCGGGCAGTCGACGGCTGCAACCGTGGGACGCACGGAGATCTCGATCAACGAGTTCCGGCAGATCTATACCGACCGGCTGCAGCAGATCGGCCGCCAGCTCGGCCGTCCGCTGACCACCGAGCAGGCCCACATGTTCGGGCTCGACCGCTCCGTGCTGCAGCAGACGATTGCGGAAGCCGCCCTCGACGAGCAGGCTCGCCGTCTCGGTCTCGCCCAGTCCGATGCGGAGACCATGCGGGTGATCCTCAGCGATCCCAACTTCAAGGGCCCGAACGGGGCATTCGACCCGCAGCGTTTCCAGGCCATCATCCGCAATTTCGGCTTCACCGAGCAGCGCTATCTGGCTGACCAGCGACGACAGTCGCTGCGGCGGCAGATCACCGGCACGATCGCGGCCGGGCTGGAGCCGTCCAACACGATGCTCGAGGCGCTGAGCCGCTTCCAGAACGAGCAGCGCTCGATCGATTACATCAAGCTCGACGCGGCGCAGGCCGGCACCATCGATGCGCCCTCGCCCGAGGTTCTCGCGTCCTATTTCGATGAGCACAAAGCCCAGTTCAAGGCGCCGGAATATCGCAAGATCTCGTTCGTCGTGGTGACACCCGAAGAGATCGGCAAGTCGACCGACGTTTCTGACGAGGACGCCAGGAAGCTGTTCGACCAGCGCAAGGCGCTGATGGGCACGCCGGAGAAGCGCCAGGTCCAGCAGATGACCTTCCCCACCATGGAGGAGGCACAGGCGGCGCGCGCCCGGATCGCCGCGGGTGAAGTCACGTTCGACGAGCTCGCCAAGGAGCGCAACCTCAACCCGGCCGATCTCGATCTCGGTCTGGTGACGAAATCGGCGATTCTCGACCCTGTCGTTGCCGATACCGCCTTCTCGCTGCCGACCGGCGAGGTCAGCCAGCCGGTCAAGGGCGCGTTCAACGTGGCGCTGGTCAAGGTCAGCGCGATTCAGCCGGGCCAGCAGCCCGAATATGAGAGCGTCGCTGCCGAGATCAAGAAAGAGATCGCAGCCGACCGCGCCAAGTCGCAAGTCGCCAATCTTCGCGACAAGATGGAAGATGAGCGCGGCGGCGGCGCCAGCGTGGCCGAGGCCGCCAAGAAGCTCGGTCTCAATGCCGTTACGCTCGAAGCGGTCGACAGGTCCGGCAAGCAACCCAACGGCCAGCCCGTTTCGAACATCCCGCTTGGCCTCGATGTCGTTGCGCAGGCCTTCACCAGCGACGTCGGTGTCGACAACGAGCCGATCTCGTTCCGCGGCGGCTATGTCTGGTTCGAGGTTCTCGGCATCACCCCGCCGCGCGATCGCGCCCTCGACGAGGTCAAGGATCAGGTCGCCGCGCGCTGGCGCGACGACGAGGTCGCAGCGAAGCTGCGCGCCAAAGCCACCGAGCTGGTCAAGAAGCTCAACGAGGGGGGCAAGCTCGCCGATGAGGCGACATCGCTGGGCGTGAAGGTCGAGACGGCCAGCGCGTTCAAGCGCGACGCCTCGGTGCCCGGCGTCCCCACCGGAGCGATCACCGCCGCATTCCGCACCGCCAAGGACGGCGTCGGCCAGACCGAGGCTGATGGCGGCCGGCAGTGGATTGTGTTCCGTGTCACCGACATCATCGATCCGAAGGTCGACCTCGCGTCCGAGGACACCAAGAAGCTGAAGGACCAGTTGCAGCGCGCGCTCGCCGACGAGCAAGGCACGGCCTACGTCATGAAGCTCGAGAAGGACATCGGGACGACGATCAACGAGACCGCCGTGGCCCAGGTGGTCGGCGGCAACAATCAGTGACGGTTTGCTAGGGGCACGCGTGATGGACGATCTCAAGTCGATCATTGGCAAGGTCGCGACCGGTGCGCCGCTGTCCCGCGAGGAGGCGGCGTCCGCCTTCGACAGCATGATGTCGGGCGAGGCGACGCCGTCGCAGATGGGCGCGCTGCTGATGGCGCTGCGCGTGCGCGGCGAGACGATCGAGGAGATCACCGGCGCCGTCAGCGTGATGCGGGCGAAGATGCTGCGCGTCGATGCGCCGGCGAGCGCGGTCGACATCGTCGGCACCGGCGGCGACGGCTCCGGCTCGGTCAACGTCTCGACCTGCGCCTCCTTCATCGTGGCCGGCGCCGGCGTGCCGGTCGCCAAGCACGGCAACCGCGCACTGTCGTCCCGCTCTGGCGCCGCCGACGTGCTCGCCGCGCTCGGCGTCAAGATCGACCTGAAGCCGGACCAGGTCGGACGATGCGTGCATGAGGCCGGTATCGGCTTCATGTTCGCGCCCGCGCATCATCCGGCGATGAAGAACGTCGGACCGACCCGGGTCGAGCTCGCCACCCGCACGATCTTCAATCTGCTCGGTCCCCTGTCCAATCCGGCCGGCGTCAGGCGCCAGATGGTCGGCGTGTTCTCGCGGCAATGGGTCGAGCCATTGGCCCACGTGTTGAAGAATCTCGGCTCGGAGGCCGCCTGGGTCGTGCACGGCTCCGACGGGCTCGACGAGATCACCTTGACCGGCCCGACCTTCGTCGCCGCGCTGGAGAACGGCCATATCCGCACCTTCGAGGTCTCGCCCGAGGAGGCCGGGCTTGGCCTGTGCGGCAGCGACGGTCTGAAGGGCGGCGACGCTGCGGCCAATGCGGTGGCGCTGCAGAGCGTGCTGGACGGCCTGCCGAGCCCCTATCGCGACGTCGCTCTGCTGAACGCTGCGGCGGCGCTGGTCGTCTCCGGCCGTGCCAAGACGCTGAAGGACGGGGTCGCAATCGGCCGCGATTCGCTCGACAGCGGCGCCGCGGCGGCGCGGCTGAAGCAGCTGATCGAGGTCTCCAACAGCTGATCCACCGGAGCGTGCCATGTCGGACATCCTGACCAAGATCGAAGCGTATAAGCGCGAGGAGATCGCGGCAGCCAAGAGGGCATGCGCGCTGCCCGAACTCGAGGCCCGCGCGCGCGTCGCTTCGCCGCCGCGTGGCTTCGTGACGGCGATCCGAGCCAAGCACGTAAACGGCGACTACGCGCTGATCGCCGAGGTGAAGAAGGCCTCGCCGTCCAAGGGACTGATCCGCGCCGATTTCGATCCGCCGGTGCTCGCAAAGGCCTACGAGGCCGGCGGCGCGGCCTGCCTGTCGGTGCTGACCGACACGCCATCGTTCCAGGGCCATCTCGACTTCATGGTCGCCGCGCGGGCCGCGACCGCCCTGCCCGTGCTGCGCAAGGACTTCATGTTCGACACCTACCAGGTGATCGAAGCGCGTGCTCACGGCGCCGACTGCATCCTCATCATCATGGCCGCGCTGGACGATGCCGCCGCTGCGGACATCGAGGCTGCCGCGCTCGCCCACGGCATGGATGTGCTGATCGAAATCCATGATCGCGCCGAGCTCGATCGCGCGCTGAAGCTGCGCTCGCCGATGATCGGCATCAACAACCGCAACCTGCGCACCTTCGAGACCACGCTGGCGACCTCCGAGGCGCTGGCGCCGCTGGTGCCGAAGGAGCGCCTGCTGGTCGGCGAGAGCGGCATCTTCACGCCCGCAGACCTCGCGCGCCTGGCGCGCGTCGGCATCCAGACCTTCCTGGTCGGCGAGAGCCTGATGCGGCAGGCGGACGTCACGGCGGCGACGCGCGCGCTGCTCGCGCGCAATGCCGCCTCCGCCAGCGCGGCTGAGTGACCATGTCCGACAAGTCGCCCGACGCTCCCGCCCTCACCCACATCGACGCCCGCGGCGAAGCCCGCATGGTCGACGTGTCGGACAAGGCCGCGACCGAGCGAACCGCGACCGCCGAGGGCCGCGTCGTCATGAGCCCGGCGACGCTCGAGCTCATTTTGTCCGGCAACGCCAAGAAGGGCGACGTGCTCGGCACTGCCCGCATCGCGGGCATCATGGCCGCCAAGCGGACCTCCGAGCTGATTCCCCTGTGCCACCCGCTGGCGCTGTCCAAGGTCACCGTCGACATCACGCCCGATGCCGCGCTACCCGGCTGCGTCGTCAGCGCCACCGTCAAGGTGACCGGGCCGACCGGCGTGGAGATGGAAGCCCTGACGGCCGTGTCCGTCGCCTGCCTGACCATTTACGACATGATCAAGGCGGCCGAGCGCGGCGTACGCATCGAAGGTATCCACTTGACCGAGAAGATCGGCGGCAAGTCCGGGCACTATCGCGCCTGAAGAGATTACCAAGTCAAATACAACTTCGAATTAATTGTTCGCTAACTCAACTTCCTAACCTCACTTCCATAGCGGGCCTATAGCAATGGTTGTGGGAGGGACGTCGTAGCGGTCCATCCCGAAGCGCCTATCGCAAGCGTATTCAGGGGCCGATGACGACCAACGCCAGTCCACGGAATGCCCTCAGAGCTTCGACCGACCGCGGTGGACCGATCCGCTGGCTGGTCGGCGGAGGCCTCGTGCTGATTGCAGCCATCGCGATCGGCACGACCATCATGGCCGACAGTTTCCGGGAACGCGCGCTGAACAGCGCGACGCGCGAGCTGGAGAACACCGTCCTTCTGCTGGCGCGTCATTTCGATCAGCAGATGGAGGATCTCGGCGCGATCCAGCGCGATCTCGCCAACTACGTCCGACAGAACCACATCGACACCGGCGCCCGCTTCAAGGAGCAGATGGGAAGTGCCGCCGTCAATGCCATGCTGAAGGACAAGCTGAGCGCGGTGACCTACGTCGGCGGTTTGAACATCTTCGACGCCGAGGGCAACCTGATCAACTCCGGAGCGGCTTGGCCGGTGCCGCCCGTCAACATTGCCGATCGCACATTTTTCAAGCGGCTGAAATCCGATCCGACTGCGCCGCAACTGCTGATCGAACCGGTCGTGGGCCGGATCACCGGCACCTATGTCGCGGTCATCGCCCTGAAACTGACCAGTCCCAGCGGCGAGTTCCTGGGCATCATCAGCCGCAGTCTCGAACCCATCAATGTCGAGCGGTTCTTCGCCTCCGTTGCGCTCGGGCCCGACGCGGCGATCTCGATGATGCATCGCGACGGAACCCTTCTGGCCCGCCATCCACGCCATGAGGGCATGCAGAACCAGAACTACAAGAACGCGCCGATCTTCCGCCAGATCCTGGCCGGCGATGGCAACACCACGGGCATTTTCAGCAGCCCCGTCGACGGCGAGCACCGCATCGGCGCATCGCACCGGCTGACGAGCTATCCCTTGATCGTGACCGCGACGACAACGGTCTCGGCGGCGCTCGCTGACTGGCGCGAGCAGATGCGCTTCCTGATCGCCGTCGGCGTGACATCGGTGCTGCTGATCGCCGGCATGCTCTACGTCGTCGTGCGCCGGCTGATCAGCGACCACGACGTTTCGAGCCGCCGCTTGACGCTGGAGAAGGAACGGCTCGACAAGGCCGTCAACAACATGACCCAGGGCCTCCTGCTGTTCGACGCATCGGAGCGCCTGGTCATCAGCAACCAGCGCTACGTCGACATGTACGGCCTGTCGGCCGACGTCGTGAAACCAGGCTGCACGTTCCGCGAGCTGATCGCGCACCGCAAGGCGACCGGCTCGCTCGCGGGCGACGACGGCGAATATGCCGATGCGGTGCTGCGCGACATCGGCCGCAAGACCTCGCAGATCATCGAGACCACGGACGGTCGCTGGATCCAGATCGTCAACGAGCCGATCGCGGGCGGCGGCTGGCTCGCCACCCACGAGGACATTACCGAGCGCAAACGGTCCGAGGAGCAGATCACGCATCTGGCGCACTACGACGCCCTGACGGATCTGCCGAACCGCACCCTGTTCCACGAGCGCCTCAAGGAGGAGCTGACCGGCGTCCCCCAAGGCCGGCGCCTCGCGCTGCATTACATCGACATCGACGAGTTCAAGGGCGTCAACGATTCGCTCGGCCATCTCGTCGGCGACGAGCTGTTGAAGTCCGTCGCGGCGAGCCTGAGCGCCTGTGTCGGCACCACGGGATTCGTCGCCCGCCTCGGCGGCGACGAGTTCGCCGTGGTTCAGACGGCGATCCGCAACCGCGAGGACGTCGAACAGCTGATCGAGGACATTCTCGGCGCGATCCGCGCGCCGCGCGACTGCCTCGGCCATCAGCTCACCGCCGACGCCTCGATCGGCGTGGCGCTGATCCCCGAGCACGGCACCGATCTCGACCAGATCATGAAGAACGCCGATCTGGCAATGTACGCCGCCAAGGGCGCGGGACGGCGCACCTGGCGCTTCTTCGAGCCCGAGATGGACGCCCAGGTCAAGGCGCGCCACCAGCTCGAGGTCGACCTGCGCCAGGCCATCGCCGACGATCGGCTCGAGGTCTACTACCAGCCTTGCCTGAGCCTGCAGGACGACCGCATCGTCGGCTGCGAGGCACTGGTGCGCTGGAAGCATCCGGTGCGCGGCAGCGTCTCGCCGGCCGAGTTCATTCCGATCGCCGAGGACACCGGCCTCATCAACCTGCTCGGCGAACGCGTCCTCCAGGTCGCCTGCACCGAGGCGGTGAGCTGGCCGGACGACATCCGGCTCGCCGTCAACGTCTCGCCGGTGCAGTTCAAGAGCGGCACCCTGGCGCTCAAGGTCGCCAACGCACTTGCGACCTCCGGCCTGCCGCCGCATCGGCTGGAGCTCGAGATCACCGAAGCGGTGCTGATCCGCGACGACGACGCGCTCGACACCCTGCACCAGTTGCGCGCGCTCGGCGTCCGCATCGCGCTCGACGATTTCGGCACCGGCTATTCGAGCCTCAGCTATCTCCAGCGTATTCCGTTCGACAAGATCAAAATCGACCGCTGCTTCGTCCAGGACATCACCGAGAGCGAGGGCTCCGCGGCGATCGTGCAGGCCGTGGTCAACATTGCCGCCATCCGCAAGATGTCGACGACCGCCGAGGGCGTCGAGACCGAGGCGCAGCGCCAGGTGCTGAAACGGCTCGGCTGCTCGGAGATGCAGGGCTATCTCTTCAGCCCTCCGAAGCCGGCGGCCGACGTGCGGCAATTGTTCGGCGCGCAGCGCACCAATCGCTCATCCGGCCGCCGTTCGCGCTCGGACGCCGCCTGAGCCGGTTCCGAACCGATAAATACCGTTGCAATTTGAGGCGTTTCCGCAAGCCAGATTCAAACCCTGCCGACCAGTCGTCCCGTTCGCCGCTTGAAGTCCACAGCTCCGCCATGATCTATCGGACACAGACGGACATGCTCCGTGTCCGCCAATACACGCTGGTCGAAAACCACGGCGGGACGGCCTCAGGGCCGCCCCGTCGGGTGTGAGCATCGAGCGTCGCAAGCCGCGCACCCGCCCACTTCGCAGATCAGTTCGGCACCGCCGCCTTGGCGCGGACATCGGCGTTCACCGTGACGCCCCGCAGCACGTTGAATGCGGCGTGCAGCGCCTTGTCGTCCTTCTCGTCCGGCGGAACGTAGGACTGCGACCCGGTCTGCTCGGTGCCGTCGGCGGCCGAGAGATGGCCGCGCATGCCGGCCTCCCCCTTGAGATCGCCGCGATCCTTGAATTCGTCCGGCACGTCCTGCTTGACCTCGATGTCCGGCGCGATGCCCTGCGCCTGGATCGAGCGGCCCGACGGCGTGTAGTAGCGCGCCGTGGTCAGCGCCAGCGCGCCATTGCCGGCGCCGAGCGGAATGATGGTCTGCACCGAGCCCTTGCCGAACGAGCGCGTGCCGACCAGCGTCGCACGCTTGTGATCGTGCAGCGCGCCGGCCACGATCTCCGAGGCCGAGGCCGAGCCGCCATTGATCAACACCACGAGCGGCTTGCCCTTGGTGAGATCGCCGCCGCGGGCGGTGAAGCGCTGCGTCTCTTCCGGATTGCGGCCGCGGGTGGAAACCACCTCGCCGCGCGGCAGGAACGTGCTGGAGACCGACACCGCCTGGTCGAGCAGGCCGCCCGGATTGTTGCGCAGGTCGACCACGTAGCCGGCGAGCTTCTCCTGCGGGATCTCCTTGGAGATGGTGGCGACGGCCTTGCGCAGGCTCTCGGTGGTCTGCTCGTTGAAGGATGTGATGCGGATATAGCCGATGTCGCCGCCTTCGGTGTGATAGCGTACCGGGCGCACCTTGATGATCTCGCGCGTCAGCGTGACGTCGAGCGGCGACTCCTTGCCCTTGCGCATGATCGTGAGCTTGGTCTTGGTGTTGACGCCGCCCTTCATCTTGGCGACGGCCTGCTCGAGCGTCAGTCCCTGCACGGCTTCGCCGTCGATCTTGGCGATGAGATCGCCGGAGAGAATGCCGGCCTTGGACGCGGGCGTGTCATCGATCGGCGCGACGACCTTGACCAGGCCCTCTTCCATGGTGACCTCAAGACCGAGTCCGCCGAACTCACCGGACGTCGTCTCCTGCATGTCGCGCCAGGACTTGTCATTCATGTAGCGCGAGTGCGGATCGAGCGACGACACCATGCCGTTGATGGCGCCTTCGATCAGCGCGGGATCGCTGGGCTTCTCGACATAGTCGGCGCGGACACGCTCGAACACCGCACCGAACAAATTGAGCTGCGAATAGGTGTCGGCCATGCCGGCCGCGGCCTTGGCCTTCGCCACGAGTTGCGCGCCGTCGGGACCCGTCACCATCAGGGTCAGACCGACGCCGGTCATCGTGCCCGCCAAGAACAGCCAGTTTTTCCGCATTGTTTGCTTCCCGAGCGTTTGTTGGATGGCCGGTCGATCACAGGGTCCGCACGCGTCGCCGGCGCGATTTGTGTTGCGAACTCACACCACATTTCCGGTTTCTTCAAGGCCGATATTGCGCCGCCGTACCGGAGCCCGACCGCCGGCGCCCGCATCCGAAATGGACGTTCGCAGGCTGAAATCAAGATCAGGGCTGCGCCTGTCCTCCAGGGACCGACTGCACATATCCGGTCTTTCACGGGCACCCCTCATCACATTTCGACGAGCCGCGGAAGATGACGCGATTTGACCGCCGGCGGCTGCGGCGACCGCCTTTGCACGCCCGGCGAACTCCAGTTCGGAATGGCTTGCACCCGGACCGCACGATGGGCGATGCTCCGCGGCAAAACCGGGAAACATGACAGTCGCTGGGAGGCAACCATGAACCAACAGACCCCGATCGAGGCCGGGTGGCGGAACGTCGAGCTCGGCTCGAGCGACGAGAAGTTCCAGAACCTGCACGAGTTCATCCGCAAGGCCCGCGCCCAGCTCAACCAGAATGCCTGGGACTACATCATCGGCGGCGCCGAAACCGAGACCACGCTGCGCCGGAACCGGATGGCGCTCGACGAGATCGCGTTCCGTCCGCGCGTGCTGCGCGACGTCTCCAGGGTCGATGCCTCGGTCGAAACCTTCGGCCGCAGGCTGCGCCTGCCGGTGGTCTTGGCCCCGGTCGGCGCGCTCGAAATCTTCGATCCGGCAGGGGCCGCCAGCGTCGCCCGTGGTGCCGGACGATTCGGGGCCGCTCATATGCTGAGCTCGGTGTCCGAGCCCGGGCTGGAGAAGACCGCCGAGGCCGCTCCCGACGCGCTGCGCATCTTCCAGCTCTATGTCCGCGGCGACGACGCCTTCGTCGAGGACTATGTGAGCCGCGCCGTCGCCAACAGCTACACGGCGTTCTGCCTCACCGTCGACACCGCCCACTACAGCCGGCGCGAGCGCGACATCGCCAAGCGCTATGTGCGCGAAAGCCGGCTGCGCGCGACCGGCGGCGATCATCAGAAGGCGCTGAGCTGGCACACCGTCAAGCTGATCAAGGACAAGTTCAAGCTGCCGCTGATCATCAAGGGCATCGCGACCGCCGAGGACGCGCAGATCGCGGTCGATCACGGCGTCGACTGGATCTACGTCTCCAACCATGGCGGCCGCCAGCTCGATCATGGCCGCGGCGCGATGCACGTGCTGCCGGAGATCGTCGCGGCGGTGAAGGGCCGGGCCAGGATCATGGTCGACGGCGGCTTCTGCCGCGGCACCGACATCGTCAAGGCGATCGCCTCCGGCGCCGATCTCGTCGGCATTGGCCGGCTGCAATGCTGGGCGCTGGCGGCCGCCGGCGAGGACGGCATCCTGCGCATGCTCGAGCTGCTGGAGGACGAGGTCATCCGCGCGCTCGGCCTGCTCGGCGTCACCTCGTTCGCGGAGCTGAACGCATCCTATCTGCATCCGGCGACCGCCACCAACCTGCCGAGCGTGGTCAGCGCGTTTCCGCTGGTCGACATCGAGCCCTATCGCTATTAAGGAGGCGCTCCGTCGCTTCCACACCAGGCACCGCCGCCGCTGTCCATGCCCTCCTCCGCTCTCCACCCCGGCGCGGCCGATGCGCTGCTGTTCGATCTCGGCCGCGTCGTCATCGACATCGATTTCGTCCAGGTGGTCTCGCGCTGGGCGGCGCATGCCGGCTGTCCGCCCGAGCAGATCGCGGCGCGCTTCGTGCGCGACGAGATCTATCACGGCCATGAGCGTGGCACCGTTTCCGACGCCGCGTTCTTCGCCAACCTGCGCCAGCAGCTCGGCATCGACATCACCGACGCGCAGTTTCTCGAGGGCTGGAACGCGATCTTCGTCGGCGCGATGCCGGGCATCGCCGCGCTGCTCGCACGCGCGGCGGAAAAGCTGCCGCTCTACGCCTTCTCCAACACCAACCAGCCGCACATCGATCACTTCTCGCCTGTTTACGCCGATCTGCTCGGTCACTTTCGCGAGATCTTCCTGTCGTCGTCGATCGGCCTGCGCAAGCCGGATGCCGAGGCTTACGATCACGTCGTGAAAGCGATCGGCGTGCCGGCAGAGCGGATCGTTTTCTTCGACGATCTCTCGGAAAACATCGACGGCGCGCGCGCCAGCGGGCTGCAAGCGGTGCTGGTGCGCTCGACGGATGACGTTGCGGCGGCAATGGCGGCGCTGGGGATCTGATCGCGTTTCGCCATGACGTGTCATGGCTGACCTGCTGCCGTCGTTGTCTCTCGTGGCCCGCGAACAAGCCCGAAGCTCCGCCGTCGTCCGTGCGCGGGGACGACAGTGGAGGGTAACGCCAGTGCGGTGTTTCCTAGCAATGCCGTTCAATCATGCAAATTCGTTCTCGCGGCATGACATGCCCGAGTGATGCTGCTGTCGTTCACCCTCCAGGTCGGAGGGCGCAGGGAATGCCGGGCTGCAGGCCGCAACCCATGGCCCGCCTGCAGAAAAAAAGCAGGCGGCAGTCACCACAGGTCCAGCCGACATCCGGCATTCCCTGCGCGATGGTCTTCACGCTTATACGCGATCTCCCCGGTGCCCGGCTTGTTGGCCACCGTCGCCGACAGGATCATCAGCGCCCGCCGGCTTGGCATCAGCGTCGGGATGCCAGGACCACGCGACTTCGCGTCCGCGCCATGCCGTTCGTCCGCATGCCCGAGGGCACGCTGCGACACGTCGCGGCCACCGCATCCCGCGCTCCACGTCTCGTGACGATCGCGAAGCGCCCCTCCTGTCGAGCACGGGACCAAATCAGCATAGCAGATTATTCCGAAAAAGCGAATCCTAAATTCGCGCCGCCGCTCGCCTCGGTCGCGCACGGCCATGCCGCCTACGTTCAGCCCAAGGTCTGGATTCGACATCCGCTCTAACGGACCGCGCGAAAGCCATCGAGCCGCTGCAGATCGTCCGCGCGACGATCAACTCGCCGGCACGACGCGCTCGTCCAGGAATCCGATCACCGCATCGAACGCCTGCCGCCGATTCCGCTCCATCAGGATCATGTGCGTGCCCTGCCCGATCTCGACCAGGCGCTTGTATGGCGCGCTCCCGAGGCGAACGAACAGGTCGTGCGCCATCTCGAAGCTGACATCCACATCCCATTCCGCCGAGAGCACGAGAACCGGGCATTTGATCGTCCCGGGATCATAGGTCGGCTTGGCCGCAGTCCAATGCTCGCGCACGTCCTGCACCGCGCCGGAAGGCGCGCGGATCGCGCCGGGGTACGGCGAGTCCGGATCGGTCGCGAGCGTCGCCTCCGCCCAGGCATCGAACCAGCCGTCCGGAATGAGCTTGTCCCGCGCACGCTCCGGAGCGGCGCCGCGCCAAGCCGCCTCGAACGCGCGCGGGCTGACGATCCGATAGGCGCCGAGCGGTCCGCCGGCGTCGATGCGCAGCGGCTCGCTCGACAGCCAGAGCGGCGTCACCAGGATCAGCTTCTCGAGCTTGTCGCCCGCCGCGCTCGCGAACATGCCGGCGATCGTGGCGCCCCAGGACATTCCGAGCACGTTGACGCGCGAGATGTCGCGATGCCAGCGGATGAAGTCCACCGCGGCGGAGAAATCATCCACGGCGGTCCGCGCGTTGACCAATGGAGAGCTTTCCTCCGGCGCGCGCGACATCTCCGGCGGCCGGCAGGAGCCGCCATAGCCGCGCGCGTCGACGGCCCAGACGTCGTAGCCGGCCTGCGCCAGAACATCCATGAAGGAGGCGCCGCCGACCGCGACGTCGAACAGGCTTGCGGACGAGAAGGTGGCGCCATGCATCATCACCAGCGTGCGCTCGGCTGAAAAGCGTTGCAGATCGTTCCGGCGCTTGTTGATGAGCTGAAGCTGCACGTCGGGCGCTGGGCCTGCGATCAGGTGGCGCTCGGACACGACGTGCGATGAAGACGGAGCGTTGTCGGTCATGGTCATCTCAGATCAGGCGAAGTCCCAGGCAAACCGGTCGCCGTCGCGACTGATACGCCCGGCCGAGGACTCGGCGAAATGCGTCGTGAACACCAGCGAGCCGGACTCGGCGGCATGGTTCATCGCCCATCGGCGCGACGTCCGCGCCGCATCCGGGAACTCGCAATAGACCGAATTCCAGTCGGGATGCGCGACCTGCAGCGGATGATGCATCACGTCGCCCCAGAACAGCGCGCGCTCGCCACGCGAGCTGAAGCTGATGCAGGCGTGATCGATGCTGTGACCGGGGCTCGGCAGAAAACGGAAGCCGTCGACGACCTCGCTGCCATCGACCGTGATCTCGCGCGCGAGGCCGGCCTCGACGATCGGCAGCACGCTGTCTTCGTAGACCCCCGGCATCGGTGGATGCAGCATGGGTCCGAGCCCGGCCATGTCCCTGATCGCCGCATCGGAGCCGTCGCCAGCCGAGAGGGCGGCGACATAGGCGCGCTCTCGGCCCGAGAAAACGTGCCGGGCGTTCGGAAACACCGGCATCCAGCGGCCATCGGCAAGCTGCGTATTCCAGCCCACGTGATCCGCATGCAAATGCGTCATCAGGACGAGGTCGACATCGTCGGGGGCGACGCCGGCCGCCCGCAATCGGTCGAGGAACGGCTCGTTCAGGCGATGCAGAACGGCCGCGCCGGGCCGCTCCTTGTCGTTGCCGGTGGCCGTGTCGATCAGCACCACCCGCTCCGGCGTCCGCACCAGCCAGCTATGGATGCTCAGGCGCAGCGATCCCGTGCGCGGATCGACCGATCCCGGCCCGAAACGGCCGCGTTCGCGGGCAATGCTGGCGGCGTCCACGCCTGGAAACAGAAACTCCCCCTCGACCGCATCGAGACCGATCTCGAAAATCCTGCTGATGGTGGCGTCCCCGACGCGATAGGTCGTGATGTCCTGCATGTTTGGCGGCCTCGATCCGAACGGTGATCTTGTCTGGGCCGACATCTACGATTAGGTCATACATTCCTCAAATCGATCCAACTCATGCAGTCCATCGACCACTTCGATCTTCGTTCCTTCGACCTCAACCTGCTGGTCGCATTCGACGCACTGATGCAGGAGCGCAGCGTGACGCGCGCGGCGGCGCGCCTCAAGGTCGGGCAGCCGGCGATGAGCCATTCGCTGTCGACGCTTCGCGTGCTGCTGCAGGATGAGCTGTTCGTCCGCGTCGGCACGGTCATGCAGCCGACCCCCAAGGCTGCGGTGCTGGCCGGACCGGTTCGGGCGGCGCTGGCCCAGATGCAGGCTGCGTTGCACGCCGCACCGGAGTTCGACCCAGCGACCGAGCAGCGCACCATCCGCTTGGGATTCTCGAGCGAGGTCGAGCTGCTGCTGATCCCCGAACTCACGGCGGAGCTGCGTCGAACGGCGCCCGGCGTGCGGCTTCTCAGCCGTCCGACCGAACGCAACGAGGTGCATCGTCTGCTCGACGAGGGCGCCTTGGATGTCGGCGTCGGCTGCTTCGAGGCGGTGGCGCTGCGGCACCGATCCCAGTTCCTGTTCGAGCAGGCGCTGAGCTGCGTCTACAATCCAAAGCGCATCGCGATGAAAACACCGATCGGCCTGGATGCCTATCTGTCGCTTCCGCACGCACTGGTGACGCTGACCAACAGCCTGCAGGGCTGCCTGGAGGCGGCGCTGGATGAGATCGGGACCGAGCTCAACGTGGTCTCGGCCTCCTCGGATTTCCTCAGCGTGCTGGCGACGGTGGCCGCCTCACCGGTGATCACGACGATCCCGACCCGGATGGCAAGGCTCTACGGCCCGCGGTTTGGACTGGCGCTCTGTCCGGCGCCGTTGAAGTTGCGGCTGCCGGCGGTCTCGATGGTCTGGCCGCTGCAGCTCGACCGCGATGCCGCATCGGTCTGGCTGCGGAACATGGTGGCAAACATCCTGCACACCACCGAGCGCGCCGCCTGTCGCGCGGCTGCCGGATAGCTCCGTCTGGACTCCGTGTGCACGTGAGCAGATCGCGACTGCCCCCCGGCATGATTGCAGAGTTTCTCGCGCGATCGTGAGGCGGCGGGCCACGCGACGCACCTTCAGACGATCGGAAAGCCGGGAGCGGCTTAGGCTCTTGGCCACCCCGTGCGCGTTCGGTTAGAAGGCGATTCAGTCGATCTGCCCGTCTTCGTCCGAAGGTAATCCCATGGCCCTGATGCCGGTCTCCGATGCGTTGTCCGCGGTGCTCGCCGGCACCGAGCCGCTGGCTGAGGAAATGGTCGGGCTGGACGAGGCCTATCACCGCATCCTGGCCCGCGACCTCGCGGCGCTGCGGACGCAGCCGCCCGAGGCGATGTCGGCGATGGATGGCTATGCGGTGCGCGCGGCCGACGCAGCCAAGGCCAAGGCGCGGCTGAAGGTGATCGGCGAGGTCGCGGCGGGACGGCCGTTCGATCGCGTGGTCGGGCCCGGCGAGGCGGCGCGGATCTTCACCGGCGGCGTTGTCCCCGCAGGCGCCGACGCGGTGGTGATCCAGGAGGACACGATCGCCGAGGACGGCCATGTCGTGATCACCGAGGCCGCGATCACAGGCCGGCACATCCGGCCGGCCGGCGTCGACTTCCACCAGGGCATGGTGCTGCTGAAGGCCGGGCGCCGACTCAGCGACCGCGACCTATCCCTGGCGGCCAGCATGAATCATCCGGCGCTGCCGGTGCGGCGGCGGCCGAAGGTGGCGCTGCTCGCCACCGGCGACGAGCTGGTGATGCCGGGCTCGACGCCCGGCCCGGGGCAGATCGTCTATTCCAACGGCTACGCGCTGCGGGCGCTGGTGCGCAGCGAGGGCGCGACGCCGATCGATCTCGGCATCGCCGCGGATACGATGGAGGCGACGGTCGCTGGAATCCGGCGCGCCCGCGCGGCCGAGGCCGACGTCCTGATCACGACCGGCGGCGCCTCGGTCGGCGATCACGACCTGGTCAAGCAGGCGCTGGAGGCCGAGGGCGTCGAAATGGCGTTCTGGAAGATCGCGATGCGGCCGGGCAAGCCGATGATGCACGGACGGCTCGGCGACATCAGGGTGATCGGACTGCCCGGCAATCCGGTGTCGTCCTATGTCTGCGCCATCCTGTTCATGGTGCCGCTGATTCGGCACCTGCTCGGCCGCGACGAGGCCGTGATGCTGCGCGAGACCGCCCTGCTCGGCCGCGAGTTGGGGGCGAACGATTCGCGCGAGGACTATCTGCGGGCGCAGCTCAAGGAGCGCGCCGACGGCACCCTGGTCGCAACACCGGTGACGCAGCAGGATTCGTCGCTGCTCGGCAATCTCGCGCTGTCGCAGGCGCTGGTGATCCGGCCGGCGTTTGCGCCGAAGGCGCCTGCCGGCAGCCCGTGCGAAATCCTGCGCCTGCCGAACTGAGCCGCTTCCCCGGTAAAGCCCGGTCCGTTCATCATATTTTTAGGATTGCGGAACACACATCGAACATATAGTGTCCGTTCATGATTTGTTTTTAGTATGTTGCGGGCGACGCGATGACGGTCCGACTCCAGGGCGCTCTCAGCCGGCTTGTGCTCAAGGCGCAGCTCCTGGACTCGGACAACAACAAACCGGGGACCAGGTCGAAATGCTGACGCGCAAACAGTACGAACTTCTGCGGTTCATCAACGAGCGGCTCAAGGAAGCCGGCGTGCCGCCGTCCTTCGACGAGATGAAGGATGCGCTCGATCTGCGTTCAAAGTCCGGCATTCATCGCCTGATCACGGCGCTCGAGGAGCGCGGCTTCATCCGCCGGCTGCCGAATCGCGCCCGCGCGATCGAGGTGATCAAGCTGCCCGAGCTGTCGCAGGCCGCGGGCAACCGTCGCGGCTTCACGCCGTCGGTGATCGAAGGCAATCTCGGCAAGGTGCGCACCAGCACTCCCGCGCTGGACGATGGCGAGCGCCCTGTCGCGGTGCCGGTGATGGGCCGCATCGCCGCCGGTACCCCGATCGAGGCGCTGCAGACGCGCAGCCACACCATCAGCGTGCCTGCGGACATGCTCGGCAACGGCGATCACTATGCGCTCGAGGTGCGCGGCGACTCGATGGTCGATGCCGGCATCCTCGACGGTGACATGGCGCTGATCCAGCGCAACGAGACCGCCGACACCGGCGACATCGTGGTGGCGCTGATCGACGATGAGGAAGCGACCTTGAAGCGCTTCCGCCGTCGCGGCGCATCGATCGCGCTCGAGCCGGCCAACACCGCCTACGAGGTGCGCATCCTGCCGCCGAACCGGGTGAAGATCCAAGGCAAGCTGGTCGGGCTGTACCGCAAGTACTGATCGCGAATGGGATCGGTCGATCGGCGGCGGGCGCACGCGCTTTCGCCGCCGAGCTGGAGGCTGCCCAGCAAAATACGTCACGCGCGAATGCACCTCATGATGTGCAGCGCGGCATGCTCAAACGCTTGTGATCGGCCGCGGGCACACGCGATGCAGATCAGCGCAGAATTGCCGCGAAGCGCGCGCTAACATCACCATCGATGTCCACTCTGATAGAGGCCTGCGCCTGTCCGGGGGGAGCGTGGGTCGGCTATCTCTCAACGAGGAGCGATCCGATGTGTGACTACAGCCTCCATGCGGTTGCGTCCCGTCCCGCCAAGGTCGGCGAGACGTTGATCTCGATGACCTTCCGTGGCACCGCCACCCGCGGCTTCGCCCTGGAGAGCGAGCCGACCGTCGCAGTCTGCATGATGCCCGGCACCGAGTTGGCCTTCGCCGAGGACGTCCGCTACGACAGCCGCTGGCTCTGGACCCGGACGATCCGCGAGCGCGTCGCAAAGTTCAACAGCATCGAGACCCACATTCCCGATCGCCATCACGACGCGATCGAGTTCGCCGACGGCCGCCACGTGCTGGTGACCCAGCTCTGCGAGGGCCAGCGCGTCACCGTGCTGCAATTGCCGGTCAGCAAGCAGCCGGCAGAGCGTCGCCCGGACATCGGCGAGGACGTGCCGACGTCGCATGCCACACCGATTCGCCGCATCAGCATCACCTGAGGGCCTGCGCGTCGGCATTTCTGTCGGTCGTGAGCGCGCTTTCGACGGTGGGAGACTTGGTCAACTTGGGTTCTGCAAGCGCAAAGTCCTCTCGGGCGAACGTCCGGCATCGCATCGGATAGGAACGACATCCCTCGGCCGGCATTGTTTGCCGGGGGAGCTTGCCGCCGTGGTCAACAAGATCGATTGGAACAAGGCCGGACGGATCACCGAGCCCGGCCGCTACATGCTTGCGTTCGGATGGCTGACGGTCACGGCTGATGACGTCGCCATCTGGCAACGCTATCCGGGCGCCGCGTTCACGCTGGTCGAAGGTCCATCGCTGTTCGATGGACCAGACGACACCGAGTATCATCGCGGCACGTTCGAGCTGCCCGGCACTCAATCCTGCTCGCTCTGCTCGGTCTCCGGCGGCGTCGCGTCCTGAAGCGGCGCGGCCGGCGCACGCGGCGTCAGCGTCGTGTCGAACGCGCCGGCCTCGGCGGGTGCCGGCCACCATGGGCGGTCAGTGCCGCCGGCGCGCGCCGGCGTCACGGCGAAGCCTATGCCCTGCTGCACCAGCAACAAGGCGCCCTGCTGCCGCAGCCGTTCGCGATCGATGACGGCCGCCGCGCAGGATGACGGCGCGGCGCGCGCGGTGACGATCAGCGCGGCGTGGGTGCAATCATCGGCGAGCGCCTCGGCGCGCAGGGTCAGGGCGGTGAAGCGGCCGTCGGCCATCGCGACCACGCAGCCCGCCTCGTCGCAGGAGACCCCATCGGCGAGCGACGGATCCGTCGGCAGCCGGGCATCGGCGTCGGCCGCGAGCCACTCCTTGGTGGCGAACACATCCTTGCCGGTGCGCATCACATGCAGGCGCCCGTCACGGCCGCGCGCCGCCACCGCGCGCCCATCGCCGGCGATCAGCACATCGGGCAGCGGCGTCGTGGCGGCCCACGCGGTGGCCACCACGAGCCCCACGGCGCCCGACCAGCGCAGGGGTGTGCGCAGCAGGCCGATCACGATGACGCCCAGGCTGGCCAGGATCAGCGAGCCGATGCCGAAGGCCGGGATGCGCCCGACCGCGCCGGGCAGCGCCGCCACCCAGCGCGTCACCGCGATCATCCAGTCGATGCCGAGGCCCATCAGCGACCACCAGACGCCATCCAGGCCGAACGGCGCCGCCAGCAAGCCCATCAGGCCGGCCGGCATCACCAGCGCCGAGACCACCGGCATCGCCGCGAGATTGGCGAGCACGCCATAGGGCGTCACGCGATGGAAATGGAAGGCGGCATAGGGCGTGGTCGCGAGCCCGGCGATCAGCGAGGCCAGCAGCAGCATCGCAAGCTCGCGCCCGCCCCACAGCGCGACGCGCTGCGTCGTGGAGCTGTCCGGCGTCGCGAACAGCCTGGGCAGGCCGAACTGCACCAGCGCGACCAGGCCGAGCGTTGCCGCGAACGACATCTGGAAGCTCGGATGCACCAGCGCCTCGGGGGCTGCGATCAGCACGATCATCGCCGCGACCGCGAGCGTGCGGAAAGTGACGGCGCGGCGGTCGACCATGACCGCGATCAGCACCACGGCCGTCATGAAGAACGATCTCTGGGTCGCGACCTCCGCGCCTGAGAGCAACAGATAGAACGCCGCCGCGACCAGCGCCGCGGCCGCCGCCCATTTCTTGATCGGGTGGCTGACGGTAAGGCCTGGGATCAGCGCCAGCAGCGCGCGCACGGCGAAGAACACGACGCCGGCCACGACCGCCATGTGATAGCCTGAGATCGACAGCACATGGCCGAGACCGGAGACGAACATCGCGTCGTTGACATCGGGCGTGATGGCGTCGCGCCGGCCTGTCAGCAGCGCGGTGGCAATCGCCCGCTCGTCGCCCGACAGGCGGGCGCGGATGCGTGCGTCGATCGCGTCGCGCAGGCCCTGCATGGCCGCCGCATAGCCCAGGCCGAAGCCGGCGGCCTGGGGCGGCGGCGCCGTCGTGATCGCGCCCATCACGAAGCCGGAGGCTCCGATGCCCTGGAAGAACATGTCGCGCGCGAAATCGTAGGAGCCCGGCCGCACCGGGGCCATCGGCGGCAGCAGCCGCGCCTTGAGCTGCACGAAGCTGCCGACCTCGGGCGCCGTGCCCTTGCGCACCGCGAGCCGCACCCGCGCCAGCGTGATCGCGTTGCGCGGGCTCTCCATCGCGGTGACGCGCAGCACGATGCGGTCGCTGCGCTCGCGGATGTCGCGCGCCTCGACGAAGCCGGACAGCGCCACCGAATAGAGCGGCCGCGCCAGCACCGGATGCGCCACCCGCGCGGTCTTGATGGTCGCGGTGGCAAAGCCGCACGCCGCCGCCGCGATCATCACGGCCGCCGGAAACAGCCGATGCCGCCGCATCATGATGGCGACGAGGCAGAGCAGCGCCGCCGCGATCGCGGCGATCCAGAGCACAGGCTCGTGATCGGCGGTGAAATACAGCGCGATGCCGGCCCCGAATGCCACCGGCACCCAGGGCAGCAGCCGGCCCGCCCCGGCCTCCTCGGCCGCCCAGATCTTGAGGCGCGCGGCGAATGCCGATGACGCGCCGGGCCGGATCGCGGGCCAGCCGCCGGCCAGCGCGCCCCGCGGCGGCCAGACGTCGGCCATCACGCCCGCGATCCCGCGCCGCCCTCCTGGACGTCCTGCTGGCGGCCTGACCGGCTCCGCCATTGCCAACACCACCCGTGACCCGACCGGGCGGGAAGGCTATCGGAAGCTGCGCGAGGCCGCCTAGCAGAACGGAACGGGAATCCTGGCTTTCTGCACGCGCACTTGGCTTGGAACTTTTCGCGTCGCACGCGCTTATCGGGGTATGGACGCTAAAGGTATTGACGACCCCTTCGCCGATCTCGCGCTCGAGAGGGCGATCCACCTCCGCTGGACTCTCCGGGACATCAAGGCCCACCGGCTCACGCTGTCCCCAGTCGCCGAGGAAGACCTCTCGCTCCTCGCCGAGCGCGGGCTCGTCGAGCTCACCGACGGTGTGCCGACCCTGACGAACGCCGGCCAGGACGCGATCAGCTGAGCTGCAAGCGTCCCGCGGCTTCCGCTCGCCTCAGCCCTTGGCGACCTCCTTCGCAAACGTGTCGCGCAGGCCGATGGTACGATTGAACACGAGCTTGTCGGGCGTCGAGTCCGGATCGCGCACAAAGTAGCCCTGGCGCTCGAACTGCATCGGCGCGTCCGAATTGCTCGCGGCGATCGCCGGCTCGATGCGGGCGTCGGTCAGCACTTCCAACGAGTTGGGATTGAGGTCGGCCGTAAAGTCGGCGGCGTTCGGACTCGGATTGGCGAACAGCTGATTGTAGATGCGGATCTCGGCTTTCAGCGACTGCGCCGCCGGCAGCCAGTGCATCGTCGCCTTGACCTTGCGTCCGTCCGGCGCGTTGCCGCCCTTGGTCGCTGGATCATAGGTACAGCGCAGCTCGACGATCTCGCCGGCATCGTTCTTGATCACGTCGCGGCACTTGATGAAATAGGCGTAGCGCAGCCGCACCTCGTTGCCGGGCGACAGGCGGAAGAACTTCTTGGGCGGGTTCTCCATGAAGTCGTCCTGCTCGATATAGAGCTCGCGGCCGAAGGCGATCTTGCGCGTGCCGGCGGAAGCGTCGTCGGGGTGGTTGATCGCCTCGAGCTCCTCGACCTGGCCTTCCGGGTAGTTCTCGATAACCACCTTCAAGGGCCGCAGCACCGCCATCCGGCGCTGCGCCGTGCGATTGAGCTCCTCGCGAATGCAGAATTCGAGCATGCCGACATCGACGATGCTGTTGGCCTTGGCGATGCCGATGCGCTTGATGAACTCGCGCACCGCCGCCGGCGGCACGCCGCGGCGCTTCAGCCCGGCGATGGTCGGCATGCGCGGATCGTTCCAACCGGAGACGTGGCCGTCCTGCACCAGCCGCGTCAGCACGCGCTTGGACAAGAGGGTGTAGGTCAGATTGAGGCGCGCGAATTCGTACTGATGCGGATGCGACGGCACCGGCAGCTTGTCCAAGAACCAGTCGTAGAGCGGCCGGTGATCCTCGAATTCCAGCGTGCAGATCGAATGCGTCACGCCCTCGATCGCATCCGACTGGCCGTGGGCGTAGTCGTAGCTCGGATAGATCTTCCAGGTGTCGCCGGTGCGGGGATGATGGGCGTGCAAGATCCGGTACAGCACGGGGTCGCGCAGATTGATGTTGCCCGCGGCCATGTCGATCTTGGCGCGCAGCACGCGCGCGCCGTTGGGAAATTCGCCGGCCTTCATGCGCCGGAACAGGTCGAGATTCTCCTCGACCGAGCGGTCGCGGAACGGGCTGTTCCTGCCGGGCTCGGTGAGCGTGCCGCGCGACAGCCGGATCTCCTCCTGCGTCTGGTCGTCGACGTAAGCGAGCCCGGCCTTGATCAGGCCCTCGGCCCAGTCGTAGAGCCGCTCGAAATAGTCCGAGGCGAAGAACAGGTTGTCGCCCCAGTCATAGCCGAGCCAGCGCACGTCAGCCTGGATGGAATCGATGTATTCCTGCTCTTCCTTGGTCGGATTGGTGTCGTCGAAGCGCAGATTGCAGCGGCCGCCGAACTCCTGGGCAATGCCGAAGTTGAGACCGATCGACTTGGCATGGCCGATATGCAGATAGCCGTTCGGCTCCGGGGGGAACCGGGTGACGACCGTCTTGTGCCTGCCGCTGTCGAGATCGGCCTGGACGATGTCGCGGATGAAGTCGCGCCCTGCCTCTGCCGTCGCCGCCGTGTCTGTCGTCGTGGTCATCAAGAATATCCTGCTCCGGAATTTGGCAGCCTATCTGCCAAATCCGCCTCCCCCAAGGAAGGCTTTAGTTATGCGATAGGCCTGCTATACACCCCCCGCCCTTCATAGCCCCTGCCTGGATTTCGTGCTGCCGCCCATGACCTCCCCGATCGTCACACGCTTTGCCCCCTCTCCGACCGGCTTTCTCCACATCGGAGGTGCCCGGACGGCCCTGTTCAACTGGCTGTATGCGCGGGGCCGCGGCGGCAAGATGCTGCTCAGAATCGAAGACACCGACCGCGAGCGCTCGACGACGGCGGCGATCGACGCCATCCTCGACGGGCTGAAATGGCTCGAGCTCGGTTGGGACGGCGAGGTCATCTACCAATATAGCCGCGCCGCGCGCCATCGCGAGGTCGCCGAGCAACTGCTCGCCAGCGGCATGGCGTATCGCTGCTATGCCACCGCCGAGGAGCTGACGGCGATGCGCGAGAAGGCGCGCGCGGAAGGGCGCACCCGGCTCTATGACGGGCTGTGGCGCGACCGCGATCCCAAGGAGGCGCCCGAAGGCGTCAAGCCGACGATCCGGCTGCGGGCGCCCCTGACCGGCGAGACCGTGATCGAGGATCAGGTGCAGGGCCGCGTGGTCTGGCAGAACGAGAACCTCGACGACCTCGTGCTGCTGCGAGGCGATGGCAATCCGACCTACATGCTGGCGGTGGTCGTCGACGACCACGACATGGGCGTCACCCACATCATCCGCGGCGACGACCATCTGATCAACGCCGCGCGCCAGAAGCAGATCTACGATGCGCTCGGCTGGACGGTGCCGTCGATGTCGCACATCCCGCTGATTCACGGGCCCGACGGCTCGAAGCTGTCGAAGCGTCACGGCGCGCTCGGCGTCGACGCTTACCGCGCGATGGGATATCTGCCGTCGGCGCTGCGCAATTACCTGGTACGGCTCGGCTGGAGCCATGGCGACCAGGAGATCTTCTCCACCGAGGAGATGATCGAAGCTTTCGACCTGCCGGCGATCGGCCGCTCGGCAGCGCGCTTCGATTTCGCCAAGCTCGAGAACCTCAACGGCCACTACATCCGTCACAGCGACGATGCGGCGCTGGTGCGGCAATTCGAGGACGTACTGAACTACGTGCCGAACGGCGCGGCGCTGAAGACGAAGCTCAACGACGCCACGCGGGCGCAGCTCACTTTGGCGATGCCGAGCCTCAAGGAGCGCGCCAAGACCTTGCTGGAGCTGATCGACGGCGCCGCCTTCATCTTTGCCGACCGGCCGCTTCCGATCGACGCCAAGGCCGCCGCCCTGCTGACGCCGGACAGCCGCGCCTTGATCGGCCGGCTGCATGAGGCGCTGGCCGCTGTCGAGTCCTGGAGCGGACCGGCCACGGAAGCCGCGCTGCGTGCGTTTGCCGAGGCCAACAATCTCAAGCTGGGCGCGGTAGCGCAGCCACTGCGTGCGGCGCTGACCGGCCGAACCACCTCACCCGGCATTTTCGACGTTCTGGCGATCCTGGGGCGTGATGAATCCTTGGGCCGCCTGGAGGACCAGACCACCTCATAAGGTCTCATGGACCCCCATCTTGCAGCGCACAGGGCAATACGATACGCATTTGCGCGGCACCCGCTGGTTTTCCCGGCTCGGACATTCTTCACACGTTGCGGCGGGCTCGTTGAGCGATGTTTGGGCCGAAGGACACTAGTAAGCATAAGATTCCAGTACGGTTTCGGATTTGACCTTCTTAAGCTGTTGGCAGCGACAGTGACGCGAATGTCAAAGCCACCGCACTAGATAAAGTCCACCCGCCCTGCCATCTCTCACAAAGAACAAGGGCCAAGCCTAACGATCTCATCGGGGACAAACGATGGACGCAAAATCCGCAAGCAAGACCGCGACGCTCACCGTCGGCAACAAGAATTTCGATCTTCCGATCCTGAGCGGCACCGTGGGTCCCGACGTCATCGACATCGGCAAGCTCTACGCCCAGACCGGGATGTTCACCTATGATCCCGGCTTCACCTCGACCGGCAGCTGCCAGTCCAAGATCACCTATATCGACGGCGACGCCGGCGTCCTCGAATACCGCGGATATCCGATCGAGCAGCTCGCCGAGAAGGGCGACTTCCTGGAGACCTGCTATCTGCTGCTGTACGGGGAGCTCCCCACCAAGGCCCAGAAGCAGGATTTCGACTATCGCGTGACCCACCACACGATGGTGCACGAGCAGATGTCGCGCTTCTTCCACGGCTTCCGCCGCGACGCGCATCCGATGGCGGTCATGGTCGCTTCGGTCGGCGCGCTCGCCGCGTTCTACCACGACTCCACCGACATCAACGATCCGAAGCAGCGCATGATCGCGTCGATGCGGATGATCGCGAAGATCCCGACGCTGGCGGCGATGGCCTACAAATACACCATCGGCCAGCCCTTCGTTTATCCGAAGAACTCGCTGTCCTTCGCCGAGAACTTCCTGAACATGTGCTTCGCCGTGCCGTGCGAGGAGTACAAGCCGAACCCGGTGCTCGCCGACGCGCTCGACAAGATCTTCATCCTGCACGCCGACCACGAGCAGAACGCCTCGACCTCCACGGTGCGCATCGCCGGCTCGTCGGGCGCCAACCCGTTCGCCTGCATCGCCGCCGGCATCGCCTGCCTGTGGGGCCCGGCGCATGGCGGCGCCAACGAGGCTGCGCTGAACATGCTGGCTGAGATCGGCACCGTCGACAAGATTCCGGAATTCATCGCCAAGGTGAAGGACAAGAACAGCGACGTGCGCCTGATGGGCTTCGGCCATCGCGTCTACAAGAACTACGATCCGCGCGCCAAGATCATGCAGAAGATGTGTCACGCGGTGCTCAAGGAGACGGGCCACGCCGACGATCAGATGCTCAAGGTCGCGCTGGAGCTGGAGAAGATCGCGCTCAGCGATCAGTACTTCATCGACCGCAAGCTCTACCCGAACGTCGATTTCTACTCGGGCATCACGCTGAAGGCGATGGGCTTCCCGGTCTCCATGTTCACCGTGCTGTTCGCGGTCGCCCGCACCGTCGGCTGGATCAGCCAGTGGAGCGAGATGATCGAGGATCCGCAGCAGAAGATCGGCCGTCCGCGCCAGCTCTACACCGGCGTGACCACGCGCAGCTACGTCGAGATGGACAAGCGCGGCTGATCGCGCCCGCCGCGAGACATCAAATCACCAAAGGCCCGTCCAGCACGCTGGATGGGCCTTTTTCGTTACGGCTGGATGCTCTTGCGCCGAAGCTTGGGATGCGTCGCAAAGATCGGCAACGCGGCAGTCCCAACCGTCGATCGGCTAACCGATCAGCAAGACGGGGGGACGGCGCCACGGCGTAGCCTCTCGACGAGGACCGTCTCGGGCTGATGCCGGAGACATGATCATGTGGGGACCGGGCATACGACGACGCCGCGGGCGGCAGGGTTAACCAAAATCGCATGTTCTGCTTGCTGCCGATTGACGCAGTCTGCGAGGGATGGCTGTCCCGCAGTTATATTTAGACTTGGCTAAGGAGATGACTGGCAATTTGGATCAGGACCTGTTGCTTGGAATGAACGCGCTCGCCGGAACGCATGCCGGTCTCTATGAGCTTGCGACCAATTCCCTGTTCAGAGGAATTCCGATATTCGGCTCGCTTGTCGCGCTGTGGTTCGTGGACGATTGTGCAAAGCGCCGGAGTCGTATGCTGGCAGGACTGTTCGGAGTCTGCTTGGCGACGATGCTGTCTGTCTGGCTCCAGTTTCACGTCTTTGTCCACACGCGTCCTCTCCTGGACCCGGCGCTTCATGTGAACTCCGTCGCCGTACCCTGGAGCTGGGACCGCCAGAGTTCGTTTCCCAGCGACACCGCGACGTTGTTCTTCGGCCTCGCGACGGTGGTGTTCATCGAGAACAGATGGGCTGGATGGCTTTGCTTTCTTTGGGCGACCGTCGTCGTTGCGCTATCCAGGGTCGCCTTTGCGTTTCACTATCCAAGCGACGTGATCGGCTCGCTGGTCCTTGGCGTAGCATTCGTCATGCTTTTCGGCAGGCCTTCATATCCGCGCGTCGTCATCGAACGTATGCTCGTTACGCTCGGCAACCGCATGTATCTGGTGCATGCATTCCTTTTCGTCTTTTTGGCCGAAGCCTCAAATTTGTTTCTGAGCTTGGAACAGCTCGGAAAAGATCTCGTGCGAATGGTGCACTCGTAGAGCTTCGAGCCGCGGAACAAATGCCAGCAGCCGATTGAGCCGCGACAGCCCGTTGAAAGTGTCCAAGGCAACGGACGCGCTCACACGAACGACCAGCTTTCTTGTGGAGCAGTTGAAGTGAGCGACTCGGCGAGCCGCCGTAGGTGGGCAAAGCGGTCGCCGCAAGGCGGCAGCAGGCCCACCGTCGCGCGGCGCGTTCTGTCGGCGAGTCCGCTGGACTCATCGCCTATCCGTCGGCGGCACGCCAATCGTCGGTCGCCAACCTTGTGGACGTCGGGCTGCGTCGCTCTGATCCCGCGGCGTAACGCGGCATACCTCGCACGGCTGCGTCCAAGGCCACACGGATGTCAGTTTGGCTGAAATTCCGGTCCCATAGCTCTGTCATCAAGGTGCCGATGATCTCGTTCAGCGGCGCAGGCAAACTGTGAGGGTTTCGCGCAGACAATTCCGCGCATCGCAATGCGAACGTGTACGCGGCATCGGCGCATTGTCCCTCCCAGGGGAGATCGTCTTGGTCGACTATCGTTTTACACCTCTCGCGGCGCTTAGACTGTAGCTCGGACTCGACCTGATTAGTTCCCTGCCCGTCCCCCGCGCATCGTCTCCAGCACGATATCGGCGGCGCGCATGCTCGGTGACGATGCGCCGGTCGACATGATGGCGTCGAGGCGATTGAACGCCTCGACCTGACGCGCGCGGATCGGGCCGTTGCTCAGCAGATCCGCCAGCACGGGCGCGAGATTGTCGGCGGTGCAGGCTTCCTGCAGGAATTCCGGGATGACGTTGTCGCCGATCACGAGATTGGCGAGGATGACGGATTGGACCTTGATGAGACGGCGCAGGATGAAGGCTTCGACCTCGCCGACGCGATAGGCCGTGACCATCGGCACTCCGGAGATCGCGAGCTCCAGCGTGACCGTGCCGGATTTGGCGAGCGCCGCATGGGCGCTCCTGAAAGCGGCCCGCTTCTCGGCCTCGGCGGTGACGATCTGCGGCGCGACCTCCCAGTTCGCTACCCCTGCCCTCACCGCCGCTTCGAGATGCGGCGTGGTGGGCACCACGGCCTCGAACGCGACGTCCTGCGCCCGCAGCCGCGCCAGCGTCTCACCGAACACGGCGATGTGACGCGCGACCTCGCTGCGCCGGCTTCCCGGCAGCACGAGAAGAATCGGGGGTTTGGCGTCACGGCGCTGCTGCTCGGCCGCATTCGGCCGGAGCGTTGCAAGCTGCTCGATCAGGGGATGGCCGACATAGGTGCAGGGCGGGCCGCCGAGCCTGCGGAACGCCTCCGGCTCGAACGGCAGCAGACCCAGCACGTGATCGACATAGCCGCGCATCGCCCTGGCACGGCCGGGACGCCAGGCCCACACGGTCGGCGCCACGTAGTTCACGATCGGAATCGCGGCATCGCGGGCATGAACTTTCTTCGCCACCCGCTGGGTGAAATCCGGGCTGTCGATGATGACGAGCACGTCGGGCTGAGCTGCAACGATCGCGTCTACCGTGCCGCGGATCAGGCGCAGGATCTTCGGCAGCTGCTTCAGCACCGCCGCGAAACCGACGATCGAGAGCTCCTCGATCGGAAACAGCGAGGCGAGCCCCTCGCGTGTCATGCCGCGACCGCCGACGCCGGAGAACTCGACGCCGTCGCCGAGCCGCTGGCGCAGCACCTTCATCAGGCTGGCGCCGAGGCGATCACCGGACTCTTCGGTCGCGACCAGGCAGATCCTGCGCATCGCCGGGCCTGCCGGAGGCAGGGGCGTCACGCCGTGACACCCGTGATGAACACGCCGGCCCGGTCGGCGGCCGCCACCGTCTCCTGGGGATCGGCGAGCAGCGTGTAGGCGGCAGCCACCGCCACGCCGGCAAGGCCTGCGGCCGCAAGTCCCTCGACGGTACGCGGCCCGATGGTCGGCAGGTCGTAGCGGAGGTCCTGGCCGGCCTTGGGCGCCTTCACCAGCACGCCGCGCCCGGCGGCGGCGCGAATGCGGCGATCGGCGCGCAGCCGCGCCACGCGGGCCAGCAGCCCGTCGGTGCCCTCGATATCCTCGAGCGCAACGACGTGGCCGTCGATCACGACCACCGCCTGACCGACATCGAACGGCGCCATGGCGCGGAGCACGGACATTCCCTTGGCGATGTCTCCGGTCACCAGATCGTTGGGCCCGCTCCGCGTCAGCCGCCCTTCGGGCACGAGCAGATTGGGGGCGACGTCCTTGACGCCGATCATGTGAAAGCCGTGGCGCTCGAAGATGCGGCCGACGCCGGACAGCAGATGATCGTCACCGCCGCGAAAGGCCGACCAGATGTAGGGCAGCTCGCGCAGCGTGCCCCAGTCGAAGCGGATCTCCGACACGGCCGGACGAACGAGATTGCCGATGAACATGAGATCGCGGACGCCCTCGGCCTTCAGCAGCTTCAGGGCATTGCCGAGCTGCCCGAGGCCGATCCAGTGATGCCGGAAGCGCGCTAGCGGCTTTGGATCGCAGATGCCCTTCAGGGCGAACAGCACCGGCGTCTGGCCGCGCGCGACGATGGCGTCGGCGACCGCGAAAGGCAGCACCCCGCCCGCGGCGATCATGCCGATCGGCGGAGAGGTGTCGGCGGCGGGCGCCATGGCGCTACGGCTCGATGGCCGGCCTGCCGATCTCGGGCAGGCACAAGGCGCGATGTCGGCCGCCATCGATGAAGGCGAGGATCTCGGCGATGGCGGGATCCTCGCCGGCCATTGGCCGCACGGCCGCCAGCCGCTCGGCGAACACGCCGGGGCCGTGGAACAGTTTCTGATAGAACGCCCGCACCGTGGCGAGGCGCTCACGGGTGAACTTGCGGCGCTTCATGCCAATGACGTTGAGACCTTCGAGCGCGGCATACTGGCCGTTGGCGAGGCCATACGGAATGATATCGCCGCGTACGCCGCAGACGCCGCCGACCATCACGCCGTGGCCGATGCGGGTGAACTGATGCACCGCGGACAGGCCGCCGATGTAGACGGAATCGCCGACCTCGACATGGCCGCCAAGTGTGGCCGAGGTTGCGAAGATGACGTTGTCGCCGACCACGCAATCGTGGGCGACATGGGCGTTGTTCATGAAGAAGCCGGCATTGCCGACCTTGGTGAGACCGCCGCCCTTGGTGGTGCCGATGTTCATCGTCACGCCTTCGCGGAAGGTGCAGCCGGAGCCGATCTCGAGCCGATGCGGCTCGCCGCGATAGCTGAGATCCTGCGGCGCGCCGCCGAGCACGACGAAGGGCGAGATCACGTTGTCATCGCCGAGCGTGGTGTGGCCCATGATCTGGACGTGGCTGATCAGCTTGCAGTTGGCCCCGATCACGACGTTGGGGCCGACGATGCAGTAAGGACCGATCACGGTGCCCTCACCGATGACGGCGCCATCCTCGACGCGTGCGGTGGGATCAATCTTGCTCATTTCGACGCAATCAACTTTCTACCAGTCCGTCAGTCGGTCAGCATCGCGCCGACATCGGCCTCGGCGACGACGACGCCGTCGACCTTGGCATCGCCGTGGAACCACCACATCGTCTTGCGCCGGCCAATCGAGCGCATGTGGTACTCGATGGTCTGGCCGGGCAGCACGGGCTTCCGGAACTTGCACTTGTCGATGGTGAGGAAATACACCGCGCGCGGCTTTTCCGTGCCCTCGACCGACTTGATGCCGATCACGCCCGCCGTCTGCGCCATGCCCTCGATCATCAGCACGCCCGGATAGACCGGCCGTTCCGGAAAATGGCCCTGGAAGCACGGCTCGTTGAACGAGACGTTCTTGACGCCGATGCCGCTGTAGTCGGCCCGGATGTTCTTCACGCGGTCGATCAGGAGAAACGGGTTACGGTGCGGCAGCGTCTTCAGAATCTCGTTGATGTCGATGTCCGCAAACCTGATGGGTGACTCGTCCATCACTCCCGCCCCTCGTCCCTGTTCGCCGCCGTCTGATCGCGCACCAGCCGTTCCACGGCGACGATCTCGCGGAACCACTGCTTGGTCGGCTTGGCGAAGAAGCCGCCCCACCGGCCGTTCGGCGGAATGTCGTCCTTGACGCCGCTCATCGCGGTCACTTGGGCACCATCGCCGATCGTCAGGTGATTGTTGATACCGACTTTCGCTCCAAGCGCGACGTTGTCGCCGATCGTGAGGCTGCCTGCCAGCCCGATCTGGGCCGCCAGCAGGCAATGCCGCCCGATTGTGACATTGTGGCCAATCTGCACCTGGTTGTCGATCTTGGTGCCCTCGCCGATGACCGTGTCGCGCAGGCTGCCACGATCGATCGTCGTACCGGCGCCGACCTCGACGTGGTTCTGGATCAGCACCCGCCCGGTCTGCGGCACCTTGGTGTGCCCATCCGCGCCGAAGAAGATGAAGCCGTAGCCGTCCTGGCCGATGCTGCAGCCGGGATGGATCAGGACGTCATTGCCGATCAGCGCGCACTGAATAACGGTGCGGGCGCCGACATTGCAGTCGCGACCGATCTTGACGTGGGGGCCGATCACCGCACCCGCACCAACGATCGTCCCCGAGCCGATCTCGACATGGGCGCCGATCACCGCCAGCGGCTCGACGATGACGCCGTCCTCCAGCCGCGCGGTGGGATCGATGATGGCTTGGGGCGAGAGTCCGTCGTCGCCGAACCAGGGCTGCGGCCGCAGTGCGTCGGCATGGAACTCACGCGCAAGCTGCACGAAGGCGCGGAACGGCTGATTGGCGCGGACCACCGCGACATGGGACGGCACGCGCGCCTCGAATCGGGGACTGACCAGGCAGGCGCCCGCCTTGGTCCCGGCGAGCTGGTCGGCGTATTTGAGGTTGTCGAAAAACGCCAGATGCATCGGGCCGGCCTCGTCGAGCGACGCCAGTCCCTTGATCACCTGCTCGCCGCGGGACGGGTCGACCAGGGTGGCCTTGGCGGCGGTTGCGATCGCCGCCAGCGTCGTGGGCGGCGGCGATTGGAAGAAGGTCGGCTGGGCCATTCCGTCGTACTCTCGGGACAAGTCGTACTCTCAGGACAAAAAGTCAGAGCCCGGCTCCGGTGTCCCGGAACCGAGCTCCCATCTCTTACACCGGCGGGGTTGGTCGACGCCAACCCGGATTCGATCGGCCCAGGCTCAGAACGAGGTACCGCCGCCGAACCGGAATTCCTGCGTCCGGTCGAACTGGCCCTTGGTGAGCGGGATCGCGTAGTCGAAGCGCAGCGGACCGAACGGCGACGCCCACACCAGACCCACACCGACCGAGGTCCGGACCGTATTCTGGTCGTTGAACTGCAGGCCGAGGCAGGTGCCGGCATTGTTCGGATTACGCGACGGCGGCTGACAGCCGGCCACATTGACCTCGCCGGTCTGGGCCCACGACGTCGGCCCCTGGTAGCCCCACAGGCCACCAGCGTCGGCGTAAACGGCACCCTTCAGACCAGTCTCCTTGGGCAGGAACCAGAACGGCATCTGCAATTCGAGCGAAGCGCCCCAGTACTTGGTGCCGCCCAGCGCATCCTGGGTGCCGAACGGATTGATGTCACGCGGACCAATGCCGTTCGGAGCGAAACCACGAACCAAGTTCGGACCCATCTGGAAGTGATCGAGCATGCGCAACTGCGTGTTGCCGATCTTGTTCAGGATACCGCCCTGGAGGTGGACGATGCTGACGATGTCCGACACCAGCGGGGTGAAGTACTTCGCATCGAAGGCGGTCTTCAGGTACGACACGTCGCCGCCAACACCCGCGAAGTCCTGCTTGAAGTCGACCAAGAGGCCGTCGGTCGGGTTCTTGGTGTTGTCGAGCGTGTTGTAGTTCAGCGTGTAGCCGAGCGCCGAGGTCAAGGTTGCGCCGTTCGCCAGCTCCTGACGGACCGGCAGCGAGGCCTCGCCGTTGGCGAAGCAGCCGAGGCCGCCGTTCGGATCGGCGATACCATTGGCATTGATGAAGGCCGGGGTCGGGTTGAACGGCACGAAGCGGTTGCCGATCATGGAACCGGCGGCAACGTTGTTACAGTCCGACAGCGTCGCCGGCAGCGAGATCTCCTGGCGGTAGATCGAGTAGCGCAGCTGCAGCGACAGGTCCTCGCGCAGCTGGAAGCCGAGGCGCGGGCTGAAGCCGAGCGTCTTGGTGCCGTAGGAGATGAAGTTGTTGGCGAGCTGCTGGCGCTGATACAGGTCGAGGCCCAGCGCAACCCGGTAGTCGAGCAGATAGGGCTCGACGAAGGACAGCGAGTAGCCGCGGGCGAACTGGCCGTAGGTCACCGACGCCTTGGCGAACAGGCCGCGGCCGAGGAAGTTGCGCTCGGAGATCGAGACCTCGGCCAGCGCGCCGTCCGTGGTCGAGTAGCCGCCGGAGATCGAGAAGTCACCCGTGGATTTCTCTTCCAGGTTGACGTTCAGGACCACCCGGTCGCTCGACGAGCCCGGCTCGGTGACGATCTTTACGTCCTTGAAGAAGTCGAGGTTCTTCAGGCGGCGCTCGGCACGGTCCACCAGGGCGCGGTTGTAGGCGTCGCCCTCGGAGATGTCGAACTCGCGGCGAATGACGTAGTCGCGGGTGCGGGTGTTGCCGCGAATGTTGATGCGCTCGATATAGGTGCGCGGGCCCTCGTCGATGGCGAACACGACCGACACGGTGTGGGCCTCGAAGTTGCGATCACCGCGCGGGCGGACCACCGCGAACGCGTAGCCGCGCCGCGAGGCCTCGATCTGCATCTCCTCGACCGATTTCTCGATGTTCTCGACATTATAGAGCGAGCCGACGCTGACGCGCGAATAGCCGCGCAGCGTGTTGCCGTCGAGCGTCGCGATCGACGACTGGAAGTCGACCGAACCGACCCGGTACTGCTGGCCTTCCTCGATCTTGAAGGTCACGAGGAAGCCCTTGCGCTCCGGATCGTACTCGCTGAGCGCGGCCACGACCTGCACGTCGGCATAACCGTTCTTCAGGTAGAAGCGGCGAATCAGGTCGCGATCGGCCTCGACACGGTCCGGATCGTAGACGTCGCCCGAGCCCAGGAAGCTCAGGAGGTTGGTCTCGCGGGTCTTGATGACGTCCTTGAGGCGATAGGACGAGAAGGCGTTGTTGCCGACGAACTCGATCGACTTCACGCCGGTCTTGGCGCCTTCCTCGATCGTGAAGATCAGGTCGACGCGGTTGTTCGGCTGCTCGATCATCTCCGGCGTGACGCGCACGTCGTAACGGCCCGAACGGCGGTAGATCTCCGCAATGCGCTGGGCGTCGGACTGCACCATCGGGCGCGAGAGCGTGCCGCGCGGCTTCGACTGCACTTCCGCCTGGAGCTGCTCGTCCTTGACCTTCTTGTTGCCTTCGAAGGCGACGCGGCCGATCACCGGGTTCTCGACGACGGTCACGATCAGCCGCCCACCCTGGCGGTTGATCTTCACGTCCGAGAACAGGCCGGTCTCGATCAGCGCCTTGAGGCCGTCATCGACCCGGCCGGCGTCGAGCGTCCCGCCGGGGCCCGGCTTGAAGTACGAGCGGATGGTCTCCAGCTCGACACGGCGGTTGCCGACCACTTCGATCGAGTTGACCGTCTGCGCCGCAGCTGGCGACGAAAGAACCACGCTCGCCAGCGGCAAAGCCACCGGTCCGGCGAACATGATAAAGGCGGCCGCCAAGCCCCCCCGCACCCGCAATCCGAACTTCATGCGCTACGCGCCCTTATATTCCGTTGCCGGTTCCGTACCCCTACGAACCCGACAGATTCCCATTTGTCGTTCGCTTGTAGCCAATTTGGACCCGACGGCAAACGCCGGATCTCTCTGAATTTTCAAATTCGTTTCAAAACGTTGCCTAACGGCCACGTCGTAAAAAAGCCGCGCTCAGGACCCGGCGAGGTGAAGGATATCGTTATAGGTTGCAAAGACCATGAGCATGAGGACCAGCCCGAGGCCGATTCGGAACCCCATCTCCTGCGCCCGCTCCGACAGCGGCCGGCCGCGGACGGCCTCGACCCCGTAGAACAACAGGTGTCCGCCATCGAGCAGCGGAACCGGGAACAGGTTCAGCAGGCCGATCGAGACCGACAGCGTCGCGCACAGTTGCACAACGAACTGGAAGCCGAGGCTGGCCGCCTGTCCCGAGAGTTGAGCGATTCGGATCGGACCGCCGACGTCGCCGGCACTCCCGGCGCCCGCGAACAGCGAGGCGATGAACTTGAAGGTCGTGGAGATGATGAACCAGACCTGCTCGAAGCCGATCTTGATCGATTCGAGGAACCCGACCGGGATCGAGCGCGATTCGTCCGGCTTGGCGTTGTACTGGATGCCGAGCACGCCGATCCGGTGGCTGTTGCCGAACAGGTCCTTGACCTCCTTGAGCGCCGGCGTCGCCTTGAGGGTGAGTTCCGTGCCGTCCCGCTTGACCAGGAAGGACAATTCCGTGCCGGCGCTGACCGAGACGACGCGCTGCATGTCGGCGAAGGTCTCTATCGACCGGCCGTCGATGGCGGCAATGATGTCACCGTCCTTGAAGCCGGCGGCGGCCGCGACGCTGTCCGGCTGCACCGCATCGACCCGCGGGGTCGTGTTCGGCTTGCCGAAATACAGCGCCATGCCGGCGAAGATGATGACCGCCAGGATGAAGTTGGCGATCGGGCCGGCCGCGACGATCGCGGCGCGCTGGCCGACGGTCTTGTGGTGGAAGCTGTCGGCGCGCTCCTCGGCCGTCATCTTCGCGAGCGCCTCGGCCGACGGCGTCGAGGCCTCGGATTCGTCGCCGAAGAACTTCACGTAGCCGCCGAGCGGGATCGCCGAGATCTTCCAGCGGGTGTTGTGTCGGTCGTTGAAACCGATCAGTTCTGGGCCAAATCCGAGCGAAAACGTCAACACCTTCACGCCGGCCCAGCGCGCGATCAGGAAATGGCCGAGCTCGTGGAAAAACACCACGATCGTCAGCACGAACAGGAACGGGACGATGTAGCCGAGAAGGCCGTGGCTCAAGGTATTGAAGATATGGTGGAAAAATTCGGACATCGATGACCTTCCCGACGGGCCAGCGGCCCATCCAACCCGTTAAGATGCTTTTGCGGCGATTTGAGGCAAGAGGCCGGCGGCCCTTTTTCGCGCATCATGGTCAATGGCGATGGCGTCGTCCGCGGACGTCAGAGGTGCCAAATTACCTGAACGCGTCCAGCTCTCGAGGGTCGCCTCGACCAGGCGGGCGATCGCACCAAAGCGGATGTGGCCGCCGATGAAGGCCGCGACGGCGACCTCGTTGGCGGCATTGAACACCGTCGTCGCGCCGCGCCCGGTGCGCAGCGAATCATAGGCCAGCCGCAGACCGGGGAACCGCTCGAAGTCCGGGGCCTCGAAGGTCAGCGTGCCGATCTTGGCGAGATCGAGTCGGGCCGACGGACCCTTGATGCGCTCCGGCCAGCCGAGGCAATGGGCGATCGGGATCCGCATGTCCGGCGCGCCGAGCTGCGCCACCACCGACCGGTCCGAGAACTCGACCATGCCGTGGACGATCGACTGTGGATGCACCAGCACGTCGATCTCGTCTGGCGCCAGCGCGAACAGGTAGGACGCCTCGATCACCTCGAGGCCCTTGTTCATCATCGAGGCGGAATCGATCGTGATCTTCTGGCCCATGCTCCAGTTCGGATGCTTCAGCGCCTGGGCCAAGGTCGCCTGCTCGATATCGGCCGGCGCCCAGGTGCGGAACGGGCCGCCGGAGGCGGTGATGATCACCCGCACCAGCTCCTCGCGATTGCCCGAGGACAGCGCCTGGAACAGTGCGTTGTGCTCTGAATCGGCCGGCAGGATGCAGGCGCCGGCCCGGGCGGCCCGCTCCATGAAGAAATCGCCGGCACAGACCAGGCATTCCTTGTTGGCGAGCGCCACGGTCGCGCCGCGGTCGACCGCGGCGAGCGCCGGCTTGAGGCCGGCAGCGCCGGAGACGGCGGCCATGACCCAGTCGGCGGGACGGGCTGCCGCCTCGATGATGGCGCTCTCCCCTGCCCCGCATTCGATCCCGGTGCCGGCCAGCGCATCGCGCAGCTCGTCGAGGCCGGCCGGATCGGCCACCGCCACGAAGCGCGGGTTGAACTCTCGGGCCAGCTTCACCAGGCCCTGGACGTTGCTGTTGCCGGTCAGCGCCTCGACGCGGTAGCGCTCCGGCGCGCCGCGCACGAGGTCCATGGTCGAATCGCCGATCGAGCCGGTGGCGCCGAGCACGGTGACGCTGCGCATCTCCGCGACACCGGCCTTGTTGTTCCGCAATGGCACTGCGCTCATGTTCTCACCAAACATTATCGACCGGTCGGCTGCGCCGACGGTCACCAAACCAGAAGACCGCGGCCGACCCCATCGAGGCCGCCGCGCAGCAAACCGAGCAATGCGGCGACGACGATGGCCGCGACATAGCCGTCCAGGCGATCCAACAGGCCGCCATGGCCGGGAATGATGTGACTGGAGTCCTTGACCCCGAAGTGCCGCTTCACCGCAGATTCGGCGAGGTCGCCGAGCTGCGAGACCACCGACAGCGTCGCGGCCAGCATGAGCGTCGTCACCAGTCCGCCGGCGCCGGCCATCGACCAGGCGGCCGCGGCGACGAGGCTGGCGACGAAGCCGCCGACTGCGCCGGCCCAGGTCTTGTTCGGGCTGATCCGCGGCGCGAGCTTCGGCCCGCCGATGCTGCGGCCGGCAACATAGCCGCCGATATCGCTGGCCCAGACGACGAGAAACACCAGCACCAGCGCGTGCCATCCCTCGGCGGCATCGAAGCGCACCAGCACCGAGCCGAGCTCGGCCGCCGACGCATAGGCGAAGCCGGCGGCCACCCAGGTGCGACGCCCCGCAGCAAGCGCCGTAGCGGCGGCCAGACCGAGCCCGAGCACGACGACGGCGAAGTCGATCAAGCCATAGGCGCAGCAGACGCCGGCAATGCCGATGGCCAGGGCCCCGGCCGTGCCGACGCTGGCGGTGCGGATCTCGCCTACCACCATCAACCATTCGAGATACAGGCCGACCGCGACCACCGTGACCAGTGCGGTCCAGAACATGCCGCCGACATAGGCGGCGCCGAGCGCCAGCGGCACCAGCACCAGCGCTGCCGCGACCCGCATCACTAGATTGCTGGCCGCAGCCTTTGTGGGTTGCGCACACTCGTTGCGCTGCGCGGCGTTGGCGGCGTCTCCCACGGCTGCGGTATCCGGTTTGGTCACGAGGCGGTTTTCGCCGCGAGGCCGCCGAAGCGGCGTTCACGCCGGCCGAACTCGGCGATCGCACCCTCAAGCGCCGCCTTGTCGAAGTCGGGCCAATGGATCGGCACGAACACCAGCTCGCTATAGGCGGCCTGCCACATCAGGAAGTTCGACAGCCGCTGCTCGCCGCTGGTGCGGATGATGAGGTCGGGATCGGGAATGTCGGGCGCATCGAGATGGGCGCCGATGGCATCGGCATCGATCGACGCCGGATCGCGCCGGCCCTCAGCGACCTCGCGCGCCAGCCGCTGCGCCGCGCGCGCGATCTCCTGGCGCGAGCCGTAGTTGAAGGCAACCACCAGCGTCAGCTTGGTGTTGCCCCGGGTGAGATCCTCGGCTTCGCTGAGAAGCGCGCAGATGTCGGGCTCGAGCCCGTCGCGCTCGCCGATCACCCTGACACGCACGCCGTCGCGATGCAGGGTCGCGAGATCGTTGCGGATGAAGCGGCGCAACAGGCCGAACAGGTCGCCGATCTCGCTGGCCGGACGCGACCAGTTCTCGGACGAGAACGAGAAGATGGTGAGATAGCGGATGCCGAGCTCATGCGAGGCACGCACCACGCGGCGCAACGCCTCGACGCCGCGGCGATGCCCTTCCGCGCGCGGCAGCCCGCGGGCCGCAGCCCAGCGGCCATTGCCATCCATGATGATGGCAACATGGGCCGGTGCGTCGGACCGGTCCGGCGCCTCCGTCACCGGGGCCGCGGCTTTCGACATCAAGCGCATCCTTCAGACGGTGAGGATTTCCTTTTCCTTCGCCGCCAGCAACTGGTCGATCTCGGAGATCACGCTGTCGGTCGCCTTCTGCACGTCGCCGGCGAAGCGCTCCTGATCGTCCTCGGACATCTCGTGATTCTTCTCGAGCTTCTTCAGCGTATCGAGACCGTCGCGGCGCACGTGACGCACGGCGACACGGGCAGCTTCCGCATATTTGTGCGCGACCTTGACCAGCTCCTTGCGCCGCTCCTGGTTGAGCTCGGGAATGCGCAGCCGGATCACCTGGCCTTCGGTCGCGGGCGACAGGCCGAGGTTGGAATCGACGATCGCCTTCTCGACGGCCTTGACCATGGAGCGGTCCCAGACCTGCACCGAGAGCAGCCGCGGCTCGGGCACGGAGACGGTCGCGAGCTGGTTGAGCGGCATGTGCGAGCCGTAGGCCTCGACCTGGACTGGCTCCACCATCGATGCCGAGGCGCGGCCGGTGCGCAGGCCGCCGAGCTCGTGCTTCAGCGCCTGGGTCGCGCCCTGCATGCGGCGCTTCAGTTCGTTGAGGTCGAAATTGCCCGTGCTCATCACGCTTTCCTTTCTGCAATCCGGGGGGCCTGCGGCCGGCTCTGCCGGGCCTTGAAGGGCCTGCGGTCGGACTCGGGCGACTCCCGGACGAATTCCTGTCTCGCTTACGCTTCTACCGCAGCCACGGGATCGGTCCAACACCGGCCGCCGACGGTACCGCGGCTCACCCCGCGACGATGGTGCCGCGCCCTTCGCCCCGCAACATCGCGCCGATCGAGCCCGGTTCGGCAATGGAGAACACAATGATAGGCAGCGACGTCTCCCGGGCAAGGGCGAAAGCGGTCGCATCCATGACCTTGTAGCCGCCTTCGATGGCCTGCGAATGGGTCAGCCGGTCGAAGCGCTTGGCGGCCGGATCCTTCTTGGGATCGGCGCTGTAGACGCCGTCGACATTGGTGGCCTTGAGCACGGCCTGGGCACCGATCTCGGCCGCACGCAGCACCGCCGTGGTATCGGTCGTGAAATAGGGATTGCCGGTGCCGCCCCCGAGCACGACGATGCGTCCCTCGGCGAGCGACTTGTGCGCCGCAGCACGCGTGAACAGCTCGCACACCTCCGGCATGACGAACGCCGAGAGCGCCTGCGCCGGGGTGCCCTTGCGCTGGATGGCGGCTTCCAGCGCCAGGCAGTTCATGACGGTGGCCAGCATGCCCATGGTGTCGCCGGTCGGACGCGACACGCCCTGCGACGAGACCTCGACGCCGCGCACCATGTTGCCGCCGCCGACCACGACGGCGATCTCGATGCCGAGCTTCTGGGCCGCGATGAGGTCGTCGGCGATGCGGTCGACGGTCGGCTGGTCGATGCCGAAGGAATGAGGGCCCGCGAGATATTCGCCGGACAGCTTGACCACGACGCGACGATAGACCGGCTCAGCCATGTGCCAATGCTCTCCTATCCCGCGCGTTGAGATCCGGCGCGAACGCCGCGCCGGATCGTGACCGTGCCCAGTCGTTACTTCTTGCCGCTCGCAGCGGCGACTTCGGCCGCAAAGTCGGTCTCTTCCTTCTCGATGCCCTCACCGAGGGCATAGCGCACGAAGCCAGCAACCTTGATCGGACCACCGACCTTGCCTTCGGCTTCCTTCAGCGCCTGAGCAACGGACTTGCCGCTGTCGTGGATGAAGGCCTGCTCGAGCAGGGTGACTTCCTTGTAGTAGGTCTTCAGGCCGGACTCGACGATCTTCTCGATCACGTTTTCCGGCTTGCCCTGCTGACGATACTTGTCGGCAAGCACGTCCTTCTCGCGCTTCACGAGCTCCGGATCGAGACCGGCCGCATCGATCGCCTGGGGGTTGGCGGCTGCGACATGCATCGCGAGCTGACGGCCGAGGACGGCGAGCTCGTCGGTCTTGCCGGGCGACTCCAGCGCGACGATGACGCCGAGCTTGCCTGCGCCCTCGATGACAGCGCCATGGACGTAGCTCGACACGACGCCCTGGCTCACTTCGAGCGAGGCCGCACGGCGCAGCGTCTGGTTCTCACCGATGGTGGCGATCGAATCGGCGATCGCGGCCTCGACCGTGATGCTGCCGACCTTGGCGGCCTTGATCTTCTCCACGTCGGCCCCGACGTCGAGCGCGACCTGGGCAATCATCTTGACCAGGCCCTGGAAGTGCTCGTTGCGCGCGACGAAGTCGGTCTCGGAGTTGACCTCCACGACCACGCCCTTCTTGCCCGAGGTCAGCGCGCCGATCAGGCCTTCAGCCGCAACGCGGCCGGCCTTCTTGGCGGCCTTCGACAGGCCCTTCTTGCGCAGCCAATCCTGCGCGGCCTGCATGTCGCCGCCGTTCTCGGTGAGCGCGGCCTTGCAGTCCATCATGCCCGCGCCGGTCGACTCGCGCAGGTCCTTCACCATCGCTGCGGTGATATTCGCCATTGTTGAACGTCCTTTTGCCTGTCCAAAGCGCGACGCAGCGGATGGCTCGCCGCCGCCCGCTGCCAGGAAAACCTATCTCAGTCGCGATGGCCGGCGTGCGACGCCGGCCAGAATGGTGTTGTGTCGTCTTACGCGTCGGCGAGCGACTTGGCCTGCGCGACCCAGGCATCGGCCCGGCTCGGGAGACCGACCTCTTCGCCGATCTGGTGCGCGGTGTCGTGGTTGAGCTCGGCGAGCTGCCAGTAGTGGAAGATGCCGAGGTCGTTGAGCTTCTTCTCGATCGCACCGGACACGCCGGTGAGCTTCTTGAGGTCGTCGGCCGTGCCGCGCGGACCAGGCAACCCCTGGAACGTCGAAGCGGACGCAGCCGGAAGATCCTCCTCGAGCGGAGCCGCCGAGGCGCCGACATCGATCCCGAGCTCGCCCTGCGCGCGCGAGATGCCGTCAATGGCGGCGCGCGCGATCAGGTCGCAGTACAGCGAAATGGCGCGGCCGGCGTCGTCATTGCCGGGCACAACATAGGTGATGCCCTTCGGGTCGCAATTGGTGTCGACGATCGCGGCCACCGGGATCTTGAGGCGCTGGGCCTCCTGGATCGCGATGTCTTCCTTGTTGGTGTCGATCACGAAGATCATGTCGGGCAGACCGCCCATGTCCTTGATGCCGCCGAGCGAGCGGTCGAGCTTGTCGCGCTCGCGCTGCAGGGTCAGGCGCTCCTTCTTGGTGTAGGAGTTGGCTTCGCCCGAGGACAGCACCTCGTCGAGATGGCGCAGGCGCTTGATCGAGGCCGAGATCGTCTTCCAGTTGGTCAGCGTGCCGCCGAGCCAGCGCGAATTGACGAAGTACTGGGCGCAGCGCTTGGCTGCGTCGGCCACGTTGTCCTGTGCCTGACGCTTGGTGCCGACGAACAGGATGCGGCCGCCCTTGGCGACGGTGTCGCTGACGGCCTGCAGCGCCGTGTGCAGCATCGGCACGGTCTGGGCGAGGTCGATGATGTGGATGTTGTTGCGGGCTCCGAAAATGAAATCGGCCATTTTCGGATTCCAGCGGTGAGACTGGTGACCAAAGTGAACGCCAGCTTCGAGCAGCTGGCGCATCGTGAATTCAGGCAGCGCCATTGGATATTCTCCGGTTGATTCCTCCGGAAACGCGTGAGCAAAAACGGGCCGTCAAGGCCCGGCTTGCCACCGGACGCCCTCTAAGAGAGCCAAGTTTCCGTGTGAGATGGCGCGCTATATAGCCGGATTTTGGCGCAACGCAAGGAAAATGGGCTCATTCCGCCTGCAGAAGCTCGGCCATCACCATCCGGGCCTGGCCCTCCTGGAGCGGAACGAAGTCGACCGGGCCCTTGTTGTCGGCGCCGGACGAGGCCGCGGCCATCACGCCCATGCCGAGCAGACCGAACGCCATGCCGCCGCCCTGCATCGCCCTGGACCGGTCGCTGGGCCTGATCGAGAAGAAATAGGTCCGCCCCGGTTCGGTATTGAAATCGAGCACCGAGTCGCCCGGGAACAGGGTCTGGGTGGCGACGAGGTGGTGCGGACCGGCCGGCCGGTCGATGTAGACATAGGTCCCGGGGATCAGGCGGCTCAGCGCGACGCCGTCGACCTTGGCGTCGCACGTGGTCCTGTCCAGCCAGGCATCCTTCAAGCTCATGATGATGATGCGGGACTGCCCGGGACGCGGCGCCCCGATCTTCTGTGACACCACGGCGTATTCGGTGCCTTCCTTGCCTGTCAGGCATCCTGATACCAGAAATGCCGCTCCCAGTCCCAGCAGCGCTCGCCTGTTCATCGCCCCCTCCCCGTAGAAACCCGGGCTTCAAGGCTATGACGGGAACCAGGGAACTTTCAATCTCGGGGAGCAAAGACAATGGAACTGTGGTCAGCGCTCCACACCGGCCGGCGCCAGCGCGGCACGGTCGGCATCGAGCTTCGTCCTCAGCCGCGCGGCGTCTTCGAAGAAGGTTCCCTCGTCCTGCACCGGAACCAGGCGCAGGGACGGCGGCATCAGCACGTGGCTCACATTGGGACGGCCGGAATTCGCCAGCGCCTCCGACCGCTGCACGGTCTGGATCGCGATCGCGACCACCAGCAGAAGGCCGACCACCACGCCCTTGGCGAGCATATGGCTGCGTCCGACCTCACGCAGATGCAGCAAGCAGGTCGCGGCGAGAACGATCCACGAGACGAGGTAGCCGTAGGTGAAGACAGCGGTCCAGGTCAGGGCGAACGAGGCAATCTGGGCGAACTCGCTGTAGACCCAGAACGCGATCAGACCCGCCTGCGCGATCAGGAGGTGGCGCAGAAAATGCGAGCGGCCGGAAAACAACCGCGCCAGCAGCGCCCAGACGCCAACCCATGCGACGACCACCCCGATCATCGTGACGGTCGGCACGAGATAATCGGACAGATGCGCCTCGGAGGTCTGCGCAAACCAGGTCATCACGGCGTTGATTGCGAGCAGGACGACGCCGAGGGCGATCGCGGCGATGATCGGCAGCGCCCCGCGTTCGGAGCCCGCGAGCCGCTCCGGCTCGACGGCATGGCCGGCGTCGCGGATCCGAAGCAGCGTCTGGCCGATCCGGATCGGCTTGGTGCCGTCGAGAACGAGCTGCGGCTTCCGGCTCTTGCCGCGATCGAGAAAGAGGCCGTTGGCGCTGCCGAGATCCTCGGCGACCAGGCGCCCCTCGCCGTCGCGGAAAATTCGCACATGGCGCGCGGCGACATAGGGATCGTCGAGAATGACGTGATTGTCGTAGCCGCGGCCGATGCTGATCTCGGCGGCATCGACACGGAAGCGGCCGGCGACGTCGCGATGCTTGGAGAGGATCTCGATCCAGATCATCGTGCGACCTGCAGGCGTTCGAGGAAGCTCTTGCCGAGGCGCAAGGCGTCGTCATAAGCGATCGCCTGCAGATTCAGCCGCGACACCAGCGCCTCGTCGGCATGATCCTGCGTCACCGCGACCAGAACGACGTCATAGAGGCCGTCGAACTCGCGATAGCCCTGCGCGCACCACAGCACGCGCAGCGGCGGATGAGCGGCCGCCGGCGTCACGCCGACGAAATCGGCATGGCAATGCTGCGGCGTGTACCATTTGCGGAACGAGCCGCCCTGGGTGAGTCGTGGCTGCGCCAGCTGCGTCAGCACGGTCGCGAACTGGAATTGATTGAGGTCGATCGATTTCGCGTAGGAGTGGCTGACCTCGACCACGCCGGTGTTGAGGTCGGAGGCGACATAGACGCTGGCCTCGGCCTTGCAACTGGTCGAATTGATGCTGGCGCGCGGCTTCGGCGACGCGCTGGCATTGGTGCTCGCCCAGCATTCGAACCACCCCGCGCGCGTCTCCGGCGCCTGATAGGACCCGAACACGCGGTCGCGGAAGCCCTCCTCGCCCAGCGACTTGTAGAGCGCTCCCCGCCAGCTCGTAAGCTGCGCGATCACGTCCTTGCGCAGATCGGCCGCCGCCGGCCTGGCATCCTGGCCGCGCGCCAGGAGCGCGGCCGCGAAGCGTGCGGGCACCAGGAAGCTGATGAGCTGGCCGCCGCGGCGCGTCGCGACGTTGATGCCCACCACCTGGCCCTGCGCATTGACCGCCGGGCCGCCGCTCATGCCGGGATTGAGCGCGCCGGTGAAATGGATGTGATCGTTGTAGCTGTGCTCGACGAGGCCGTTATAGGTGCCCTCGATGATGGTGAAGCCGAGGTCGAGCGGGTTGCCGAGCGAATACAACCGCTCGCCTTTCGGCAGGCTGCCGTCGAGCGCGGCCTTGTCGAACGAGAAGAACGGCGCGTTCTGCTTGTCGACGCGAACGAGCGCGAGATCGTTGGGCAGGTCGACGGCAAGCAACGTGACGCCGCCCTGCGTGCCATCCGCTCCGGTATATTCGAGCCGGTACGTCTTCGGCTCGAGCGCTGCATCCGAGACGACGTGATAGTTCGTGACCGCGAGCCCGTCGGCCGAGACCAGAAAGCCGGATCCTGTCGAGGTCTGGCGGCCGGCATCGGCCACGAGCGTGCGGATCTGGAGCAGGCGCGGCGGCGCCGAGGCATAGACGGCTTCGGCGCCCGGCAGCCCCTGCGCATCGCTTGGCGAAGGCATGCCGGCGATACCGACGCTGCAAAGGGCGGCCATGATTGAGCTTCGCCAAATTGAGCTTCGCCAAGACAGCGTGCGCAAGGTCCCGACAAACGCTGATTTCACTGAAGCCCCCGCAACACGTCGTCGGCCGTCGACGTCTTGCGCCCACGATCGATCAGTCCGGCGGTCCGCCCATATCGAAAACAGGCCGATGTTGCAACCGCGCCGGCGTCAGGCCAACGCGCGGCGGCTCAGCAATGCGGAACGTTCGGCGGACATCTCTTGCCCGGCGGCGGCGGGGCCGCCGGACGTGGCGGCGGCGCCGCGGGCCGTGCCATCGGCGGCGGTGGCGGCGCCGGCCGGGCCACGGCGGCCATCGGCGGCGGACTGGGACGCGCCATCTGCGGCGGAGGCGCAGGGCGCGCCATCGGTGGCGGAGCGGACGGACGCATGACTTGCGGCGGCGGTGGCGCCGGCCGAGGTGGCGGAGCCGCCCGAACCATCGGTGCAACCGGCGGTCGTGGCGGCGCCGGCGGCGGACTCAGACGCGCCGTCGCCGGTGGTGGCGGCGGGCGGCGCTGGATCTGCGGTGGCGTCGCCTGCTGAATGCGCGGGCTCACCTCAGGCCCGCGCGGAGCGGCTGACGGCATGACCGGACGGGACGGCGTCGCCGATGGCCTTGCCGGCTGCGGCATGACGGCGCCCGGCGGCGTGCGGTTCGCGCGCAGATCCTGGCGCGCGGGCGGTGGCAGCGCGCCAGAGGGCGATGCCGGTGCCGGCTGGCGCAGACCAGGAGTCTGAACCGATGGTGGCACCGGCGGACCACCGCGACCGGGCACCGGCAGCGGATTGACGTTGGCATGCCCCTGCCCTGGTCCTGTCATGGCGGGCGAGGGTCCACCCGGCGGAGCGTTGGCCTGAATGGCCGGTGCCGCACCGGGCCGGAGTGCGGGATTGGCGAGCGGTCCTCCCGGCGGCGGGACCTTGCCCTGCTGGATCAGCGTGGCGCGCTGCACGACAGCCGGCGGCAGGGCCGGTGCCACCGCCACGGCCGGCGTCGGCACCGCCGCGGGGCCTGCAGTGATCGGTCCGGCCGGCGGCGCCGGACGATTGATCACGGTGTTGATGACGGTCGTGTTGTGGATGTTCTGGTAGATGATGTTGTTCGGCGGCGGCGCAACGAAGGCCGGCGGCCGGACATAGACCGGGATCGGCACGAACACCGGCCGCGGCAGGATGAACAGGCCCACCGGGGCGAATGGCGGCGGCAGCTCCACGAAATCCGGCGGAGGCGGCGGCAGGATGTAGACCGGCGGCGGGGGCGGCGGCACGAAATCGAATTCGGGATCCGAGAACATCAGCACCGGGCGCTCGACATAGATCACCTCGTCGAGCGGCGGCGGCGGCACGTCATAGTCGATCATCGCGAAGGTCGGCGGCGGCGCGGGCGGCGCGGACAACATCGCCAGCCGCCGCCGGGCGTCCTCGGCATGCGCGCCATAGGGATAGCGCTTCAGGTAGGACCAATAGGCCTCCGGGCTGTCGGTGCGAAACGTCCGCCGCCAGGTCAGCGCCTCGCGGCGAGCGGCGACGAGGGCGCGCACGCGCCTCGCAAGCGGGTCGTTCGGATAGGCGGCGATGAAATCCTCATAGCCCTGCAGCGTGTCGCGCTCGAGCGCCGCGGCATAGGCCTCCTGCACCGGCAGCTCGCGGATCGGGCGCGAGCGCAGCGCCGCACTCTGCTCCGGCGAATCCGACGTGGCGGGCGCGTCCGGCGCCCGCTCGAAGAAGGTGAAGGCGGCCTGGATCTTCTGCGCATCCCATGGCACCTGCGCGCCCTTGGTCTCCTCGTTGACGCGCAGCCGCAGCCGGTCGAACACCTCCGGCAGCGACAGCCCGCCGGTGCGGATCATCTCCGCGAGCGAGCGCGCGTAGACGCCGTAGGCGCCGGTCTCGTTCGGCGCGATCGTGCCCGGCGCCGCATTGAAGGCGATCAGCATGTTGGCATCGGGCTCGACCAAAGCCAGGCCGCCGGCGATCGCCGGACCGCCGGTGATGAAGGGCTGCTGGCGGGCGGCATCGAGCACCACGACGCTGGCCTTCACCGGCGTCGCCGCAAGCTGGCGGATGTAGTCGCTGAGGCGCAGGCCCTCGGTCGGAATGTCGACGTCACTGCCGATGTTGGCGTCGACGGGCAGAAAATAGTTCTCGCCGGCGAGCTGCATGCCGTAGCCGGCGAGATAGACCATCGCGACGGTGTTGTTGTCGGCTGACTGGGCCTTGTGAATGAAATCACGAAAGCTCTTGCGCAGCGTGTCGGCATCGAGATCGCGCGCGCCGACCACGTCGAAGCCCGCGGCCTGCAGCGTCTGCGCGATCAGGCCGGCGTCGTTGGCCGCAGACGCCAGCGGTCCCTTGGCATAGGCCCCGTTGCCGATCACCAAGGCGATACGCTTTTCGGCGCCGGGCTGCTGCGCTGCGGCAGGCCGCGGCAAGGCCGCCAAGGCGAGCAGGCAGAGCGAGACACTCAGGACGATCTTCGCGGTGATCTTGGCCAAGCGCATGGTTCAAGCCCCTTCGAGGCACCCGCCGCGGATTCAGCGGGAGAATGGCTGAACCGCGGTTGAACGGAGGCATGTCCGTACAGCCCACGCGCAGCTTTTTTGTTCCTCGTCCCCGTTCGACCGGCAAGATCGCCGGACGCAGCCGCTCCAGCGGAACGATCGCCTTTAGAGCTGCTGCACGTCGACCACGCCGGTCACCGCCTTGATGGCACCTGCGATTTGTGGCGAAACCTTGAAGCGCCCCGGCAGCTTCATCTCGACCTCGGTTTCGAGGTCCAGCATCATCACCAGCGATACCTCGCCCTCGCCTGCTGCCGTGCGGGGCGCCAAGGGGGGCGCCGCACCCTTGGCGATCGCTCCATTGCCATTGACCGCGGTGCCTTCCGGCCCCTGCAGGCGCTTGACGATGGAGTCGAGCGGCTTGGTGTCGCGCAGGAAGATGCGCAATCCCCGCTGCGTCTTGGCGGCGGCATCATCGAGCGGCTCGGCATGCAGCACGCGCGCGCGGACATCCTCGCCCTGCAGCTCGGCGCCGAGCTGCAGCAGCACCGCCGCGCCCGGCTCGAGCACGTCGCGATATTGTGCGAGGCCCTCGGAGAACAGCACGGCCTCGAAATGGCCGGTCGGATCCGACAGACCCATGATGCCCATCTTGTTGCCGGTCTTGGTGCGCCGCTCCATGCGCGACACCACGGTGGCGGCAACCTTGCCCGCGGTCGCGCCGGTCTTCACCGCGCGCGAGAACTCGGCCCAGCTCTGCACGCGCAGGCGCTTCAGCGCCGCCGCGTAGTCGTCGAGCGGATGGCCCGACAGGAAGAAGCCGATCGCGTCGTATTCGCGCCGCAGGCGCTCGGCCGGCAGCCAGTTCTCGATGTTCGGCAGGATGATCGCGGGCGCGTCGGCGGCGTTGCCGAACATGTCGTTCTGGCCGGAGGTGGCGGCCTCGTTGGCACGCTGGCAGGCGGCGACGATGGCATCGGCGCCGGCGAACACGCGGGCGCGGTTCTTGTCGAGCCCATCGAACGCGCCGGCCGCCGCCAACGTCTCGATGATGCGCTTGTTGATCGCGCGCGGATTAACGCGAGAGGCGAAGTCGGCGAGCGAGGTGAACGGGCCGCCCTTGTTGCGGGCCTCGACGATCATCTCGATCGCCTGCGGCCCGACGCCTTTCAATGCCGCGAGCGCATAGAAGATGGTGTTGCCGCTGACCTCGAAGGTCGGCCCCGAGCGATTGATCGACGGCGGCTCGACCTTGATGCCCAGGCGCTGCGCCTCCGAGCGGAATTCCGACAGCTTGTCGGTGTTGTTGAGATCGAGCGTCATCGACGCCGCGATGAACTCCACCGGATAATGCGCCTTCATGTAGGCGGTGTGGTAGGACACCAGCGCGTAGGCGGCCGCGTGCGACTTGTTGAAGCCGTAGTCGGCGAATTTGGCCAAGAGGTCGAAGATCGTGTCGGCCTGGTCCTTCGGCACGCCGTTCTTGACGGCACCTTCGACGAAGCGGACGCGCTGCTTGTCCATCTCGGCGCGGATCTTCTTGCCCATGGCGCGCCGCAGGAGATCGGCTTCGCCGAGCGAGTAGCCGGACATCTGCTGCGCGACCTGCATCACCTGCTCCTGGTAGATGATGACGCCGAAGGTCTCCTTCAGGATCGGCTCCAGAATCGGGTGTAGATATTCCGGCTCCTCCTCGCCGTGCTTGCGGGCGCAGTAGGTCGGGATGTTGGCCATCGGGCCCGGGCGATACAGCGCGACCAGCGCGATGATGTCCTCGAACCGGTCGGGGCGCATGTCGATCAGCGCCCGCCGCATGCCCTGACTTTCAACCTGGAACACGCCGACCACGTCGCCGCGGGCGAGCATCTGGTAGCTCGGCGCATCGTCGATCGGCAAGGTCGCGAGATCGACGTGGATGTCGCGCTGCTTCAGCAGCTTCACGGCGACGTCGAGCACGGTCAGCGTCTTCAGGCCGAGGAAGTCGAACTTGACGAGGCCGGCCGGCTCCACCCATTTCATGTTGAACTGGGTGACCGGCATGTCCGATTTCGGATCGCGATACATCGGCACCAGCTCGCTCAGCGGCCGGTCGCCGATCACGATGCCCGCGGCGTGGGTCGAGGCGTGGCGCGTCAGGCCTTCGAGGCGCATCGCGATGTCGAAGGCGCGCGCCACCACCGGATCCTCGTCGCGGAACGCCTGCAGCTTCGGCTCGCCCTCGATCGCGGCGGCGAGCGTGACGGGAGCAGCCGGGTTCTGCGGCACCAGCTTGGTGAGCTTGTCGACCTGGCCATAGGGCATCTGCAGCACGCGGCCGACGTCGCGCAGCACGCCGCGCGCCTGCAAGGTACCGAAGGTGATGATCTGCGCCACCTGGTCGCGGCCGTAGCGCTGCTGGACGTAGGAGATCACCTCGCCGCGGCGGTCCTGGCAGAAGTCGATGTCGAAGTCCGGCATCGACACGCGCTCGGGATTGAGGAAGCGCTCGAACAGCAGCGCGAAGCGCATCGGGTCGAGGTCGGTGATGGTCAGCACCCAGGCAACCAGCGAGCCGGCGCCGGAGCCGCGCCCCGGTCCGACCGGGATGCCGTGCGCCTTGGCCCATTTGATGAAGTCCGACACGATCAGGAAGTAGCCCGCGTACTTCATGCGCATGATGACGTCGAGCTCGAAGGCGAGCCGCTTCTGGTAGTCCTCCTCAGTCATGCCCGGCGCCATGCCGTGCACCTTGAGGCGCCGCTCCAGGCCCTCCTCCGCCTGCCGCTTCAGCTCGGCGGCCTCGGCGCTGGCGGCGTCCACGGCATCGCCGCTGCCGGCGCCGACCGTAAAGAACGGCAGGATCGGCTTGCGCGTGCGCGGCCGGTACGAGCAGCGCTCGGCGATCTCGACCGTCGAGGCCAGCGCCTCCGGCAGGTCGGCGAACAGCACCGCCATCTCGGCGCGGGTCTTGAAACGGTGGTCGGGCGTCAACTGCACGCGCTCGGTGTCGGCGATCAGGTGGCCGCCGGCGATGCACAGCAGCGCATCATGCGCCTCGTAGTCGTCGGCGGTCGCGAAATACGGCTCGTTGGTCGCCACCAGCGGCAGGCCCTTGCCATAGGCGATGTCGATCAGGCCGCCCTCGACGCGGCGCTCGCGGTCGACGCCGTGGCGCTGCAGCTCGATGTAGAGGTGGTCGCCGAACAGGCTCGCCAGCCGCTCGCAGCGCTGCGTCGCAAGTGCCGCCATGTCGTGCTGGATCGCGAGCGAGATCGGCCCATCGGGCCCGCCGGTGAGCGCAATCAGACCATCGACGCCCTCGTTCAGCCACTCGAACTTGATGTGCGGGGCCTGGTGCGTCGGCGTGTCCAGGAAGGCGCGCGAGTTCAGCCGCATCAGGTGGCGGTAGCCCTCCTCGCGTGCGGCGAGCAGGACGATTCGCGAGGGCTGCGCGGCCGCGCCGGCATTGCGGGCGTTAGGGTCCATGTCGCCGAAATCGATGGCGAGCTCGCAGCCGGCGATCGGCTGGATGCCGTAGCTCGCCATCTTGTCGGAGAATTCGAGCGCACCGAACATGTTGTCGGTGTCGGTCAGCGCCAGCGCCGGCTGGCGATCGCCCTTGGCGAGCTCGCCGAGCTTGGCGATCTTGATCGAGCCCTTCAGCAGCGAATAGGCGGAGTGAACGTGGAGATGGACGAATCCGGCGCTGGACATGCTCGCCTTGCTGATACCTGGGCTTTTCCGAGATCACGGGATCGGGCCGGCTTCGGGGCTCGCTCGGGATCCTGCCCCCCGCGCCATGCCCTATCCTCCGACCGACTCGCCCCCGCATCATATCGGAGGCCCATCGGTAAGTCCGGCGCCCTCGCCTGCCTTGTCCCCAGCCAACGCGCTCGGAAAACTAAAGCTGTGGAATGATTTGCGCCCAGAGCGCGATCATGCCGACGAACAGCGTGATCGACGCCAGCGCGGCGGCTTCTTGAACGAAAACCTTCAGCATCGGGACCTCCCTGAGTCAGAACATATGAAGAACAATGTTCCTTTTCTGTTCTCAGGTCAAGCGCGCTGATCGGCCCGTCGCGGCGCCGGCGCCGCAAATGGTTAATCCGGCCCTCAAACAAAAGCCCCGGCGCGAACGCCGGGGCTCTCCAATCCGCCGATCGGGCGGAAGCGACTCAGTAGCGCGTCGCGACCGGGCCACCGAAACGGTAGTTCAGGCGGGCGGTGAACAGATCGACGTCCTGCTTGATGCTGTCGGAGCCGAGCGCGCCGAAGCTGACGGTCTGACGGTCCATGAACAGATGATCGTACTCGACGCCCAGCGACCAGTTCGGCGCAAAGCCGTATTCGACGCCGGCACCGACCACGCCGCCCCAGCGCGTGTCGTCGTTTGAGGCGAGGAACGCGCCGGTCGCCGCATTGGTGATCGTGTACTTGTTGCTGGTCACGGCAGCACCGCCCTTGGCGTAGAGCAGCACGTTGTTGATGGCGTAGCCGACCTGGCCGGTGAACAGGCCGAACGCATCGGTCTTGGTGCGGTTACGCGTTCCGAACAGCGCGCTCTGATTGTCGCCGGTGAGGTCGGCCCAGTTGCCCTGCGCCTCGACGCCGAACACGATCTGGCCCATCTGCCAGCGATAGCCGACCTGGCCACCGACGGTGCCGCCGGATGCATCATGCGAGCCTTCGCGGCCGCCGCCGACCAGATCCCAGGTATTCTCGCTCCAGCCGCCGCCACCGTTCACGCCGATGTAGAAGCCGCTCCAGTCATAGATCGCAGCCATCACCGGCGGCGGTGCCTTCGTGTAGGGACGCGCGGCGAGATCCGCAGCAAGCGCCGGCGAGGCCAGCACCACGAGCGCCGTCGTCGTCAACAGAAGTTTCTTCATCACAGGTCCAGTCTCGTCTCATTTGGCCCCCAGGCCAGCCGCACCTCTTAACGATCTGCGCCACAATTGCTGTAGCCGCTCGGTCACAGCTCGCTGCTGAAAGGCCGTGAGACATGTCGGGAAATTAATCTGTAATCACAGTGTGTTGATGGAACTTTCCAGCTTGCAATCGAGAGCCGACCGACTACACACGTCAGGGCCGCGCCAGTGCTTCGCCATGATGCACCCGCGTTCTGGTCATCGAAGGGATGAAGGGAGATCGTTGATGCGTGAGGTGTTATTCGCGGCCCTGGCTGCAGCCGGCCTCGTGGTCGCAACCCATGCCCCGGCTCACGCCGTCGGTGTCAGACATGCGTTCTGCCTGCAGGGTGATGAGTTTCCGGGCTTGAGCCACTGCACCTTCGACACTTACGCGCAATGCCAGGCGACGGCGTCGGGACGCCTGCTGAACTGCATCGCGAATCCCTATTTCGCCGGCGTCAGCAATGACCCGCGCGCGACGCCCTATCCGTATCCGCACAGGCAGCGGATCAAGCCGCGTCCGCCGGCGCCCAATCCCTACGCGCCGTTCCCCAACCCGTTCGTGTTCGAAGAGGACTGACCCGTCCCCGCCTTCAACGCGACGCGTTGCCGTCTCAGGCCGTAGCATCAAGGTTCGTCGAAGCCGCGGCTTCGACGAACCGGAGCAATCGAGGGTGACGTTGCGTCAGCGCATCATCCCGAAACCCGGACCGAACTTGTAGTTCAGCTTCACGAGCCCGATGTCGATATCCTGCTTGATGCGATGAGTCATCGCGGGCGCGCCGGCCGCGGCGACGAAGTTCAGGTTCTTGTTGCCCAGGAAAATGTGATCGTATTCGACGCCGACCGACCAGTTCGGCGCAAAGCCATATTCGATGCCGGCACCGACCGTGCCGCCCCAACGCGTCGTGTTGGCCCGATCGAGCATCACGTTGGTGCCCGTGGTGAAGGTGTCGTAGCGATCGCCGACGACCGCGGCACCGCCCTTGATATAGCCGAGAATGTTGTCGAAGGCATAGCCGACCTGGCCGGTGAACAGGCCGAAGCCGTTGGTGCGTGACCGGTCGCTGACATTGGGAAGAATCAGGTTGCGATTGGTGCCCTTGAAGTTGGCCCAATCCCCCTGCGCCTCGACGCCGAACACCCAGTTGGCCATCTGGTAGCGGTAGCCGACCTGGCCGCCGACCGCCGCGCCGCCACCGCCGGAACAACCCTCGCGATTGGCGGCCGGATTCACCGCCACGCCGGCGTTCGAAACCAGATTCCAGCAATCCCGGCTGGAACCGCCGCCGGCGTTGAAGCCGACATAGAAGCCGCTCCAGTCATACACCGTCGCCACGACGGCGGGCGGCGCCTTGGTGTACGGTCCCTTCTTCATTGGAAGATCAGCTGCGAATGCAGACGTCGCCGCCGCGATTGCGCCGAGCCCCACCGTTGCGCCGAAAAGCGTCTTCATCATCGAACTCCGTAGCTTCTGTCCCAAAGTCCCCAGGCCCTCTGGTTCCCTGCGAAAAACATGCAGCGCGACGAAGCGACTATGCCACCCGCATTCGCTCCGCCGACATCAAACCGATGTGCAGATCAGAACCATTCTTTCCGGCTTTTATGGGATTGGGTGCAAAGGCCTGTTTTCAAAGGCTTTGCCGGCAACATGAACAAACAACTAATAAGATGTATGGAGGAGTCGTGGCCGTCGTCCATCCATGGCCACAATACGAGCGACGGCAAAATCGTGATCGGGAAACTCCCGGTCACGTAACGAACCTTCTGGCGTCCCAGTCGTGGATTCTTCGGGGCAGCACGATGGGTCCTGCGAATGCGTAGCATCATCATCCGCAAAGCAGTCGATTGTATGATGCCTGCCGGGCGATGCCGAACGCGCGCGCTCGTCCGCAGCGGCGGCGTCATCACGTGTAGTAGATCGCCAGCTTCAGCGCGGGATCGTCGTTGGACTGGAACGTCGCGTATCGCAGCCTCACGCGGCCCTTCTTCGGGTGCTCGAGCAGCTTCTCGCCCGCAGCAAGCGGGTTGATGTCGTGCGCCGCCCACAGACCGTCGAACTCGCGGCTGCCGTGCCGCAGCCGCGCGATCAGATCGACGAAGGCGGGATCGCCCGCCCACAGATCATAGGTCCCGCGAAACTGCGCGACCATGCGTTGCGCCAGCTCCTTCCATTGCGCGCCGAACAGCCGGCGCACGCCGGGCTTGCAAAGCATCAGCACCAGCGTGTTGCGCTCGTCGTCGGCGAGTTGCGAGAAGCCGAAGATCTCGTCCGCCGCGGCATTCCAGGCCAGCACATCCCATCGTCGTCCGGAGATGTAGGCCGGCTGGTTCAGACTCTGCACGAGATCGCGCAGCCGGACCGGCACCTGCTCGCGCACGAACGGCTTGCGCGTGGGATCGCGCACCAGCGCCTTGAGGTGAGCATGCTCGGTTCGGCTCAGGCGCAGGGCGCGCGCCAGCGCATCGATGGTCGAGGAGGACGGCTTCACCGCCCGGCCCTGCTCGATTCGGATGTACCAGTCGACGCCGATGCCAGCGAGCTCGGCCACTTCCTCCCGCCGCAGCCCTGCGGTGCGTCGCCGCCGCCCGGTCGCGAGTCCGACCGCCTGCGGCGTCAGCTTCTCGCGCCGCGAGCGCAGGAAGTTGCCGAGCTCGGCATGGCGCTGATCACTCATGCGCTGGATCCCTCATGGTTCGCTTTCGAGGCGGCTTGCCAGCCTGGGCTTGCCCAATCCCAGGATAATACCAGGCCTTCCTGCGCGGAGCATAGACCGGCAGGCTGCAGCCTCGCCATCGCGAAATGGAGAAGCACCATGAAGGCCGCCGTACTCAAACGATTTGGATCGCCGCTCGAGATCGAGCGTGTCGAGGACCCCGTGCTCGGCACCGGCGAGGTCATCGTCGACATCGCCGCGGCCGGCGTGCTGTCCTATGCCAACGAGGTTTTCAGCGGCGAGCGGAAGTACCTGCTGGACCTGCCGGTCATCCCGGGGACCGGGGGCATCGGCCGGATCAGCGCCCTCGGCCCCGATGCGACGCATCTCGCGATCGGCGACTGGGTGTACTGCGATCCAACCGTGCGCTCGCGTGACACAGCACTCGCCCCTGACATCACCCTGCAGGGCCTGAGCGCGCGCGGACCGGGCGGGCTGAAGCTGCAACAGCATTTCCGGCACGGCTCGTTTGCCGAGCGCATGCGCGTGCCGACGGAGAACGCCAAGCCGATCGGGGCCATCGACGCTGACGACGCGGCACGGTGGTGCGCGCTCGGCACCCTGCTCGTGCCCTATGGCGGCTTTCTTGCCGCCCATCTGCAGGCGGGCGAGACCGTCCTGGTCAGCGGCGCCACCGGCAGGTTCGGCAGCGCCGCGGTTGCGGTGGCGCTCGCCATGGGCGCCGCTGCGGTCGTGGCGCCCGGCCGCAACGAGGCCATGCTGGCGGAGCTGAAGCGCCGGTTCGGCCCCCGCGTCCACCCGGTCAGACTCTCCGGCGACGAGAGCGAGGACACCGCACGCATGAAGCGCGCGTCGCCGCGTCCGATCGACTGCGTGCTCGACATCATGCCGCCGTCGGTCTCGGCCGGGGTCGTGCGATCAGCCGTGATGACCGTGCGTCCCTATGGGCGCGTGGTGCTGATGGGCGGCGTCGGGATGCTGGGCGGAGCGGGGCTCGAGCTGCCCTATCCATGGATCATGCGCGACTGCATCACGATCCACGGCGTCTGGATGTATCCGCCGGATGCTGCGGTCAGGATGGTCGCGCTGATCCGGGCCGGGCTGCTCGAGCTCGCGCAGTTCGAGCCCACCTGTTTCGACCTCGATCATGCCAACGACGCGGTCGCCCACGCCGCCGCTCATCGCGAGCCATTCCAGATGACGGTGATCAGGCCCTGACTGCGACCTGACTCAATCCAGCTCGACGACCTTGCCGCCGACGATGGAGACGCGCCGGTCCATGCGGCCGGCCAGCTCCATGTTGTGGGTCGCGATCAGCATCGCGACCCGCGTGGCCTTCACGAGCTGCATCAGCGCGTGAAAGACGTGATCGGCGGTGGCAGGATCGAGATTGCCGGTCGGCTCGTCCGCCAGCAGCGCACGCGGCGCATTGGCGACCGCACGCGCGATCGCGACGCGTTGCTGCTCGCCGCCGGAGAGTTCGGCCGGGCGGTGCTTGATCCGCTCGCCGAGCCCGAGATAGGCCAGGATCTCGGTCGCCCGCTTCACCGTCTCGGACCGTTTCAAGCCGCGGATCATCTGCGGCAGCATCACGTTCTCCAGCGCCGTAAACTCCGGCAGCAGCCGGTGCGACTGGTAGACGAAACCGATGTCGGTCCTGCGCATCTGGGTGCGCTCGATGTCGGTCAACTGCGACGTTGGCACGCCTCCGACATAGACCTCGCCCTCGTCGGGGCTCTCCAGGAGGCCCGCGATGTGCAGCAATGTCGACTTGCCTGAGCCCGACGGCGCCACCAGCGCCACCGATTGCCCGGCCCACAGCGCCAGCTTGGCCCCGTCGAGAATGGTCAGCTGCTGCTCGCCCTGCATGTACCGCCGCTTGATCTCGTGGAGATAAACGACCGGCACATCCTCTGCCCCCTGCTCTTCCATCAGCGCCTCACTCGTAGCGAAGCGCTTCGACCGGGTCTAATCGGGCCGCGCGCCAGGATGGATACAGCGTAGCCAGGAAAGACAGGGTCAAGGCCATGATCAGAACGGCCGCAGTCTCGCCGGCATCGATCTCAGCCGGCAGCTTCGACAGGAAATAGAGCTCATTGGGAAACAGATCGGTGCTCGTCAGCCAGGACAGAAACTTCCTGATCGAATCGATGTTCATCGAGATCAGGAGGCCGACGACAAATCCGGTGAGCGTGCCGACCACCCCGATCGAAGCGCCGGTGATCAGGAATATCCGCATGATCGCCCCCTGCGAAGCCCCCATGGTGCGCAGCACGGCGATGTCCTGGCCCTTGTCCTTGACCAGCATGATCAGTCCCGAAACGATGTTGAGCGCGGCGACCAGCACGATCAAGGTCAGGATCAGGAACATCACGTTGCGCTCGACCTGCAGCGCATTGAAGAAGGTCGAGTTGCGCTGGCGCCAGTCGACGAGAAAAATCGGGCGGCCGGCCGCCTCCGTCACCGTCTTGCGAAACTCCTCCACCTTGTCGGGATTGCTGGTGAATATCTCGATCGCGGTGACGTCGTTGTTGCGGTTGAAATAGGCCTGCGCTTCGGCCAGCGGCATGAAGACGAAGCTGGCGTCGTACTCGGACATCCCGATCTCGAACACCGCCGCGATCTTGTAGGGCTTGATGCGCGGCGTGGTGCCCATCGGCGTCACGGCGCCCTTCGGGGCGACCAGAGTGATGCTGTCGCCGGCATGCAGCGACAATTGGTCGGCAAGCCGGCGGCCGATCGCGACGCCCTGGCCTTCGTCGAAACCTTCCAGCGAGCCCTGCTTGATGTTCTTGGCAATCGACGTCAGGTTCGTGAGGTCCTGCGCGCGAATGCCGCGGATGAACACACCGGACGCATTGAAGGGCGACGAGCCGAGACCTTGTCCGTCGACCACCGGCGCGGCGAGGCGGATGCCCTGCACCTGCGCGATCCGATCGGAGACGTCCTTCCAGTCGGTGAGCGGCGACTCCAGCGGCTGCACCAGCAGATGCCCGTTCAGGCCGAGGATCTTGTCGAGCAGCTCCTTGCGGAAGCCGTTCATCACCGCCATCACGATGATCAGGGTTGCGACGCCCAGCATGATGCCGAGGAAGGAGAACCCCGCGATCACGGAGATGAACCCCTCCCTGCGGCGCGCACGCAGATAGCGCCCCGACAGCATCCACTCGAAGGGAGCGAAGGGAGTGGTGGTCTGCACCGGTTCGGTCATGGCGTCATCCATTGTGCGATCATCCCATGATTCGGGCCGAATGTGGCCGGATTGGCCTGAAGGGGCGAGCAGCCCCGGTGGATAATCCGATGATCGAACGAGCGCCTCAGCCAGCCAATGTCCCGCCGCCGAGCCGTGCCACGACGTCCGCTGGGGACATCATCTGGCGGGCGCCGTCGCTGCGCGTCTTCACCTCGACCTTGCCTTCGGCAAGGCTCTTGGGTCCGACCATGATCTGCCAGGGGATGCCGATCAGGTCCGCCGTGGCGAACTTGCCGCCGGCGCGCTGCTCGGTGTCGTCGTAGAGCACGTCGACCCCCTTGGCGAGCAGATCGCGATAGAGCTGCTCGCAAGCGGCATCGGTGTCGGAGCCGCCCTGCTTCAGGTTGAGGATGACGGCGCGGAACGGGGCGACCTCCTCCGGCCATTTGATGCCGGCCTCGTCGTGACAGGCCTCGATGATCGCACCAGCCAGCCGTGACACGCCGACGCCATAGGAGCCACCGTGGACGGTGACCTCCGCCCCCTCTGGGCCGGCGACCAGGGCCTTCATCGGCTCGGAATATTTGGTGCCGAAATAGAAGATCTGGCCGACCTCGATGCCGCGGGTATGGACCCGCCGCTCGGCCGGCACCTCGGCCTCGAAGCGGGCCGCGTCATGGACGTCCTCGGTCGCCGCATAGAGCGAGGTCCATTGCTTGATGATCGGGGTCAGGTCGCCGTCATAGTCGACGGAGGCCGGCGGGATCGGCAGGTCGAGCACGTCACGGTCGCAGTAGACGCCGGATTCACCGGTCTCAGCGAGCACGATGAATTCATGGCTGAGATCGCCGCCGATTGGACCGGTCTCGGCGCGCATCGGGATGCCCTTCAGGCCCATCCGCGCGAAGGTGCGCAAGTAGGCGACGAACATCTTGTTGTAGGCACGCCGCGCGCCGGCCTCGTCGAGATCGAACGAATAGGCGTCCTTCATCAGGAACTCGCGGCCGCGCATCACGCCGAAGCGCGGACGCTGCTCGTCGCGGAATTTCCATTGGATATGATAGAGATTGAGCGGCAAATTGCGGTAGGACTTCACATAGGCACGGAAGATTTCCGTGATCATTTCCTCGTTGGTCGGCCCGTACAGCAACTCACGCTTGTGGCGGTCGCTGATGCGCAGCATCTCCGGCCCATAGGCGTCGTAGCGGCCGCTCTCGCGCCAGAGATCGGCGAGCTGCAGCGTCGGCATCAGCAGTTCCAGCGCACCGGCGCGGTTCTGCTCCTCGCGCACGATCTGCTCGATCTTCTTCAGCACCTTGAAGCCCAGCGGCAGCCAGGCATAGATGCCGGCCGCCTCCTGCCGCAGCATGCCCGCGCGCAGCATCAGACGATGCGAGACGATCTCGGCTTCCTTCGGATTTTCTTTCAGAATGGGTAGGAAAAACCGCGACAGACGCATGGGCGAGGCCTTCAAGATTCGGTTCGGGCTGGCGCAGTCAAACCGGATCAGGCGGCAAAACACAAGGCTGGGTTTGAAAAAAGGCGGCTAAGCCGCCGGATTCCCAATCAATTTACCGGTTCCGCTGAAGTGGAGGATGAACGGCGCACGCCGCCATGACGAGGCTCGCACTGGGCGCCCGGGCAGGATCCCGCGCGCCCTAGACGCCTTAGTGCCCCCGCCCCTGCTCCGACGACCATTTGTCGAGATCGCTGATCTCGGCGCTGCCTTCGATGGTCGAGACCACGCCCTCGCGGGTCACGAGCATCGTGCGCGGGATGTCGCCCTGCCAGGACGGATCGATCTCGAACCGGAGGCGCTCGACGTAACCGTCGTTGAAGATGAAGTTCTCCGCCGTGGTGAGACCGGCCTTGTCCAGCATGGCCTGGGTCGCGGCATCCAGATTCGGCACCAGGTCGGCGCTGACGGTGACCACGTCGATCTCGGGATGATCGGACATGAACTTGCCGAGCTGCGGCAGCTCGATCTTGCAGGGGCCGCAGGTGACGCCCCAGAAATGGATCAGTGTCGGACGACCCGCATGGGCCCGCAGCACCTCGCGCCAGGTGCCGCGCTCGAACGGCTTCAGCGACGGTGGAGCTGCGGTGCTCGACGCCGTCAAGGCGACGAGGCCAAAGATCGCAAGGGCGGCGAATGCGCGTGTCATGATTCATCTCCGATCGGCTGCAACCGATAGCCGTCCGACTTGGTCATCCAGGACAGGAAGATCTGCCTACCATGGGCGACCAGGAGCGGATGATCCGACGCATTGTCCGTGCTGGCAAGCGCGCGCGGCTTCGACCACGTCTCGCCATCGTCACGGGATTGCATCACCATCACCGTGGTGCGCTCGCCATCGAACTCCTTCCACACCAGCGTCGTGGTGTCCTGGGTCGCGAGCATATAGGGTCGCGTCGGATTGCGGTCGGCCTGGCCGATCGCCATCGGTTCCGAGAACGTCCGGCCGCCGTCGCGCGAATGCGCGTAGAACAGCCCCTTGCGAACCTTGCCGCTGGTGAACCAGGCGACATGATAGGTGCCGGTCGGCGCCACGGTCAGGCTCGGCCCCTGATGCGGGCAGGCCTTGATCTGCCAATCATCGGTGCTGACCCGGTAGACCTCGCCGGGGGTGCCGAGGTCGCTGAACGTGATCACGGCGTGGTCGCGCACGCTGCCTTCGAAGATGTTGCGGAACATCACCACCGGACGTCCCGGCCCCGCGAAGGCAACGCCGAGCCGGCAACATTCGCAGGTGTTGTCCTGGGCCAGCGTCGCTTCGGCATAGGTGGCGCCGCCATCGCGCGACGAGGAGAAGTACAATGCCGCACCCTCGTACGAGCGCCCTGCGGCCTTGGCCGGCACCCGGTTGCGCTTGTCGAGCCACGCCACGAAGACGGTGCCATCCTGGTCCAGCGCCAGCGCCTCGAAGCGCTGGCTTTCGTTGTTCGACGTGATCGGACGGGGCGCCGCGAAGCTCTTGCCGCCATCCTCCGACCTGGAGTACAGCACCTGCCCGTTGAACGCCTGGTCGCGGAAGATCGAGAACGCCACTGCTATAACGCCTTTGCGATCGACCACCAGCTTCGGCCGGGCATCGGGCCCCCAGTCGAGATTGAGCTGCTGCTCGGTGACCGGCGCGGCGGCGGAATACGTTTTCCCGCCGTCGGTCGAGCTCGCCACCGACACCCGTCCTCCGGCCATCCAGACGAGCCAGAGCTTGCCGTCTTCAGCGAAGAATGGCGTCACCTTGGTAGCGCATCGGAGCTCGGTGCCCTCGCATGCCGCCTCCGACCCGTGCTGGTGCGCCATCTGGGCTCGGGCGGTGAGCGGACAAAGCATGGCGATCGCCAGCCCGACGAGCCCGCTCCGAAGCCGTGCGATCCTTGTCATTTCGGTCCTCATCGGAATGCCACCTTCATCCCGGCCAGGAACGCGCGCGGCGAGCCGGCGTAGATCGTTCCCGTGCCTGCCAGTCCCTGCACGCCGGCGCCCGTCACCGTATTCTGCAGATTGTTCGCGGAGGCGATGTAGGTGCGGTCGAACACATTGCGGACTTCGAAGAAGACGTTCATCGACTTGAACGTGTCCGAGGCAAGCTCGGTCTTGTAGTGGACGTTCAGATTGACGAGCTCGTAGCCCGGCGCCTTCAGCAAATTCGCATTGTCCATATAGAACGAGTCCTTCCACTGGACCTCGACGAACGCACCAAGTCCCGCGAACCGCCCGCTGTCGTGATCGTATCCGAGCCGCGCGGTCAGCTCGTTCGGCGAGATGCCGGGAATCTTGTTGCCGGCGCGGTTGAAGCCGAACAGGTTGCTGCCGTTCACAAGGTTCTCAGAATACTCGGTGTAGACTTGGTCGAGGTAGGTGTAGGCAGCGGTGAACCGCCAGCCCGGCAGGACCCGCCAATCGGCCGCCAATTCGACGCCGCGATGCTCCGAACGCGGTGCGTTGAAGGTGTAGGACGTGTTCTGCGTCCCTGTGACGGCCTGGGTGACGATCTCGTTGCGGAAGAACTCGTAGAAGCCCGTTGCGCTGAGGGTCAGAGACCGGTTCGGCGTCCAGTCGAACCCCACGTCGTAGCCCAGATTGGTCTGCGACTTCAGCTGCGTGTTGTTGCCGAAATCGCCGGTCGGCAGCACGAACAGGTTGGAGACCTGCGGCGTGCCGTACCCGGTGGCGACGCGAGCTCGCAGCAGCCAGTCGCTATTCACCCTGTAGAGCAGTGCCAGCTCGGGGGCGAGATTGTCGAACTGCCGGTCCGCCGTCGTGATCGTGGTCGTCGTTGCCGTCGCGCCGTAGGTGTAGGCGGTGTTCACGCCGCGCAGATGGGTGCGCTCCCAGCCGAGACCGGCCACCCCCGTCAGTGCCGCCGTCAACTTGAGCTCCTCGCGGGCTCGCAGGCCGTAGTTGGTGGTCTCGCTCCAGGTGTTGGCCGAGAGGCCGCCGAGCGCTGCGTTGCCGCCGGGCACGACGAAGCGCGTATCTCCGGACGCGGTCAGCGTGTTGTAGAACGCGCCGAAGAAGGCGGTCGATTCCAGCCCGAAGATCTCTCCCCTCTTGGTGATGTCGCTCATGTAGTTGTAGGACGGATAGTCGCCGATCGCGCTGGTCGATCCTGTCGGCTGGCTGATGTTGCGGTCGTCGAACACGAACTGGTTGCGCCAGGTCGTGTCGTTGTCGAAGTCGTGCTCCCAGCGGCCGCCGACGATCGTGCGTCGATCGTTGCGGCCGAGCCCCGCCTGCAACGCGGTCTCCTGATCAACCCCACCGAGCGTATTGATTCCGTTCTTGTTGAGCCCGACGGTCGCGCAGCCGGCCGCCATAGACGTTCTCGTGGTGCAGCCCTGCTGATATGGGTTCTGATAGTACTGGCTCAGCGTGTATCGAATCGGCAGCCGCGTAAACAGGTCGTTGTTGATGATCTTGACCGTGAAGCGGTCATCCGGCGTCGCCTTGTAGGTGCCGAGGAAGTTGACCGTCTGGGTGTTGAACCAGCCGTTGCCGAGATAGCCGTCGCCGCGGACGTCGCTGGTGAACAACGAGCCCTCGAAATTGCCGACCTTCTTGCCGAAGGTCATGTAGTTGCTGAGATAGCCGAAGCTGCCGCCCTCGCTGCCGATCTCCGCGCCGTCGATGCTGCCGCCCGGACGGGTGCGGAAGTTGATGGCGCCTCCGGTCGCATAGTTGCCGTAGAGCGCCGAGGACGGGCCGCGGATGACGTCGACCGCGCCATAGGCGTGGGGATCGATCAGGTCGCTGCGCGACAGCCCGTCCGGCTGCGTGACGGGAAAGCCATCCTCGAACAGCGCGATGTTGCGGATGCCGAAGCCGTTGCGGGCGTTGGAGCCTCGGATCGAGATGCCGAGATCGCGCGGTCCGTTGCCCTGCTTGAGCGAAACACCGGGGCTTTCGCGCAGGATGTCGCCGACGGAAAACGCAGGCCGGTCATCGTAGCGGCTGCGGTCGATGGTGGTTGCGGTCTGGCCGGACGGCGACTGGCTGAGCTGGTTGCGGGCGGCGCCGACAGCCGAGGCTGGGTCGGACACCGCTCCTCCCGGCCCGGAGCTGCCGGCCACGGATGCGCCGGCCGGCTTCGGCGCGCGGGGGCGGACGGAGGCGGCCTGCACAACCGGCTTGCGCACGGTCCCTTGTGGTGCTGCACGCGGCGCGTCGACGGTGACGGACGGCAATTCCTTCTCGGTCTCGGCGCGCGCGATCGTGGCCGGTTGCAGCAGCATGAGCTGCAAGGCGACCACGCTCACGCCACCCAGGGCATGACGACGGAACATGTTTGACTTCCCCGATGCCGGCTCTACACGGCCGGTCTTCCTGGTTCAAAACGGATCGGCGCGCTGCTGCGGCGCCGACGACGAGTTCTGTGCTCAGGAGAGGAACGGGGGTCCTCTTGGTTGCGCCTGCGCCCGGGCGAGGAGATGAACGAGGCGGAGCTCGCGCGCAGTCCAGACGATGGACGCCGTCAGACGCAGCGGAGCCGCATCGAATGGCGCCGGCGGCGCATCGAGCGCCGCAGCGGCGTGCAGCACGCAGCACATGACGCAGTCAAGGCCGCAGGCAGCGCGGTCGGTATCACCATTAGAGGGCGCCGCATCCGTCTCGGCATGGCAGATCGCCGTCCCGCCGAACGGATCGACCGTCACGATCGTCGCTGCCGTCAGGGCGGACGCCGCCACTGGCGCCAACACCTGCAACAGCATTGCTAGCAGCGCGACCGGCAGATATCGGACGAACTTCCGACGGACATTGGCAGGACGTCGGGTGCGGTCGGCCGCCAGCAGCCGGCTCGCGCGCGAGCCGGCTATCATGGCGGCGTTCAACACCCGTTGCGTCATCGAGGCCGGCCTCTCCGTCGGAGCCGCAGAGCGCCCGGCCTACATCTTCATGCCGGAATGATCATGCTGCTTCATCATGCCGCCGCCCTCGCCGCCTGGTGCCTTGGCGCCGACCGCCTGCACCTCGAGCGTCACGGCCACCTTGCCGGCCTTCTCGAACTCCAGCGTGACCGGCAGCTTGTCGCCCTGCTTCAGCGGGCTCTTCAGCTCCATCAGCATCAGGTGATAGCCGCCCGGCGCCAGCGCGACGGTCTTGCCCGGCTCGATCGTGAGTCCCTTGTCGAGGGGGCGCATGGTCATGACACCGTTGGTGACGGCCATCTCGTGAATCTCGACTCGCCCGGCGACGTCGCCGGTCACCGCGACGAGGCGGTCGGGCGCGCTGCCCTTGTTCTCGATGGTCAGATAGCCAGCGCCCGTCTTGGCGCCGCCCGGCGTGGCGCGGCTCCAAGGCTGGGTGATGACGAGGTCACCGGCCTTCACGTCCGCGGCCAAGGCGGCGGAAGATCCTCCCAACAGGAGAGCGAATGCGAGCAGAGAGCGTCCGAGGAAGGTCATGTCGATTATCCTTCTTGTCTTGGCGGCGATGCGCCAGCTTGGTTGATCGGCGCATGTCCGCACGGCGATCGCCGCGCAGACAACGCAGGTCATGGTGATGTGATTTGGGAGGTCAGGGCCGCACGACGGCCAGCGCGTCACGCTGCGGGCGGAGCCCGTGCCTGCGCGTTCGAAAAAGCCTTGGTGATCCCGTCAGCCCGGTCACCGGCGCGCCACACGACCTCGCCCGAATCGCGTTGCGGAACGGCGATGGTGGAGAGCTCTGGCCCATCCAGTGTGACCGGCTGCGCCAGGCAGCACAGCGAACAGCCGTGAAGCGCAGGGCTCGCCGGCGACCCATCGTCAATCGGCTGGGAACCCAGCTGGCCGTGGCAGATCTCAAGTCCGTACAGGGGATCGGCCGCGGCTGATGCCGCCGCCCAGGCAACACCGATCGGCGCCAGGATCTGCACCATCAGTGCGATCAGCATGATCGGGAGAAACGCCTGCAGCCGCTGCCGCATCAAAGCCTGCCAAATGAACCGAATTCTTGTGCCCGAGTGGACGCCCGGAGTCGAGGTCGCGCAGGGCACAGTCGGCACATTTCGCCAGCGGTCGTTGATTAAGAACAATCCCGCCGCGCCTCAGGGCCGCCGTCAAATACGGTAACTTGGCACCTATCACGAGAAAACACGAAAATAAAACTCGTCAATTGCAAGCACTTACCGATCATTTCAGGAAGTGCGCGAAATTTGAACAATCGTTGCCGAAAAGGATGACAAACGCAAAAAGATCGTCTACGAATTTGGGCCTCAGGCTAACGCTTGCGGAAGTCTGGTGGTCCAAGTCTCGGGAGGAGCCCTGGCGCGCAACAAGCAGCGTCACCCCGCTTAACAAGATCAAATCTGAACTTGCGGGATATCTAAAGGGTCGACACAATTTCCGAGCAGGGCCCGCTGCCCTGCTCTATTTTTTTTTGCGGTCCTCGCAGGGCAGCCACCGTCTTAATGACGGTATTGCGGGCCGCATGAACGCCACCTGAACACGCCACCACCTCAAGCCACCGCAGCCGTCGCGAAGCGTGTCAATGGCGCACGCCACCGCGCCTTGGCCTTTGGCCAAGGCAACGTCACCGACAGCGGTTCGCGGCCCGTCACGCTCCAGCGCAACGAACCATCGCCGATATCGAGAAGGCCAGCCGCTTCGGCTGGATCGCCCGAGATGAACGTCTCGGTCAGCGACTGCAACGTCAGATGCGGTGTGCCATCGACCGTCGTCATCGTATTCCAATGGACATGCCCGGCGAGCGCGACGATCGGGCAAGGCGCATCCGCGATCGCCGCGCGGATCGCATCGGTCTCGGCATAGGCCGCGTGTTCCGGATTGGCTTCGAAGTAGTAGTTGCCGGTCTGAGCCTGTCCTGACAGCGGCACGTGGCTGACGAGCAGGGTCGGCCGGTCATCCTGGGCAAGCAGCTGGACCAACGCGCCGAGATCGCCCGCGGAGAGGCGAAAGCCACGGCTCCGCGTCAGACTCACGTCGGGTTGCCAGAACACACATCTGACATCGCCGATGATCAGAGCCCGCGACCCGCACGGACGATCCATGATCGCTTCATTGTCGGCGAGACTGAGCAATGCGAGATCATGATTGCCACTGACATGATGATGCGCCGGCGCAAGCTTTGCGAAACACATCGCGACGTCGCTTTGCAGCAGACGATCGCGCTCGGGATCTTCGTCGGAAATCCGGTCGCCGAGATCGATAACCGCAGCGATGTTTTCGGCGTTCATCTGCGTGACGAAGCGCTCGAGCAATGGCAGCGCCACCGATCCACGCTTCGTCTGCGTATCCCGGCCGTGATGGATGTCGGCGATCACGGCGATGCGTGTCGTTGCCAAAGGCTCTCTCCCAAAGCTGCGCTGCCGCGTACCACGGGTGCATCACGGTTTTCTGACATTGCGCGTGCAGCGCGAAAGCCATCCAGTGCAACGCACAACATCCGGCTGTGGCGTGATGAATTGGGTTGTGAAACACTGCAGATCTTGGCGGCGCGATCAATGACGCCGCCGGACAACGATGGGACAGGGAGCACGGGATGCCCGGCACTGACAAAACGTCCAAGAAAACGACCAGGCGCGATCTTCTCCAGGCGGCGACGGCCGCGGGCTCTGCGGCCGCGCTGCTCGCCGGCTTCGGCATCAATCCGGCGATGGCCGCCGAGATGGGCCGTTCCGAAAAGCCGCTCAAGGCGGCGTTCTCCAATGCCGGACTGCAGGCGACCTGGTGCGCCCAGGGCAAGCAGGCCGCGGAATGGTGGGGCAAGCTGCTCAACGTCGAAGTCACCTGGTTCGACGGCCAGCTCGATGCGGTGAAACAGCGCGCCGCGATCGACAACATGGCGTCGCAGAAGTGGGATTTCGTCGCCATCCAGGCGTTCGGCATCGGCACCCTGACCCAGCCGGTGCAGAAGATGATCGACGCCGGCATTCCCGTCATCGACATGGACACGCTGATCGCCCCGCTCGATCAGATCAATGTCCACTCCTTCCTGGCACCCGACAACGAGTTCATGGGCGCATCCGTCACCCAGGCGTTGGCGAACGCGATGGGCGGCAAGGGCAAGATCATCATGACGCAGGGCGCGCTCGGCCATACCGGCGCACAGGGCCGCGCCAAGGGCTTCAATTCGGTGATCAAGCAGTTCCCGAACATCGAGGTGCTGGACACGCAGCCGGCCGACTGGGACGTGTCGAAGGCGGCGCGGCTGTGGGAGACCTATCTCACGAAATATCCGCAGATCGACGCGGCGTTCTTCCACAATGACGACATGGCGCTTGCCGCCTACAACATCATGAAGGCGCGCAACCGCACCAACATCCTGATCGGCGGCGTCGACGCCATGCCGCCGGCGATCCAGGCGGTCAGCGACGGCCGCATGTTCGCGACCGTGCGCAATCCGTCCTGCCGCATCCACGGCGGCGCGATCGTGGCCGGCGTCGCGGCGGTCACCGCCGGCGAGAAGAGCGGCCAGGGCATTCCGAAGCACGTCATCACCGACGGTCCGGTCGTGACCAAGGCGAATGCCGCGGGCATGCAATGGATGGAGGATCATTTCCTGATCTGAAGTCCCTCCCATGTCGAACAGCCGCCCGCCGCTTCTGGAACTGCAGGACATCACCAAGTCGTTCGGCGGCGTCACCGCGTTGCGCGGCGTCGACTTCACGCTTCGCCCCGGCGAGATCCATGGTCTCGTCGGGGAGAACGGCGCCGGCAAGAGCACGCTGATGAAGATCATCGCCGGCGTGCATACCGGATTCTCCGGCCGCTTCCTGCTCGACGGCCGCGAGGTTCACTTCAACTCTGCCCGGGATGCCCGTGCAGCCGGCATCGCCATGGTCCATCAGGAGCTGAGCGTCGCCCCGGATCTCACGGTGGCCGAGAACGTGTTTCTCGGCAACCAGCCGACCAATGCGCTGGGCATCGTGCAGTGGCGCCGGATGGCGCGCGAGGCCGCCGAGCAGCTCAAGCGCCTTGGCATCGACGCCGATCCGATGAGCCGGCTCGGCGATCTCCCGATCGGCGTGCAGCAGCTGATCGAGATCGCGCGCGTGCTGTTCTCCGGCGCCCGCATCATCATCCTGGACGAGCCGACCTCGGCGCTGTCGCCGCCCGAAGTCGAGCGGCTGTTCGCGGCGCTGCGCAAGCTACGCGAGCAAGGCACGGGGATCATCTTCATCTCGCACTTTATCGAGGACATCCTGCTGATCTCCGACGAGGTCACGGTGTTCCGCAATGGCCGCAAGATCATGGAGACGCGTGCCGCGGACACCAGCAAGGCCGCGCTGATCGAGGCCATGATCGGCAAGGGACGCGATGCGCTGGAGGACAGCTACACCCACGACATCACCCTGCCCGCGCCCACGGCCGGCAAGCCCGTGGTCGTCGAAGCCGACGGCCTGTCGCTGGCGCGCAATCTGAAGCGCGTCTCGTTCGCCGTGCGCGCCGGCGAGGTGCTCGGCATCTACGGCTTCATGGGCTGCGGCCAGCTCGAGCTGGCGCGGATCCTGTTCGGCAAACTCGCACCCGACGCCGGCGAGTTGCGCATCGCCGGCCAGCGCAACCGCTTCAAGAGCACGGCGGATGCGCGCCGCGCCGGCATCGCCTTCGTGCCGGAGAGCCGCCGCGACATGCTGTTCCTGCAGGAGCCCGTCTACAAGAACGTCTCGATCAGCATCCTCGACCGCATCAACGCGGTGCTGCTGAAGCCCGCACACGAGCGCGCGCTCGCGAAGCGCCAGGTCGAGCAGTTGCAGATCCGGCCTGCCGATGTCGAGATCGACCTCGGCCTGCTCTCCGGCGGCAACCAGCAGAAGGTGGCGCTCGCCAAATGGCTCAGCCATCCGCCGCGGCTCCTGGTGTTGTGCGAACCGACGCGAGGCATGGATGTCGGCGCCAAGAGCGACGTCATCCAGATCGTGCGGCAGCTGCGCGACCAGGGCATCGCCGTGATCGTGCTCTCGACCGAGCCGGAGACCGTGCTGTCGCTGGCCGATCGCGTCATCGTGCTCAAGCGCGGCGAGGTCGTGCGCGAATTCGCCGGCGAGACCATCAGCAAAGACCGTCTGCTCGAGGCGGCGTAGGGAGATTGTCATGGCGCATGGCGAGACCGTTCCGATGCCGGAGGCGCAGCCGCGGCGCGCCGGCGGGGTCGCAGCGCTGCTGCGCTCACAGATGCGCAACATCGCGCCGTTCCTGACGCTGATCTTCCTCACCGCGTTCTTCGCGATCGCAAGCCCATCTTTCGCAACGCTCGACAATGTCGGCAACATCCTGACCCAGGTATCGGTCACCGGCATCATTGCGGTGGGCCTCACCTTCGTCATCCTGTGCGCGGAGATCGACCTGTCGATCGCCGCCATCGCCAACGTCACCGGCATCGCCGTGGCCTACTTCACCCTGCAGGAGTCCTACGTCAACATCGCCAACCTGCCGATGCCCGGCTTTGCCGCGATCCTGCTCGCGCTGGCGCTGTGCGCGCTGCTCGGCGTGGTCAACGCCTTCGGCCTGACCGTGATCGGCATTCCCTCGTTCATCATGACGCTCGCGATGATGCAGATCGCCGCAGGCATCTCGGCGATGCTGGTGCGCGGCCAGATCGCCTACAAGGTCCCGCCCATCATCACGACGCTCGGTTCAGGCTCGATCGCGGGCGTGCCCTGGATCGTGATCGTGGCGGCGCTGATGCTGCTGCTCGGGCACCTCGTGCTGACCTACACGCGGTTCGGCCGCTACGTCTACATGGTCGGCGGCAACCGCGAGGCGGCGGAATATTCCGGCCTGAACGTCAAGCTCATCCTCGGCAGCGTGATGGTGATTTCGGCGGTGTGCTCCGGGATCGGCGGCATGCTCGGCGTGGCGCATTTCGGCAGCGCGCAGCAGAACGAGTTCGACACCTACCTGCTGGACTCGATCGCCGCCGTCGTGGTCGGCGGCACCAGCCTGTTCGGCGGCCGCGGCGGCATCGGCAACACCATCGTCGGCCTGTTCGTGCTCGGCGTCCTCAACAACGGCCTCGACCACGTCAACATCGACAGCTTCCTGAAAATCCTGATCCGCGGCCTGATCCTGCTGGCGGCACTGGTGATCAACGTCTACGCACAACGGCTGCGCGCCAAGGCGGCGGACTAACTGGGATGCCGTAGGGTGGGCAAAGCCGCCGCCCCAGGGCGGCAGCGTGCCCACCGTCCATCAGCAAGCTTGGTGCGAAAATGGTGGGCGCGGCGCGGGAAAGAACGAGGCCGAGCTGATGCATCGCGGCGCGCCTTTGCCAACCCTACGCACCTGCTTCCATCATTGCGAGCGAAGTGACATGTCCGCCGAAGGCGTAGGCGGAAGCAATCCAGGGCGTCACGCGCGCCTCCGGATTGCTTCGTCGCTTCGCTTCTCGCGGTGACGGCAGCCTCTGTCGAGGTCTAGAACCCCGGCTGCCAATGACGCAGCTCGCGCGCGGCCTTCGTTACCGTGTCGATCGACGTAAACGATGCCGTCTCAAGCATCAGCGTCCGCGCGAGCCGCAGCGCCCTCGCCTCACACACCGCGCGCTGCTTGGCATCCTCGATCAGCTCGAAGTCGATGTTGTGCGCGAGACCCAGGATGCGGCGGATGATCTTCGCCGCCGTGAAGCCGACGGCATCCTGGAACAATCCGGCCATGTATGCCTGACGCTCCGTCTCCAGCCGTGCCGCTCCCGCCTCGCCCGGAAACAGCGACGGCGGATAGGCATCACCGGTCGCCTCACTCCGCCACAGTGCCAGGAACTTGTCGACAAACCCGGTCCAGACTTCATCGACAGTCGCAAGCACCCAGCTTTCGAAGGCGTCCCTACTACCGCGCTCCTGCTCATGTCCTTCGGAGGCGAAATACGCCATCAGCAAATTGGCCAGCACGGCACCGACGTCAAAACCCATCGGGCCGTAGAAGGCGAATTCCGGATCGATCACCCGGGTCTCGGTATTCGTCACCATGATCGATCCCGTGTGCAGATCGCCATGGATCAGCGCCTCGGCGCATGACAGGAATTTCAGCTTGAGCCGGGAGATCGCGACGTGCAGATCGAGATCGGCACGGATCTCGGCGGCCGTGGCGTCGAGCCACGGTGACGTCCAGCGATTCTGCTCGGCGATGCGATAGGGGTCGGTGAAGATCAGGTCCTCGGTGATCTTGCACAGCGCATGATTGCCGGCAAAGCTCGCAATCGCATCCTTCTTCGCGGCGGCAGACAGCGCGAGGTCGGACGAGAAGAACAGCGTCCGCGCCATGAAGGTCGTGATGTGATCGACGAAGGCCGGGTAGATCGTGCCCGCGACCAGTCCCCTGCGCATGATGATGTGCGGCTCGAGCAGCTCCATCGCCGTCAGCGCCAGCGCCGGATCATGGTGAATGATGGCCGGCACGAGGCCGGGGCCAAGGCGGTTCTGATACGTCAGCGCCAGATGCTCATAGTGGGCGCGTGACAGCGGCAGCGGCCAACTCTCGCCGACCAGCCGCACGTAAGGCAACGCCTGCTTCACTGCGAGTCCGCCGGACGATCCCTTGACGATGAAGACCAGGTTGAGGTTGCCATCGCCGACCTCGGTGATCGACCAGCGCTCAGCCGATCCGCCGAGTTGCCCTGCGACCGAAGGAATCCCCGCGAGATGGTTTCGAAGATCAATCTCGTTCAGAATGCGATAGCCCGATGGCGTCCCGTTCCGGGCCTCGGCCGATGTCATCACGCGCAACCTCCCTGTCGGTCTTGTTTTGACCTCCTATAGCAAAAAAGCCGACGCGCGTCCGCGCATCGGCTTCGAGAGGACGTTGTGCGATGCGAGCGCGGCTAGAACGGAATTCCCATCAGCCGTGACAGCCGCTCGATGCTGAGATAGCCGGCCTGATAGGCCAGGAGCGCCAGGCCGAACACGACCGCCGACAACAGCGTGGTCCAGATCAAGCGGCGCCCCATCAGGCTGATGGTCGGCGCGCCGGGATCGGTGCCGGGCGAACCGCCGCCCGTCTCGTGCTGGCTACGCACGCCGAACGGCAGGGTCACGAACAGCATGACCCACCACAGCACGAAGTAGATCGCAAGCCAGGTTGAGATGATGTAGGCCATGATTGCCCCCGCTGCTCAGGCCTGCTCGATCTCGACGAGCGCGCCGGAAAAATCCTTCGGATGCAGGAACAGCACCGGCTTGCCATGGGCGCCGATCTTCGGCTGGCCGTCGCCGAGCACGCGGGCGCCCTCCTTGATCAGCGTGTCGCGCGAGGCGATGATGTCGGCCACCTCGTAGCAGACGTGATGGATGCCGCCATCCGCATTGCGCTCGAGAAATTTGGCGATCGGTGACGCCTCGCCCAGCGGCTGGATGAACTCGATCTTGGTGTTGGGCAAGGTCACAAACACGGTGATCACGCCATGCTCCGGCAGCGGCACCGCGGGGGAGATCTCGGCACCGAACGCCGCGCCATAAATCCTGGCAGCCTTTTCGGCGTCCTTGACCGCGATGGCGACGTGGTTGAGCCGGCCCAGCATGACATCCTCCACTTTTTCTTTTGAACGGCCGTTCTGTTGGCCCGCGTCAGACTTCCAAGACATGGACGAGGCAGATCGGCTTCTTGCCCCACTGCTCGTTCACCGTCGAGCGCACCGCCCGCCGCACGGATTCCGCCGCGGCATCGGGATCACGACGCCGCGCGCGTGGCAGTCCTTCGAAGGTCGAGACGACCGCGTCGAACACGATGTCGTCCATCGCCTCGCCTGCCGCATTCTTCTCGGGGATGCCGACCATGTCGACTTCGGGATCGTCGGCCAGCTCGCCCTTCTCGGTGATGGCGAGCGCGACGAAGATGCAGCCGGCAAAGGCCATCTTGCGGCGCTCGACCACGGCGCGCGATTTCGAGTCCTCGACGATGCTGCCGTCCTTGTAGAGCCGTCCCGCCGGCAGTTCGTCGATGATCCCGGGATCACCGGGGCCGAGCTTGACCAGGTCGCCGTTGCGGCAGGTGATCACCTTCGGCACGCCGCAGGCGCGCGCCAGCCTCGCATGCTCATGCAGATGCAACGCTTCGCCATGCACGGGGATCAGGAGCTGCGGCCGCGTCCACGCGATCATGTCGCGCAGCTCGTCGCGGCGCGGATGGCCGGAGACATGAACCAGATGGTTGCGGTCGGTGATGATCTCGATGCCCTGCTGCACCAGCCCGTTGATGACGGCACCGACCGCCTTCTCGTTGCCGGGAATGGTGCGCGACGAGAAGATGACGGTGTCGCCCTTGTTCAGCGTCACCAACGGATGGTCGTCATTGGCGATGCGCGCCAGCGCGGCGCGCGGCTCGCCCTGGCTGCCGGTGCACAGCGCCAGCACCTTGTCCGCGGGGAAGTGGCCGTAGAGATCCATGCCGCGGAAGTTCTGCACGCCGTCGAGATAGCCGGTTTCGCGCGCGACCTGGACCACCCGCTCCATGGCGCGGCCGACGATGACGACCTCGCGCTCCGCCTCACGCGCTGCCTCGGCGACAGCGCGGATGCGCGCGACGTTGGAGGCAAAGGTGGTGACGGCGACGCGGCCCTTCGCTTCCTTAACCAAAGCCGCGATCGTCTTGGCGACTTCGGCCTCGGACGGCGAGCGTCCCTCGCGCACCGCGTTGGTGGAGTCGCCGATCAGCGCCAGCAGCCCGGCGTCGCCGAGCTCGCGCAGCCGCTTCTCATCGGTCGGCGCACCCAGCACCGGCGTCGGATCGATCTTCCAGTCGCCGGTGTGCAGGACGGTACCGACCTCGGTATGGATCGCCAGCGCATGCGATTCCGGAATCGAATGCGCGACGGGGATGAACTCGACGTTGAACGGACCGATATCGACGCGGCCGCCGGAAGGAATCACCTTGACCGGAATCTTGGCCGGCAGGCGCTCGGCCTCGCACTTGGCCTCGAACAAAGCGGCGCTGAACTTGGTCGCGTAGATCGGGCATTTCAGCCGCGGCCACAGGTCGATGATCGCGCCGAAATGGTCCTCATGCGCATGGGTCAGCACGAGACCGACGAGGTTGTTGCGCTCTTTCTCCAGGAAAGCGACGTCGGGCATGATCAGGTCGATGCCCGGCAGATGCTCCTCGTCGCCGAAGGAGACGCCGAGATCGATCGCGAGCCAGGACCGCTGGTGGCGGTTGCCGAGGCCGTAGATCGACAGGTTCATGCCGATCTCGCCGACGCCGCCGAGCGGTGCAAAAGTCAGTTCGTCGGGACGTGCCATCTAGACCGCTCCTTGGGAGGCGACCGAGCCGAAATGAACATCGCCTGCCGTGATCGGCTCCAATCGTCCCTCCGCGGTCCGCACCAGCATACAACCCTGTTCGTCGATCGTGTCGAAAATCCCCTCGATGATAGCATGTCCGGACCTGATGGCGACGGGCTGCCCGAGGCCGGCCGCCCGCTCCAGCCAGAGCCGGCGAATATCACCGAAGCCCCGGCCCTCGTTCCAGATGCCGAAATATTCGACCCAGGCGTCAGACAAGGCCGCGAACAAATCCTCGGCAGCCACCTGGATGCCGAGGTCCGCCAACGAGACCGCCGGTGTCGGGGTATCCGGCGGCGCCGCCACCACGTTGGTTCCGATGCCGGCAACCACGGCGAGCCCGCCAGCCACCTGCTCCGCTTCGAGCAGCATGCCGACGATCTTGCGGCCGTCGGCCAACACGTCGTTGGGCCATTTCAACGCAAAGGCCACGCCGCCTCCGGACCGCAGCGCAGCCTCGAGGCTCACCTGGCGCAACGCGGCCTCGATGGCCAGGCCCGCGGCGAAGCCGAGGGTGGCGGCCACGGCGGGAGCCACGTTCAGCACTTCGAGCACGCTCGAGGCCAGATTGCCGCGCGGCGCGATCCACGGACGCTGGCGACGGCCGCGCCCGGCCGTCTGCTCCGACGTGACGAACCAGCACCGCGCCTTGCCGCCCTCTCTGGCCGACTTCAGCGCCTCGACGTTGGTCGACCCCGCCTGATCGAACGTGACGAGCCCGTAACCTGCCGCAGCGGCACGGGACCCGAGAGCAAACGCCATCTAGAACAGCGACTTCGCCGCGGCCGCAGCCGCGCTGACCAGCGGGCCGGGATAGGCGAAGAACAGGATGTTGAAGATGCCGGAGATCGCGAGCACCGTGCGCAGCTCGATCCTGACCGGATCGAGCGTCGGCAGCGGCTCGTCGAAATACATCGTCTTGACGATGAGCAGATAATAATAGGCGCCGACCACGCTGGTCAGCACGCCGATCACCGACAGCGTGAACAGCCCGCCCTTGATGGCGGCGACGAACACGTACCATTTCGCGAAGAAGCCCGCGAGCGGCGGAACGCCGGCCAGCGAGAACAGCAGCATCGCGAAGAAGAAGGCGAGCAGCGGATTGGTGCGCGACAGCCCCGAGAAATCGCTGATCTTCTCGAACGACTGGCCGTTCCGCTTGATCGCCATGATCACCGCGAAGGAGCCGAGCGTCATCGCGACATAGATCGCGATGTAGGTCAGCACGCCCTGCGCGCCCTCGACCGTGCCTGCGGCGAGGCCGACCAGCGCGAAGCCCATATGGCCGATCGACGAATAGGCCATCAGGCGCTTGATGTTGGTCTGTCCGATCGCGGCGAACGAGCCGAGCGCCATCGAGGCGATCGAGACGAACACGATGATCTGCTGCCATTGGAAGGTGATGCCCGGGAACGCCGTCAGCGCGACGCGCGCGAACACGGCGATCGCCGCGACCTTGGGCGCGGAGGCGAAGAACGCCGTCACCGGGGTGGGCGCGCCCTCATAGACGTCCGGCGTCCACATGTGGAACGGCACCGCCGAGACCTTGAAGCACATGCCGGCGAACAGGAAGACGAGGCCGAAAATGATGCCGACGCTGCCGGTCTTGGTGGCAGCCGCGATCCCGGCAAAGCTCACCGTGCCGGTGAAGCCGTAGATCAGCGAGGCACCATAGAGCAGCATGCCCGACGACAGCGCACCGAGCACGAAGTACTTCAGGCCGGCCTCGGTCGACTTGACGTTGTCACGATGGCTGGCCGCGACGACGTAGAGCGCGAGCGACATCAGCTCGAGACCCAGATACAGCGAGATCAGGTCGCCGGCCGAGATCAGGACAAGCATGCCCAAGGTCGAGAGCAGCACCAGGATTGCATATTCGAAGATGCGGCGGTCCGGCTTGGACAAGAATTCCGCCGACATCACCAAAGTCGCGATCGAGCCGATGATCGCCAGGATCTTCAGGAAGCGCGCGTAGCTGTCAGCGATGAAGCTGCCGCCGAAGGCCTGGCCGCCCGGCTGCCTGAAGACGAGGATGCCGACCACGATCAGCAGAGCAACCGCCAGCCAGGTGACGAGCCCCGTCGTCCCCTGCCCGCGAAACGCGCCCAGCATCAACAGCGCCATGGCCCCCACGGCCAACAGCAGCTCCGGCAGCACCACCCAAAGCTGAGGCCCAAGATTCTCGATCATCGTCTCTGTCCCGACCCCAAGGGTCTCATCATTGGAGCAGCGCGGCGGCCTTCACGGCCGTCACGGCGGTATTGTAGTTGGTGACGAGCTGCTGCACCGACGCCGCCGACATGTCGAGGATCGGCTTCGGATAGACACCGAACAGGATGGTCAGCGCCACCAGCGGAAATAGGATCACGCCTTCACGCAGCGTGAGGTCCTTGATGCTGGCGAGCGACGGCTTGGTCAGCGCACCGAACACCACCTTGCGGTACAGCCACAGCGCATAGGCTGCCGACAGGATGACACCGAAGGTCGCGAAGAACGCGGTCGGGATCGACACCTTGAAGGTGCCGAGCAGGGTCATGAACTCGCCGACGAAGCCGGAGGTGCCGGGCAGGCCGACATTGGCCATCGTGAACACCATGAACACCAGCGCGTAGACCGGCATCCGATTGACGAGGCCACCATAGGCCGCGATCTCGCGGGTGTGCATCCGGTCGTAGACGACGCCGACGCAGAGGAATAGCGCGCCGGAGACAATGCCGTGCGAGATCATCTGGAACACGCCGCCCGCGACGCCCTGCATGGTGCCGGCGAAGATGCCCATCGTCACGAAGCCCATATGCGCCACCGACGAGTAGGCAATGAGCTTCTTGATGTCCTCCTGCATCAGCGCGACCAGCGAGGTGTAGATGATCGCGATGGCCGAGAGTGTCCACACCAGCGGCGCGAAGTCGTGCGAGGCCAGCGGGAACATCGGCAGCGAGAAGCGCAGGAAGCCGTAGCCGCCCATCTTCAGGAGGATCGCGGCCAGGATCACGGAGCCCGCCGTCGGCGCCTCGACATGCGCGTCCGGCAGCCAGGTATGAACCGGCCACATCGGCATCTTCACCGCAAAGGAGGCGAAGAAGGCCAGCCATGCCCAGGTCTGCAGGTTACGCGGCACCACGGTGTGCATCAGCGTCGGGATGTCGGTGGTCCCTGCGTTCCAGTACAGCGCCATGATGGCGAGCAGCATCAGCACCGAGCCGAGCAGCGTGTACAGGAAGAACTTGAACGAGGCATAGACCCGACGCGGACCACCCCAGACGCCGATGATCAGGAACATCGGGATCAGGCCGCCCTCGAAGAACAGGTAGAACAGCACGAGGTCGAGGGCCGAGAACGTGCCGACCATCAGCGTTTCCAGGATCAGGAACGCCATCATGTATTCGCGCAGGCGGTTGGTGACCGACTTCCAGCTCGCCACGATGCAGAACGGCATCAAGGCGGTGGTCAGGATCACGAACGGCAGCGAGATGCCGTCGACACCCATGTGATAGCTGATGCCGGCCGCCAGCCAGTTCGACTTCTCCACGAACTGGAAGTCGGTCTGTCCGGGATCGAAGCGCAGCACCAGGATCACCGACACCGCAAAGGTGATCAGCGTGGTCCACAGCGCGATCCAGCGCGCATTGCGCCGGGCCGCCTCGTCGTCGCCGCGGACCAGATAGATCAGCAGCGCGCCGACGATCGGCAGGAAGGTGACGACGGAGAGAATTGGCCAGGTGGTCATTGCTGGCCCCCCATGAACATGAACCAGGTGATCAGGCCGGCGACGCCGATCAGCATGGCAAAGGCGTAATGATAGAGGTACCCGGTCTGGATCTTGACGACGTTGCGCGTGATGTCGAGCACCCGCGCCGAGACACCGTCCGGACCGAATCCGTCGATGACGAAGCCGTCGCCCTTCTTCCAGAGGAAGCGGCCGAGCCACTTCGCCGGACGAACGAAGATCAAATCATACAGCTCGTCGAAGTACCACTTGTTGAGCAGGAACCTGTAGAGCAGCGGCTGCTGCGCGGCGAGCTCCTCCGGGATGTCCGGACGTCTGACGTAGAAGAAGTAGGAGACCACAAATCCCAGCACCATCATGACGAAGGGAAGCTGAGCGAGCCAGGCCGGCATGTGCTCCATGTCTTCGAGGATGTGCGGGTTCATCTTCAGGGACTCGCCGAAGAAGTGCTCGACGCCATGAGGATCGGTGAACACGCCCTTGAACGGGAGCCCGGCCAGGATCGAGCCGGCCGCGAGCACGCCGATCGGGATCAGCATCCAGATCGGGCTCTCATGCGCGGCATCATAATGATGCTGATCGTGCGGCGTGCCGAAGAAAGTCTTGAACACCAGGCGCCAGGAATAGAACGAGGTCAGGCCGGCGGCGACAATGGTGAGGAAATACGCGTAGGTCGCGAACGGATTGTGCGCGGCGTATGCAGCCTCGATGATCGCATCCTTGGAGAAGAAGCCGGCGAAGCCGGGGAAGCCGGTGAGCGCGAGCGTACCGACCGTCATCACCGCGAAGGTGTACGGGATCTTGCGCCACAGGCCGCCCATGTTGCGGATGTCCTGCTCGTGGTGCATCGCGTAGATCACCGAGCCGGAGCCCAAGAACAGCAGCGCCTTGAAGAAGGCATGCGTGAACAGATGGAACATGCCGACCGAGTAGGCCCCTGCTCCCATCGCCACGAACATGTAGCCGAGCTGCGAGCAGGTCGAGTAGGCGACGATGCGCTTGATGTCGTTCTGCACGAGGCCGACGGTCGCTGCGAACAACGCCGTGGTCGCGCCGAAGAACATCACGACGGCCTGCGCGTTCGGCGCGAGCTCGAACAGCGGCGACAGGCGCGCCACCATGAACACGCCGGCGGTGACCATGGTCGCGGCGTGGATCAGCGCAGAGACCGGGGTCGGACCTTCCATCGCGTCCGGCAGCCAGGTGTGCAGCAGGAACTGCGCCGACTTGCCCATCGCGCCCATGAACAGCAGCAGGCAGGTCAAGGTCAGCGCGTCGGCGTGCCAGCCGAGGAAGTTGATCGTCGCCTTGCCAGCCAAGCTCGGCGCGGCGGCGAAGATCGTCTCGAAGTCGGTCGACTTCGTCAGCAGGAAGATCGCGAAGATGCCGAGCGCGAAGCCGAAGTCGCCGACGCGGTTGACGACGAAGGCCTTGATCGCGGCCGCGTTGGCCGACGGCTTCTGGAACCAGAAGCCGATCAGCAGGTAGCTGGCGAGACCGACGCCCTCCCAGCCGAAGAACAGCTGCACGAGGTTGTTCGCGGTCACCAGCATCAGCATCGCGAAGGTGAACAGCGACAGATAGGCGAAGAAGCGCGGACGGTTCGGATCCTCGTCCATGTAGCCGATCGAATACAGATGCACGAGCGAGGACACGCTGGTCACCACGACCAGCATGATGGCCGTCAGCGTATCGACGCGCAGCGCCCAGGAGACCTGCAACTCGCCGGAATTGATCCAGGGCAAGAGCTCCTTCACCCCGGCCTCGTGATGCATGAAGCCGACGCTGATCAGCATCGCCCAGGACAGGCCGGCCGAGACGAACAGCAGCGCGGTGGTGATCGCCTGCGCGGCCCAGGTGCCGGCCGCGGGCGGCTCTGCGACGTGATGATCATCGTGTCCGTGGCCGTGATCATCATGCGCATGCGCGTGCGCGTCGGCGGCGCCGTGGTGATGGCCGTCATCGTGATGATGCTCGACCACATCGCCGCTCGGATGGCGTCCATGCGCCCCCAGCAGCGCGATCAGGCCGGCCAGGATCGCGCCGAGCAGCGGCAGAAAGACAATGGCCTGGATCATTCGCCCATCCCCTTACGCATGACCTTGCCGGCAAGCCGGCCCCCATCTGTGCGGATCATGCGTCCTTAGCCCTTCATCAGATTGACGTCTTCAACCGCAATCGAGCCGCGGTTGCGGAAGTAGACCACCAGCACGGCAAGGCCGATCGCGGCTTCCGCCGCCGCAACGGTCAGGACCAGCAGCGCGAACACCTGGCCGACGATGTCGCCGAGGAAGGTCGAGAACGCCACCAGGTTGATGTTGACCGCGAGCAGGATCAGCTCGACCGACATCAGGATGACGATGATGTTCTTGCGGTTCAGGAAGATGCCGAGGATGCCGAGCGTGAACAGCATCGCCGCCACGGCGAGGTAGTGTCCCAGTCCGATGGTCATTTCACCCACTCCGCGGCATCCGTGTCCTGCAGCCCCTGCCCGACCGCGACCTTGCGCACCGCCATCGCCATCTCCGGCGTGCGCGCGTTCTGGACGTTGATGTCCTGGCGCTTCACGCTGGCCTTGTGGCGCAGGGTCAGCACGATCGCGCCGATCATCGCCACCAGCAGGATCATGCCCGACAGCTGGAAGTAATGGATGTACTTCGTATAGAGCACCAGGCCGAGCGCCTCGGTGTTGGTGACGTTGGTCGGGATCGCCGCCGTGATCGCCTTCGGCGTCGTCGGGTTGATGACCCAGTACGACACCGTCAGCAGCAGCTCGAACAGGAAGATGCCGCCGATGACGAGGCCGATCGGCATGTATTGCAGGAATCCCTCGCGCAGCTCGGTGAAGTCCACGTCGAGCATCATGATCACGAACAGGAACAGCACCGCGACCGCGCCGACATAGACGACGACCAGGATCATCGCCAGGAACTCGGCGCCCATCAGCACGAACAGGCCTGAAGCATTGACGAAGGCGAGGATCAAATAGAGCACCGAATGAACGGGGTTCTTCGAGACGATCACCATCACCGCGGAGGCCACGCAGACCGCCGCGAACAGGTAGAAGAAGAGCGCAGGAAGGATCATCGGACGGCCTCAGCGGTACGGCGCGTCGAGCGCGATGGCTTTGGAGATCTCGCGCTCCCAGCGGTCGCCGTTCGCGAGCAGCTTGGCCTTGTCATAGTAAAGCTCCTCGCGGGTCTCGGTCGCGAACTCGAAGTTCGGCCCCTCGACGATGGCGTCCACCGGACAGGCTTCCTGACACAGGCCGCAATAGATGCACTTCACCATGTCGATGTCGTAGCGCACCGTGCGACGGGTGCCGTCGTTGCGGCGCGGGCCGGCCTCGATCGTGATCGCCTGCGCCGGGCACACGGCCTCGCACAGCTTGCAGGCGATGCAGCGCTCCTCGCCATTGGGATAGCGGCGCAGCGCATGCTCACCGCGAAAGCGCGGCGAGATCGGGCCCTTCTCGAACGGATAGTTCAGGGTCGGCTTCGGCTGGAAGAAGTAGCGCATCGCGAGGAAGAACGCGGAGACGAACTCCTGCAGCAGCAGCGACCGTGCGGTGGCGGAGATGTTCATGACAGCCTCATTTCGGCGCGATGCCGGCGAATTGCAGCACGCCCGCGACGATCACCACCATGGCCAGCGACAGCGGCAGGAACACTTTCCAGCCAAGGCGCATCAACTGGTCGTAGCGGTAGCGCGGCACGATCGCTTTCGCCATCGCGATCAGGAAGAACATGAAGAACAGCTTGAGCGAGAACCAGATGACGCCCGGCACCCAGTTGAACGGCGGCAGATCGATCGGCGGCAGCCAACCGCCCAAGAACAGGATCGTGGCCAGCGCGCACATCGTGGTGATCGCGACATACTCGCCGAGCATGAACAAGAGATACGGCGTCGAGCCGTATTCGACCATGAAGCCGGCGACGAGCTCGGATTCAGCTTCGACCAGGTCGAAGGGCGGGCGGTTGGTCTCGGCGAGCGCCGAGACGTAGAACACCACGAACATCGGGAACAGCGGCCAGACGTACCAGTTCAGGATCGTCAGCTGCGGCAGGCCGATCAGGCTCGCAAGCCCGCGGGCGTGCTGCGCCTCGACCACCGCCGACAGATTCAGGGTGCCGGCGCAGAGCAGCACGGTGATGATCACGAAGCCGATCGAGACCTCGTAGGACACCATCTGCGCCGCCGAGCGCAGCGCCGCCAGGAACGGATACTTCGAGTTCGACGACCAGCCGGCCATGATGATGCCGTAGATCGACAGCGACGAGATCGCGAAGATGAAGAGGATGCCGACATTGATGTCGGCGATCGCCCAGCCGAGATTGGTCGGGATCACCGCCCACGCCGCCAGCGCCAGCACGCAGGACACCAGCGGCGCCAGCAGGAACACGCCCTTGTTGGCGCCGGCCGGAATGATCGGCTCCTTGAGCACGAACTTCAAGAGGTCGGCGAACGACTGGAACAGGCCCCAGGGCCCGACCACGTTCGGACCCCTGCGGATCTGCACCGCCGCCCAGATCTTGCGGTCGGCCAGCAGGATGTAGGCGATCGCGACCAGGAGGACGACGAGCAGCAGCACGCTCTGCGCGATCATGATGATCAGCGGCCAGAGGAAACCGGTCCAGAATGAGCTCGCAAAGAAATCAGCCATCAGGTCACGCTCACTCCGCTGCCGTCAGCATCTGCCCGGAGGCCAGGCGGGAGCATTCCGCCATGACTGCCGAGGCACGCGCGATCGGGTTGGTGAGATAGAAGTCATCGATGACAGGCTTGAACGGCGCCTTCTCGAGGCTGCCGCCCTTGCCCGCCAGGGTCTTGATGTCGGCGATCTTGCCCGCCTCGATCTGGTCGATCCGGCCGAGATACGGCACGGCCTTGATGATCGCAGCGCGCAAGCCGGCCAGCGAGTCGTAGCCGAGCTTCCTGCCGAGCACGTCGGACAGCGCCCGGATGATCGCCCAGTCCTCGCGTGCCTCGCCCGGCGGGAATGACGCCCGGCCCGTCATCTGCACCCGGCCCTCGGTGTTGACGAAGAGACCCGACTTCTCGGTGTACGCGGCGCCCGGCAGGATGACGTCGGCGCGATGCGCGCCACGGTCGCCATGGGTGCCGATGTAGACAGTGAACACGCCCTCGGGCACCTCGACCTCGTCGGCGCCCAGCAGGAACATCACGTCCATGGTGCCGAAGGTCGTCATCTGCGCAGCCGTCAGGCCGGTGCCGTTGAAGCCGATGTCGAGCGCGCCGACCCGCGACGCGGTGTCGTGCAGCACGGCAAAACCGTTCCAGTCGTCGCGCACGGCGTTGACGTCCATCGCGATCTTGGCCGCGAGCGACAGGATCGCCGCGCCATCGTGACGCGCGACCGCGCCGGCGCCGACCAGCACGATCGGATTCTTGGCGTTGCGGAACGTGGTCGCAAACGAGTGCTTGCCCGCGGCGACGTCGCTCAGGGAGTCCGTGCCCGCGCCAATGTGCTCATAGGCATAGGTGAGATCGGCCTTCGGGCCGACCACGCCGACCTTGAGCTGACCCGACCGCCAGCGCTTGCGGATGCGGGCGTTGAGCACGGCCGCTTCCTTGCGCGGATTGGCGCCAACGATCAGGATCGCGTCGGCCTGCTCGATGCCGGCGATGGTCGGATTGAACAGATAGGATGCGCGGCCGAGCTTGGCATCGAAGCTGTCACCGCCCTGCACGGCGACGTTGGTCGAGCCGAGCTTGGCGAGCAGATCCTTGAGCGCGAACATCTCTTCGACCGCGGCGAGATCGCCGGCGATGGCGCCGATGCGCTTGCCGTCGATGCGCGACAGCTTGGCGGCAATCGCCTTGAATGCCTCAGGCCAGGAGGCGGCGCGCAGCTTGCCATCCTCGCGAACGTAGGGACGATCGAGCCGCTGCGTGCGCAGGCCGTCGACGACATGGCGGGTCTTGTCGGAGATCCACTCCTCGTTCACGGAGTCATTGATGCGCGGCAGGATGCGCATCACCTCGCGGCCGCGGGTGTCGACCCGGATCGCTGAGCCCACGCCGTCCATGACGTCTATCGACTGCGTCTTGCCGAGCTCCCAGGGCCGCGCCGCGAAAGCATAGGGCTTGGAGGTCAGCGCGCCCACCGGGCAGATGTCGACCAGATTGCCCTGCAGCTCCGAGCTCAGCGCCTGCTCGAGATAGGTCGTGATCTCCATGTCCTCGCCGCGGCCGATCGCGCCCATTTCCGGCACGCCGCAGACTTCCGCCGAGAAGCGGACGCAGCGCGTGCACTGGATGCAGCGGTTCATCGAGGTCTTGACCAATGCGCCGAGATATTTGTCCTCGACGGCGCGCTTGTTCTCGGCGAAGCGGCTGGTGTCGACACCATAGCCCATCGCCTGGTCCTGCAGGTCGCACTCGCCGCCCTGGTCGCAGATCGGACAGTCCAGCGGATGGTTGATCAGAAGGAATTCCATCACGCCTTCGCGCGCCTTCTTGACCATCGGCGACCGCGTCGAGATCTCCGGCGGCTCGCCCTTCGGGCCCGGCCGGCAGTCGCGCACGCCCCAGGCGCAGCTCGCGACCGGCTTCGGTCCGCCCTTCACCTCGACGAGGCACATCCGGCAGTTACCGGCGATCGACAGCCGCTCATGATAGCAGAAGCGCGGGATCTCGGCGCCCGCCGCCTCGCACGCCTGCAACAGCGTGTACTCCGGCGGCACATCGATCTCTTTGCCATCGATGATGATCTTGGTCATAGCCTCACATCTCTCTCAAACCACGGACCGCCGCGCTGCGCACCGTGAGGGCGCGAGCGCGGGGGAAAACCTTGCTGGCGGACCGGACCGCCATCGCCTACTCCGCCGCCACCATGTGCGCGGGATCGCGCACGCCGACGTCGTCGACATCGGCCTTGTGCGAATACTGATCGATGCGCGCTTCGATCTCGTGACGGAAATGCGTGATCAGGCCCTGGATCGGCCAGGCCGCGGCGTCACCGAGCGCGCAGATCGTGTGTCCCTCGATCTGCTTGGTGACCTCCAGCAGCATGTCGATCTCGCGCTTGTGCGCCCGGCCCTCGGCCATGCGGGTCAGCACGCGCCACATCCAGCCGGTGCCTTCGCGGCACGGCGTGCACTGGCCACAGCTCTCATGCTTGTAGAAATAGGAGATGCGCGCGATCGCCCGGATCAGGTCGGTCGACTTGTCCATCACGATCACGGCCGCGGTGCCGAGGCCGGAGCGCAGCTTCGACAGGCTGTCGAAATCCATCGGCGTATCGATGATCTGCTCGGCCGGCACCATGCGCACGGACGAGCCGCCGGGGATGACCGCCTTCAGATTGTCCCAGCCGCCACGGATGCCGCCGCAATGCTTCTCGATCAGCTCGCGGAACGGGATGCCCATCGCCTCTTCGACGTTGCAAGGCCGCTCGACGTGACCGGAGATGCAGAACAGTTTTGTGCCGACATTGTTCGGACGGCCGATGCCGGCGAACCACGCGGCGCCGCGGCGCAGGATGGTCGGCGCCACCGCGATCGACTCGACATTGTTCACCGTGGTCGGGCAGCCGTAGAGGCCGACGTTGGCCGGGAATGGCGGCTTCAGCCGCGGCTGGCCCTTCTTGCCCTCCAGGCTCTCGAGCAGCGCCGTTTCTTCGCCGCAGATATAGGCGCCGGCGCCGTGGGCGACGTAGAGATCGAACGGCCACCCGTGGATGTTGTTCTTGCCGATCAGGTTGGCCTCATAGGCCTGGTCGATCGCCGCCTGCAGCCGTTCGCGCTCGCGGATGAACTCGCCGCGCACATAGATGTAGCAGGCATGCGCGTTCATCGCGAAGCTGGCGAGCAGGCAGCCCTCGACGAGATGATGCGGATCGTGCCGCATGATCTCGCGATCCTTGCAGGTGCCGGGCTCGGACTCGTCGGCGTTGACCACGAGATAGCTCGGCCGGCCGTCGGTCGATTCCTTCGGCATGAACGACCATTTCAGGCCGGTCGGGAAGCCGGCGCCGCCGCGGCCGCGCAGGCCCGACGCCTTCATCTCGTTGATGATCCAATCACGGCCCTTCTCGATCAGGCCCTTGGTGCCGTCCCAGCTGCCACGCCGGCGAGCGCCTTCGAGGCCCCAATCGTGCAGGCCGTAGAGGTTGGTGAAGATGCGGTCCTTGTCGTCGAGCATCAGACGGCTTCCTCGAAAATCAGCGGTTCGACTGCATGGTGGCGATGAAGGCGGCACAGCCGCCGAACACCAAGGCCCACAGCAGACTGGACTCCAGCGTCGCGTTGAGCGCGAACCGCTGCAGCACGAAAATGAAAGCGGCGGCAGCAAGCGTATGCAGCGCCACGTAGCGCCAGTTCTTCATCGCGGCGCCCTCTTCCGTCAGGGCCGCAACGCGGGTGCGATCGCGGCTCATGTCTTCTCCTTCAGCGTGGTCGGCCCACCTGCCGGCGCCGAGAACTGGCGGCCGTTCTGCGGGCCGGGCGTCGGCAGATTGCCGGTCGCGAAGCCGTCCAGCACCTTGCCGAAGCTCTCCGGCGTCAGGTCCTCATAGGTGTCCTTCCAGATCTGCACCATCGGCGCATTCACGCAGGCGCCCAGGCACTCGACCTCTTCCCAGCTGAAGTCGCCGTCCTTCGACAGGTGGAAGGGATCATGATGGATACGATGCTTGCAGACCTCGATCAGCTCTTCGGCGCCGCGCAGCCGACACGGCGTGGTGCCGCACACCTGCACATGCGCCTTCTTCCCGACCGGCTGGAGCTGGAACATGGTGTAGAAGGTCGCGACCTCGAGCACGCGGATATAGGGCATCCCGAGCATGTCGGCGACGACGCGGATCGCAGCCTCCGACACCCAGCCGTCGTGCTGCTCCTGGGCCCGCCACAAGATCGCAATCACCGCCGAGGCCTGGCGGCCTTCCGGATATTTCGCGATCTGCGCTTTGGCGAAGGCAAGGTTCTCGTCCGTGAACGCAAAGCTCGCGGGCTGAACTTCCTTCGGGGCAAGACGGCGGACGGACATGGCTCTTCAATCTTTCATTGCATGCGGCGCGCGGCGTCTGCATTGAGCGCTGCGACGCGATTCTGCCAGAAGGCACTTGCAGTTCCGAACACGTTATAGCCGACGTGGGCGGAAGCCTTGATGCGGTCGAGGATCGACAGCTCCGTCACGATCTCGAAGCGGCCGCTCGCGGGGTCGTAGACCATCAGCTGCATCGGCGTCTGATCGAGGATGTAGCGCGACACCGTATGGTTGCGGTCCTGGCCGTGCTCCTCGCACAGGATCATGCTGTCGGTCGCCAGCAGCCGCGCGCCGCCCTTGATCGCCTCGATCTCGACGCCCTCGACGTCGAGCTTGATGAGGTACTTGCCGGACGCGGCGACCTTGCCGTCGTCGATCAGATCGTCGAGCGCCATCACCGGCACCCGCTCGCCGTCGGCGACGCCGCCCGCAATGCTGAAGGCCTCGTGCTTGGTGCCAGTCAAATAGGCCGTGCCGCGGCTGGCGCCGATCGCGCACTTCATCACCTCGAAGCGGCCGGCATTGATCCGGGCGTTGTTGGCGAGCTTGGCGAAGTTGGCCGAGGACGGCTCGATCGCGATCGCCTCGTGCGCACCGTAGGGCGCGCTCGAGACCAGCACCGACCAGTAGCCGTAATTGGCCCCGCCATCGATGAAGGTGTAGTCGACATCGACAGTGCCGAGAAACAGGATCTCGAGCTCGTCCTCGTAGTGATAGTCGCGGTTGAGCAGCTTGCTCCAGTAGCCGTCGCCATAGGGAAACTCGAACACGGCGTCCGGGTTGAGCTTCACCGCGATATCGCGTTCGGGCAGCGCCAGGCGCAACAGGTTGGCGCAACGGTTGTAGCCGCGATGCGAGAAATGCGACGAGATCTTCGAGCCGGTCGACAGCGCCAATGCAGCCGTGCGCTCCCAGAGGTTCGCTCCTTCGAGCGCTCCGGACGCACGATCGAACTGGATCGGCGCATGGCCCATCAGCGGTCCACCTCTCCGAACACGATGTCGAGCGAGCCCAGGATGGCCGAGACGTCGGCGAGCAGATGGCCGCGGCAGATGAAGTCCATCGCCTGCAGATGCGCGAAACCCGGAGCGCGGATCTTGCACTTGTACGGCTTGTTGGTGCCGTCGGCGACGAGGTAGACCCCGAACTCGCCCTTCGGCGCCTCGACCGCCGCATAGATCTCGCCAGCGGGGACGTGCACGCCCTCGGTATAGAGCTTGAAGTGGTGGATCAGCGCTTCCATCGAGCGCTTCATCTCGCCACGGCGCGGCGGCGCGATCTTGTTGTCGGTGATCATCACCGGGCCCTGCCCGTCCGGTGCACGCAGCTTCTGGATGCACTGCTTCATGATACGCACCGACTGGCGCATCTCTTCCATGCGGATCAGATAGCGGTCGTAGCAGTCGCCGTTCTTGCCGATCGGAACGTCGAACTCCATCTCGGCGTAGACGTCATAGGGCTGCGACTTGCGCAGGTCCCAGGCCGCGCCCGAGCCGCGCACCATCACGCCCGAGAAGCCCCACTCCCAGGCCTGCTTCAGGGTGACGACGCCGATGTCGACGTTGCGCTGCTTGAAGATGCGGTTTCCGGTGAGGAGCCGGTCGAGATCGTCGACCACCTTCAGGAACGGATCGCAGAATGCGTCGATGTCGTCGATCAGCTTCGGCGGCAGGTCCTGGTGGACGCCACCGATGCGGAAGTAGTTGGCGTGCATGCGCGAGCCGGAGGCGCGCTCATAGAACACCATCAGCTTCTCGCGCTCCTCGAAGCCCCACAGCGGCGGGGTCAGCGCGCCGACGTCCATCGCCTGGGTGGTGACGTTGAGCAGGTGCGACAGCAGCCGTCCGATCTCGGAGTAGAGCACGCGGATCAGCTGGCCGCGGCGCGGCACCTCGATTCCGAGCAGGCGCTCGGCCGCGAGGCAGAACGCATGCTCCTGATTCATCGGCGCGACGTAGTCGAGCCGATCGAAATAGGGCATCGCCTGCATGTAGGTCTTGGTCTCGATCAGCTTCTCGGTGCCGCGATGCAGCAGGCCGATATGCGGATCGACGCGCTCGACCACCTCGCCGTCCAGCTCCAGCACCAGGCGCAGCACACCGTGCGCCGCCGGATGCTGCGGGCCGAAATTGATCGTGAAGTTGCGGAGGGCCGGGCTCTGCTCGTTCATGCTCGCGCTCCCACTCACTTATTCGCTTTCTCGTCGCCCGGCAGCGGATAGTCCGCGCCTTCCCAGGGCGACAGGAAATCGAACTTGCGGAATTCCTGGTTGAGCCTGACCGGCTCGTAGATCACCCGCTTCTCCTGGTCGTCGTAGCGCACCTCGACGAACCCCGTCGTCGGGAAGTCCTTGCGCAGCGGATGGCCGTCGAAGCCGTAGTCCGTCAGCAGGCGGCGCATGTCGGGGTGGCCGACAAAGATCACGCCGTAGAGGTCGTAGGCCTCGCGCTCGAACCAATCGGCGCCCGGAAAGACATCGATCAGCGACGGCACCTGCGTGGTCTCGTCGGCCTCGGCCTTGAGCCGGATGCGCGCGTTCAGCGTCGGTGACAGGAAGTGGTAGACGACATCGAAACGCTTGGCGCGCTCGGGATAGTCGACCGCCGTGATGTCGGTGATGTTGACGAAGCGGAGAGCCGGATCGTCGCGCAGATGTGTCACGACCTCGACGATCCGGGCGGGCTCCACATTCACCGTGAGCTGATTGAAAGCGACCGTATGGCCGATCGCGGCGCCCGGGAGCGCGCTTACGATCGTCTGCCCAAGGGCGTCGAGCCTGCCGTCGTCCATAACGAAAAACCTTCAGCGTTCGATGGTGCCGGTGCGCCGGATCTTCTTCTGCAGCAGCAGCACACCGTACAGCAGCGCTTCGGCGGTCGGCGGACAGCCGGGCACATAGATGTCAATGGGAACGATGCGGTCGCAGCCGCGGACCACCGAATAGGAATAGTGATAGTAGCCGCCGCCATTGGCGCACGACCCCATCGAGATGACGTAGCGCGGCTCCGGCATCTGGTCGTAGACCTTGCGCAGCGCCGGCGCCATCTTGTTGGTCAGCGTGCCGGCGACGATCATCACGTCGGACTGGCGCGGCGAGGCACGCGGCGCGAAGCCGAAGCGCTCGACATCGTAGCGCGGCATCGAGACCTGCATCATCTCGACGGCGCAGCAGGCCAGGCCGAACGTCATCCACATCAGGGAGCCGGTGCGGGCCCAGGTGATGAGATCGTCAGCGGTGGCAACGAAGAATCCCTTGTCCGACAGCTCGGACCTGACCTCGAGGAAATACGGGTCGTTGGCACCGATCGGCCTGCCGGTCGCGGGATCGAGAATGCCCTTCGGGGCCGGAGCGATCGCCGGCCCGGTCGAGGACGTGGTCGGGCTCAATCCCATTCAAGCGCGCCTTTCTTCCATTCGTAGGCAAACCCGACCGTCAGCACGGCCAGGAACACCAGCATCGACCAGAAGCCGGCCGCGCCGAGCTTGCCGAATGCGACTGCCCAGGGGAACAGGAAGGCGACTTCGAGGTCGAAGATGATGAAAAGGATGGCAACCAGATAGAAGCGGACGTCGAACTTCATACGGGCGTCGTCGAACGCATTGAAGCCGCACTCGTAGGCGGAGAGCTTCTCGGGATCGGGCTGCTGGTAGGCGACCAGGAACGGCGCGATCAGCAGCACCACCCCGATGATGGCTGCGACACCTATGAAAACGACGAGGGGGAGATAGTTCTGAAGGATGCCGGTCATCGGCGCCACTTTCCTCTGCGGTTTCGGTGCAAACCGCAGACTCGTTGCATTGGAATTGGTCGAAGCCTTAGCGCAGCGCACCAAGCCGCGCAAGACGAGCCGTCTCGCTGTCGTCATCCCTCCCCACATTGCGGAAACCGGGACACACCGAGCAACGGCGCCGCGGATGACGCGTGCAGGAGCCGCATTGCAGACCCGCAGCATTACGGTGCCGCACGGTCCACCGCAGGATGCTGAGGCGATCAGCAATCGCGAGGACGCACGGCGTTGTGCGCAGGCTGGGCTGGTCGGAGACGGATGCGGATCAGCGTTCGATCGGGCGATCCAAACGAGGCGACTGGACCGTCGCCCGATAGGCTTCCGTTACCGCGGGAAATGGTCACGAAGGGCCGCCGGATCAAGATCATCCGCGGCCGCCGTCGATGCCGGCACCGCCGCGCGCAGTCAGCCCCGGCCGCATACTCCCGATTGCCGCCGCGGCGGCTGCAACCGATGAAACCATTTTGAGGAAACGAAGAAACCGGATCGAAACAAAGCAGGGGTACATGTCCAGGCAACAAAGTGGCGCTCTGAGACGCCGGGAGGCTGACATGAACCACTCGCTGCATTCCGCAGACCGATCGACCCATCTGAAGATCGTCGCCGTTGCCCTGATCGCCGGCATCGCCGTGACCGCTTTCGGCATAGCGACCCGCGCCAACGTCGACTACAGCCAGACGGCATCGCACGTCGTGAAGGCCGGCAAGCCGGTGACCATGACGAGTTCCAGCGACTCGATGGTCCGCTGAGGCCACTGTCCGCTGCCATCTGACAGTATTCGCAGGCCACCCGCCGGGTGGCCTTTTTCATGCCCGGTCGGAAAATTGGCGACGGAGCACTTGCAGTCGGCGGGGCATCAGGTCGTAGGCGGGAAGAGATCGCGCGGGAGTGCCGCTTGCGCCAGCGGACGGATCAGATCGAAAGCTAAGCCATTGAAAACATGGCGCGAGAGACGGGGCTCGAACCCGCGACCTCCGGCGTGACAGGCCGGCGCTCTAACCAACTGAGCTACTCCCGCGTGATCGCGAAATCCGCGGAGGAGTGCGACTTAAAGGGGCGATGTTTCGAAGTCAAGGACAATGAACCGAGAGCTGTGCGAAGTCATTGATGAGGGGTCCATGCAGCACGCCCGGTCTCCTTGTCTGGGCCGAGCAGCCGACGTCAATCGCTGCACGATGATGGGCCATCCCACGTCTCTCCCTCCGGACCTCGGCACCCCTGCCCCGCGGCCGTGGCGGTCGCTTCGCGAAGACGTCGCAGGCCGGATATGGCAAAATGGGCGCCAAGTCCGACCAGGCATACTTTCGACCGGGCATATTGAAATTTCCGGCCGCCGTCCCGGTCGAGGCGCACGGGCTGACCAGGAAGCGAGTGAGAGGAGATTCCTCGCGGACGCCGCCCACGAATCGCCCGGCACCTGTGCGAGCAAGCTGAGCTTCGAATCGCCGGAGGCGGTATCCTGCAGATGGAGCTCAATCCTGCCGTCGGCGAAGCGGTGCTGATCAACGCCGGCCGCGAAACGTCGTATTCCGCAGCACGGGAGCTGGCGGACGTTCTTTGATCAGAGCTGAAACCATTGATAACCTGCCGCTCTTGGTATCTGGCATGCAATAACTGATATATTAGTATACTGATACCTCCGGCAACCTCTCTCTCTCTCTCTCTCTCTCTCTCTCTCTCTCTCTCTCTCTCTCTCTCTC
>NZ_JBNPUE010000019.1:0-156819 GCF_051168015.1 Bradyrhizobium sp. HKCCYLRH3061
CCGCCACATATCCCGACCGGGACGCTGCAGTGCTCGAACTGCCACAGCAACACCGCGGCGAGCTTTGCCACCTACACCATGAACCACACCGCGGTGGCGACGGCACGCTGCGACAGCTGTCACAACGGCAGCTTCACCGGCCAAGGCACCAAGGGGGCGCTCGGCACCGCGTCGTTCCCGAACCACGTCGCGACCGGCGGAGCCGATTGCGTGAGTTGTCACAGCAAGGCCGCCAGCGGCGGATATGTGAGCTGGGGCGGCGCGGCGTTCACCCACTCCGCGGCCAACACCAATTGCTCAGCCTGCCACAATGGTTCGAGCGCGAAAGGCCTGACCACCCCGCCGCATATTCCGGTGACGGGTGTGCAGTGCTCGAACTGCCACAGCAACACCGCGGCGAGCTTCGCGACCTACACCATGAGCCATGCTGCCGTGCATGCCACGCGCTGCGACAGCTGTCACAACGGCTCGTATCGCAGCCAGGGCCGCAGGGGTGCGCAGGGGCCGGATCATAGCGCGAAGTCGCAGGATTGCGGCTGCTGCCACGTGCGCGCCGCCGCCAACTTTTCCACCTGGGACGACGACCCGCAGAAGCCGGCAGCGGGCTGCTCCACGACGGCGCGGTCGGTGGTTCCTGCTCAGGCCCCGGCCGTCAAGGCGGTGACGCCGGCCTCAACCGCCAACCGGACGATGACGGCAGCAACGAATCCCGATGCAGCACCCGGTACGAACGCTGCACCGGCTACATCTCAGGCCGGCGCTGCCGCCAAGCCTGCGGCGCCATCCAGTTCGACGCTCCTGTTCAGCAGCAAGCCGCTGGCGAACACGGCTGCGACGTCGACGGCCCCGACAGCGGGATCCGAAGCAGGGGCCTCCGCCAGTTCGTCCGGTTCCTCCAATCCCGACAGTTCGGCCAAAGCTGGCGGCGCGGCGGCGTCCGTGCCGCAGCCGTCGGGGACGCCGCCCCGAATGACATCCGCGACATCACCGCTCTCGCCGAATGATCCCCGCGGTAGGCTCTTGCCTCCAACCGATACGGGCAGCGACTCGCCGGAAGCGAAGAATGCCGGTCGGCTTCCGTCGCTGCTGCCGACGTTCAATCCGAGGGCAGGGCTTGCCGGATCGAGCACCACGGAGGCCGGTTCCAGATTCAATCACATGACGGCGCAAGGGCCATGCGCATCCTGCCATAACGGAATGACCGCGCCTGGCAAGCCGCCGAAGCACGTCGCAACCGCTGCGCCGTGTGAGACCTGTCACAAGAGCACGACGACGTTCAGCGGCGCCCGGTTCAGCCATACTGGAACGACGGCGGCCTGCGCGAGCTGTCACAACGGCATGGCCGCGACCGGCAAGCCGCCGAAGCATGTCGCGACCACTGCGCCGTGTGAGACCTGCCACAAGAGCACGACGACGTTCAGCGGTGCCCGCTTCAGCCACACCGGCACGATGGCGGCCTGCGCGAGCTGCCACAACGGCATGGCCGCGAGCGGCAAGCCGCAGAAGCACGTGGTCACCAACGCGCCCTGTGAGACCTGCCACAAGAGCACGACGACGTTCAGCGGCGCCCGCTTCAGCCACACCGGCACGATGGCGGCCTGCGCGAGCTGTCACAACGGCATGGCCGCGACGGGCAAGCCGCAGAAGCACGTCACGACGAATGCGCCGTGCGAGACCTGCCACAAGAGCACGACGACGTTCAGCGGCGCCCGCTTCAGCCACACCGGCACGATGGCGGCCTGTGCGAGCTGCCACAACGGCATGGCCGCGGGCGGCAAGCCCCAGAAGCACGTGGTCACCAGCGCGCCATGCGAAAGCTGCCACAAGAACACCGTGTCGTTCTCGGGCGCGCGGATGGATCACACCAGCCTGACGGCGCCATGTGCCAGCTGTCACAACGGCTCCAACGCCACCGGAAAGTCGCCGAAGCACTTCGTGACCAACGTCCCCTGCGAGAGCTGCCACCGGACGGTGAGCTGGAGCTCGGTCAATTACCGGCATATGTCGGCGAGCTATCCGAACCATAGCGCGGCCATCGGCTGCACCGCCTGCCACAGCGGCAACTCGCAGGCCGTTCTGTTCAAGTTCGCGGCCTACAAGCCCGACTGCGCTGCCTGCCACGCCAGTGATTTCCGCCCGCAGCAGCACGCCAAGCTCGTGAAGCCGGCGCCGATGGACTACACCGTCGCCGAGCTCAAGGACTGCACAGGCGCATGCCATATCTATGCTGACAAGTCGCAGACCACCATCGTCACCCGCCGCCAGCGGCAGCACCGGGTCAATGGAGGTGGCTGGTGATGCGCGGCTGCTTCAGACAAGCCGCGGCAGCGAGGTCGGCGGGATGGCTGATCGGTCTGCTGGCCGGCTTGCTCGCAATCCTGCTCGACGGGGTCTTTGGCGTTGCACCGGCCCAGCCGGTCATCGATCAGTTCGTCGCCAATGCAAATGCCACGACGATCGGAAACTGCAGCCTTCTGCGGGTCAATTTTCACGTTCGTGTCCGCTACACCGGGCATTTCCCGCTCGACCAAGGCAGCCAGCTCAGCGTCTCGCTGCAATTGGTCGACCGGGACGCCATCATGGCGCGGCGCCTGGTCAGGCGCGAAGGCGTGCGTGTCGACAATGCCCAGGGCTCCGGCCTCCAGGACGTCTATCTGACGCTCGATCAGAACAGGGGACCGATCCTCGTCGTCCAGTTTGCCAGCGAGTTCACCTATCAGATCGTCCAATCCGGCAGCTTCGAGCAGGTGGCGATCGTGGTTGCCCGAAAGGGTCCGGTGTCGGCGTGCAAGGTGAAGGCCCTGGTGCCGAGCGTAGCCGCCCCGGATGCGCCGAAACCGGTTGCGGTCCCCGGTGCGGCGGCGTCGGTCCGCAACGACAATCGCACGATGCAGCAGGCCTCCGCCGCGGACATCCGGTTTGCGGAGGCGTCGATGGACGAGGCTCGCGCGTCGATCAAGAAAGGCAATTTCAGCGCCGCGATCGAGCTCCTGAGGAAGGTGCTGAAACTCCCCGAGAACGGCTCGAGCGCCGAGGCGCAGGAGCTGCTCGGCGTGGCGCGGCAGAAGGCTGGCCAGACCGCTGCCGCGCAGGCGGAGTATGAAGACTATCTGCGCCGCTATCCGACTGGCGAGGGCGCCGAGCGGGTGAGGCAGCGACTCGCCGCGCTTCTCACCGCAACCAGCAGCGCGCCGGCGCGGCCGCGCGACATGCCTTCCGTCACGCCCGACGGCGGAGACATGGGGGCAGGCATGCCGACCAAGGCGGCAGGGCCGAACGGCGACACCCGCTGGTCGATGTCGGGCAGCCTCTCGACCACCTTCATCACCAACGACACGACCAGCGCCGTCAAGGACAGAGCGATTGCGCCGAATCCGAATGCGGATCCCGACGCGCACCGCGTGCATCAGAACACGCTGCTGACCAATTTCGACTTTCTCGGCACCGCCGATAACGATCGCATCAGGACCAAGTTCAGGCTGGCGTTCACCCATGAGCGCCAGTTCGATACCGGGAACGACAAATACGGCGTCTCGACCGCGCAGGTCGATTACACGCTGAAGGAGGCCGACGTGACGCTGCGCGTCGGACGGCAATCCCGCAACACCGGCGGCGTGATCGGCCGCTTCGACGGCGCGGTGCTGAGCTGGCAGAAGAGCCCGGGGCTGCGCTTGAACGTGCTCGCGGGCTCGCCGAACTGGAGCCGCTTCGACGCACCGTTCAAGGATGGCAAGACGCTCTATGGCGCAAGCATCGACTTCGGCAAGATCCTGGGTGGCCTCGAGACCACGGTCTACCTGATCACGCAATACGACCGCAACATCGTCGACCGCCAGGCCATCGGCGCCGAATTCCGCTATTTCGACGCCAACAAGTCGCTGCTCGGCCTGATCGACTACGACACGCATTTCCGCGCGCTCAATGCCGCCGTGTTCTCGGGAACGTATACGTTCGAGGACAAGTCGGTCATCAACGCCTCGTTCGACTATCGAAGAGTGCCATTTCTCTCGACCTGGAATGCGCTGCAGGGGCAGCCCTTCCTCACCCTCTACGACATGATGAAGTTCAATACCGCGGGCGAGATCAGGCAGCTCGCGATCGACCGTACGCCGACGTTCCAGTCGGCGATGGTGAGCTACTCGCGGCCATTGAATGAGACTTGGCAGGTTGCTGCCGATGCCACGGTGACCAATCTCACCGGCACGCTGCCGTCCGGCGGCGTCGACGGCACGCCGGCGAGCGGCCTCGAATATTATCTGTCGGCCCAGCTGACCGGGAACGGCATCATCAAGCCGGGCGATCTGTTCATGGGTGCGCTGCGCTACGCGAGCCTGGCGGACTCCAAGTTCTACGTTCTCGATCTTGCCACGCGCTATCCGATCACGCCAGATCTTGCCATCAGCCCGCGGCTGCGGGCGGGGTACAGGTCCGGGACCCGGACCGACCTGAAGGAGTACACGGTTCTGCCGTCGCTGCTGGTCAGCTATCTCTGGTCGAAGGAGATCAGCCTGGAAACGGAGATCGGCTATCGGTTCGTCGACAGCACGCTCGCCAACGTCAAGACGACGACCAAGGACCTGTTCGCGACGGTCACGTTGCGGCGCGATTTCAACGCCGACGGTGTCACGAAGTGCAACGCCTCGATCGTCAGTTGCGCCTGGGCCAGGCCTGCAGCGTTGCAGGGCGGGCAGGGGGCAGGCTCGGGCGACATGCCGCTGCAATCGCGCGCGTCGATCCTGCCGTCCTACATGCTGGAGACCGGTGTGCGCTACTGGTTCAGCTCCGGGCAGAATCGCTACCGCTATTTCGCCGATCAGGCTGCGACGCTTCAGGTCTCCCGGCTCGCCTATGGCGGCATGACCGGGCACAGCGGCGAGATGTTCTTCAGGATCGATGCGCTCGACGGTCCGTTCACCAACATGTTTCTGAAGGGCTATATAGGGGCGGGCAAGATCAGCTCGGGCACGCTCGTCGACGAGGACTTCGCTCCGTTCGTCAATCCGTCGTCCAAGACCGTCAGCAGCGTGGGCGGGGGGCTGCAATATGCAAATCTCGATGTCGGTTTCAACCTGCTGGAGACCGAACGCTTCCGGCTCGGCGCCTTCGTCGGCTATCAATATTGGACGGAGACGGTGGACGCGCGGGGCTGCACCCAGGTGGGCGGCAATCCGACGATCTGCGCTCCTGCGCTGGGGCCGGGCGTGAAGGTGGTGACCGAGCAGGATCGCTGGCATAGCGGACGGGCCGGTGTCTCCCTCGACACGCGGCTGTCAGACCGGCTGAGCTGGCAGGCGGAGGCCGCCTATGTCTGGACCACGCAGAATGCGATCGACACGCACTATTTCACGTTCGGGCGCGATCCCGCCTCAGGGCAAGGAAGCGGCTTCCAGGCCGAGACCGTGCTGAACTACCAGTTGACCGACAATTTCCGCATCGGCATCGGTGGGCGCTGGTGGCATCTCAGCACCAATGCCGTCGATTCGTTCAACCAGGTCCTGAGATATACGACGGAGCGCTATGGCGTCTTCCTCCAGGGCTCCTACCAGTTCAATCGGGCAAAATAGCCGGCCGGAGGCGTCCAATCATGAACGACCGGACGGCCATCCGGCCTTCGCGGGACAAACCATCATCATCGCCGCCGATGAAGGACTGGGCGATATGATCCAGTTCGTCCGCTACGTCCCGATGGTCGCAGCGCTGGGCGCGCGCGTGATCCTCGCCGTTCAAGAGCCGTTGCTTCCGCTGTTGTCGAACATGCCAGGAATTTCGCAGTGTGTTCCGGTCGCGGAGGCCAGCGACCTTGCGGGAGTGGATGTCCAGTGTCCGATCATGAGCTTGTCGCTTGCCTTTCGGACGACACTGGCCACGATTCCAGCGCCGGTGTCCTATTTGCCGGCGCCTGATCCGGATCGGATCCAACTCTGGCAGGAGCGCCTTGGCATCCCGGAGAAATTGCGGATCAGCCTGGTCTGGTCAGGCAATCCCAACCACCTCGACGACCACAATCGTTCCATCCCCTTGCGCATGTTTTCCCGCCTGCTCCGCGAGGATGCGGCGTTCATCAGCCTGCAGAAGGAGCCGAAGGCCGAAGACAAGGCCGTGCTCCAGGAGACGAGCGGGATCATGGACCTGACGGGTCAACTTGCCGATTTCGCCGATAACGCCGCGCTGATCTCATGTCTGGATCTCGTGATCACGGTCGATACCAGTGTCGCTCATCTCGCCGGCACGCTTGGCTGTCCGACCTGGACGCTCCTGTCGTACACGCCGGACTATCGCTGGCTGCTCGATCGTGACGACAGCGTCTGGTATCCGCGCATTCGCCTGTTCCCTCAGCGCGAAAGGCGCGATTGGCGCGAGGTCATCGATCAGGTCGGAGATGCACTTCGCCAACGGATCGTGGCGAGGGCGTCGTCCCCGCCGGTCTCGAGCGATGATCGCGTGATCCTTCGCCGCTTCAATTCGACGACTGGCGGCTTGCCGTCAGTTGCTGGCGGTAACGTTCGGCGTCCCAGTTGTGCAGCAACTGCTCGTGCTGCGAGGAGAGATAGCCGATATCGGCCGATAGCGGCAGGCGGCTGGTCACGAGCGCGAGGCAGCTCAGCATGGCCTCGGCGCCCGGGCTGGCGTCGCTGCGGATGATGGCACCGAGACCCGGCGCGAGCGCTGCGACGGGCGCGGGCAGGCGGCTCGCTTCGGCGCGCGCGAGCAGCGTGGCGAGGTCGCTGGCGCTCTCGATCGTCGGCAGGCCCGGGCCGAGAAACACGACGTGGTCCGGATACAATGAGCCGCCGGTCGCGATGGCGCGGTTGAACGGATCGGTGGCGATGCCGTGGCTGGCAGCATCCTGCGGCAGGCGATAGGCGGTGCCGGCGCACAGACGGCGCAAGGCCGCTGCGTCGGCAGCAGGCGCCGGGCGTACCGGCAGCGCCAGCCGGTGCTCGACGTCATGGACCAGCGCCTCGGCCTGATCGCAGCTCTCGGCACCGACGACGAGGCCGTGATTGCCGAGGGTCAGCACGTCGATGCGGTCGCGCGCGACGATGGCGCTCACTGCGCGCGCCAGCGGCAGCCCGGGATGAAAGTAATCGAGATGGCGCCAGGCGAGCCCGTCCAGCCGCGCCGCAAAGTCATCGCGCGCATCGCGCCGCGCCGCCCAGGCGATGGTGTTGACGGCGTGCACGTGCAGCACGATCCGGTGCGGCAGCAGCGCATGCAGCGCGGTCTCGATCGAGGCGCGCAGGGGACCGGGAGCGGCCAGCGGAATGCGCTCGTCGTCAGCGGCGAGCGCGTCGCGCGCCGCCGGCAGGAGCACAGGCACGAAGATGTCCTTCGCGTCGGCATCGGCAAGCCAGGTGCCGGACGCCTTCACCCACAGCACATCATCCTGCTTGAGCGAGGAGTTGCCGCCGGCGCCTTGCACCAGCTCGATGTTGCGGCCGACCCGCGCCGACATCCGGCGCAACTCCTGAAGCTCGGCTGGCTCGCGCATTTCGCATCTCCTTCTCACCAAGAAAGGTGCTGCATCGTCCAGTTCGGCATGCGGCCGGGCGAAGCTGCGAGCTTGCGCGTTGCCGCAGCCAGGTCGGGCGCGCCGGCCAAGGTCGTGCGATGCACGCCATCGCCGAGCAGCAGGCTCTGCAGGCCTGCGGCGCGGGCGCCGGCGACGTCATGGTCGAGCGAGTCGCCGATCATCAGCACGCGGTGCGGATCCGGATCGCCGAGCTGCTCCAGCGCAGCCGCGAAGATCGGCTGATACGGCTTGCCGACGAAGCTCACCGGGCCGCCGAGCCACTCATAGGCGCGGGCCAGCGTGCCGGGTGCCGGCACGAGGCCGGCTGCACCGAACATCATCAGGTCGGGATTGGCACAGATCATCGGCACGCCCCGTGCCGCTGCTCCGGTGAATCGGTCGCGCCAGAGGTCCGGCTCGGCGAGGTCGTCATCGAGGCCGCCGAGCAGGATGAAGTCGGCGTCCCGCATATCCGTCACGAGGACGAGATCGAGCCCGTCGATCAGCGAGCAGTCGCCGCCCCTGGTGATCAGGAAGCAGGCGCTGCCGCAATCGGTGAACGGCGCGCGCGTCCGGTCGCGTAGTCCGCTCCAGGTCACCTCGCCCGAGGTGAGAATGCCGTCATAGGCCGAGCGCGGCAGGCCGAGCCGGGCGAGGCGCTCGGCATTGGCGCTCGCGCGCTTGCCGGAGTTCGACAGCACCAGGATCTGCTTGCCGGCCTCGCGCAGCCGCAGGACGCAGTCGTGAGCCGCCGGAAGCACGGTCCTGCCGTCATGCAACGTGCCCCATTGATCGAGCAGGACGTGATCGAACCGCTCGGCGATGGCGGACAGGCCGCTGATCTCGCACGCTGCCGCCGTCATTGCGGCGGTCCCTGCAGCGCCAGCAGCGCCGTGCCGTAGCTCGCTTCGGTCTGCGCGGCGACGCTGACGGGCACGCCAATGATGCGCCGGCGGATATCGGTCCAGGCGTCGTTCCGGGCGCCGCCGCCGATGCTGATCACCCGCCGCAGCGCGGGCGCGCCGAGCGCCTGGAGACGCTGATAGGCCATCGCCTCGACGCTTGCGATGCCTTCGAGCAGCGCCTGGAAGAAGCGGTGATCCTCGGCCGGGCGCGGCGTGATCTTTGGTGCGAGGGCGGGGTCGGCGATGGGGAAGCGCTCGCCGGGTTTGGGCAGCGGATAGTAGTCGAGCCCGGTGGGCTCGTCCGGGCGCAGCAGCGGGGTCATGCGGTCCATGTCGGCGGCGGTGAAATGCGCGAGCAGCGCGGCGCCACCGGAATTCGATGCACCCCCGGCGAGCCATTTGTCACCGAGGCGGTGCGAGTAGACACCCTGATCGGCGGCGAAGATCGGCTGCGTCGCGACCAGCTTCACCACCAGCGTGGTGCCGAGCGAGGTCACCGCATCGCCTGGCGTATCGGCGCCGGTGGCGATGAAGGCGGCGACGCCGTCGGTGGTGCCGGCGACGATGCGCGCCGACGGCGACAGACCAAGCGCGCGCGCGGTCGACGGATCGATGTCGGCGAATGGCGTGCCCGGCACCAGAATGCTCGGCAGCACGTCGCGGGGAACGCCGAGCTGATCGATCCAGCGCGGCCATTCGCGCCTGACGGGATCATAGCCGAGCTTCAGCGCGTTGTTCTCGTCGCTGACGCCGTGGCGGCCGGCGAGGCGTCCGGCGATCCAGTCGGCCTGATGCACGGCGTGCCGCGCGCCGCTGGTGGAGGCGAGCAGATGCAGCAGCTTGGCGAGCGGGCTGCTCGTGCCATGCGCGCCGCTCTCGGGCGGCGCCACCGCGGCGATCCGCCTGGCTTCGTCGACCGCGCGCGCATCGTTGTACATCAGTCCGTGCGAGCGGGGCCGTCCGTCGGCGTCGATCAGCAGCAAGGTGCCCGAGGTGCCGTCGACCGCGATGCGCGCGATGGCGCCGGGATCGACGATCCTGCCGAGCTTGTCGAGCGCCGCGACCGTCGCCTGCCACCACAGCTCGGGATCCTGGTCGACGGCGTTGCCGTCCTGGCGCGGCGCGGCGAGCGGAACGGCGGCTGCGCCCTTGATCTCGCCGCGCGCGTCGACGGCGCAGGCGCGCACACCGCTCGTGCCCACGTCGATGCCGACAAACAACTCCGTCATGCGACCTCATCCCGTTGTGCGTCGGCGAGCATGCCTGTGCTTGCCCGGCGCGTCATCCCTGACGCGCTGCAGCACGTTTGGGGGATTGACGGCCGGATCGCCGTCTGCAATTTTTTGCAAGGTGTGAAGAAATTTGCAAGCAGGCATTCAAGCGTGACGACAGCTTCCGACAGGGCGTCGATGGTGGACGGCGAGGCTTCGCTGGCGACGCGCGCCGCATGGCTGTATTTCGCGGCCGGGCTGACGCAGTCGGAGGTCGCCGATCGGCTCAACATCCAGAGCACGAAGGCGCATCGCCTGATCGCGCGCGCCAGCCGCGAGGGCATGATCCGTGTCTTCGTCGAGGGTCCCGTCGCCGAATGCGTCGCACTCGAGAACGCGCTGGCCGAACGCTACGGGCTCGACTTCTGCCGTGTCGCGCCGGATCTCGGCGAGGGCGACCTGCCGCTGAAGGCGCTGGCGCTGGAGGGCGCGAGCTTCCTGCGCCAGGTGCTGGAGCGCGGCGACGACAAGATCATCGGTGTCGGCCACGGCCGCACGCTCGCGGCCGTGGTGGCGCAACTGCCGCAGACGCCGGCGCGCGACGTGCAGTTCGTGTCGCTGCTCGGTGGCCTGACGCGCAAATTCGCCGCCAATCCGTTCGACGTGATCCATCGACTGGCCGAGCGCACCGGCGCCGAAGCCTATCTGCTGCCGGTGCCCGTGTTCGCCAACTCCGTCGCCGACCGCTGCGTGCTGATGCAGCAGTTCGGCATTGCCGACGTGTTTGCTCTCGCGCAGAAGGCTTCGCTGCTGTTCGTCGGCATCGGCCAGATCCATGCCGACGGCTTCCTGGTGTCGAGCGGCATGATCAAGCCGGACGAGGTCGTCGAGCTGAAGCGCGCCGGCGCCTGCGCCGACCTGCTCGGGCATTTCTTCAACGCCCAGGGCGAGCTGCTCGACCTCGATCTTTCGGCGCGGGCCACCTCGATGGCCGCTGCCGATCTGAAGAAACACCGCATCGTCGCCATCGGCGGCGGCGAGGCGAAGATCACGGCCCTGCGCGCTGTGCTGCGCAGCGGCTTCCTGAATGGCCTCATCATCGACGAGGCGACCGCTCAGGCATTGGCGACTGACAAGCCGGAGAAGACATCCGGCAACTCCAAGAACAAGAGTCGGAAGGGCAGGTAACGCGAACACGTCTCTACAAAAAACAAAGGGAGGGTTGAATGTACGATCGTGAGAAGAATCTCTTTGCGTCCTATGCCGGCAAGCGCATCAGCCGGCGTGATCTGCTCGACGGTGCCGCCAAGCTCGGCATTGCCGGTGTCGCCGCCAATGCCGCCTTTGCGTCCGCGATGTCGAAGGCGATGGCCGCTGACTTCAATTGGAAGGCGCATAGCGGCAAGACCGTCAAGCTGCTCTTGAACAAGCATCCTTACGTCGATGCGATGATCGGCGACATCGAGGCGTTCAAGAGTCTCACCGGCATGAACGTCACCTACGACATCTTCCCGGAGGACGTCTATTTCGACAAGGTGACGGCGGCGCTGTCGTCGAAGTCCGACCAGTACGACGCCTTCATGACCGGCGCCTACATGACCTGGACCTATGGTCCGGCCGGCTGGATCGAGGACCTCAACACCTACATCAAGGATCCCGCCAAGACCAATCCGGCGTTCGCCTGGAACGACGTGCTGCCCGGACTGCGGTCGTCGACGGCCTGGGATGGCGTCGCCGGCTCCGAGCTCGGCTCCGGCAAGGCCAAGCAGTGGTGCATCCCGTGGGGCTACGAGCTCAACAACATCACCTATAACCGCAAGATATTCGACAAGGTCGGCGTCAAGCCGCCGAAGAACCTCGACGAGATGCTCGACGTCGCGGCCAAGATCACCAAGGATGCCGGCGGTCCCTACGGCGTCGGTGTGCGCGGCTCGCGCTCCTGGGCCACCATCCATCCGGGCTTCCTGTCGGCCTACGCCAATTTCGGCCAGAAGGATTTCGTGATGGAGGGCGGCAAGCTCAAGGCCGCGATGAATACAAAGGCCTCGAAGGACTTCCACGAGAAGTGGGTCAGGATGATCCAGGGCTCGGGTCCGAAGAACTGGTCGACCTACACCTGGTACCAGGTCGGCACTGATCTGGGCGCCGGCGCCTCCGGCATGATCTTCGACGCCGACATTCTCGGCTATTTCATGAACGGCGGCGAGAACAAGGAGCGCGGCAATCTTGGCTACGCGCCGTTTGCAGCCAATCCGGCCGCCAAGGCGCCGACGCCGAACGTCTGGATCTGGTCGCTGGCGATGTCGAGCTTCTCCAAGCAGAAGGACGCGGCCTGGACCTTCATGCAGTGGGCGGCTTCGGTCGAGCATGATCTGTTCGGCGCGCGCAAGATGGACTTCGTCAATCCGGTCCGCGCCTCCGTTTGGAAGGACAGCGAGTTCCGCGACCGCATCGCGAAGTCCTATCCGGGCTATCTCGAGCAGCACGACCTCTCGGCACCGGGAGCGAAGATCTACTTCACGGCGCAGCCGCTGTTCTTCGACCTCACGACGGAGTGGGCGGCCTCGCTGCAGAAGATGGTGGCCAAGGAGGTCAGCGTCGATGAAGGCCTCGACAAGTTGGCCGACAGCATCAACCGTCAGTTGAAGCAGGCCGGCCTCGGCTGAGCCCAGGCGCACTCTCCATGACCACCCGCCGGTCCGGCCGCTCCCCCACGGGCGTCCGGACCGGCCCATCACTGCGAATGTGTGATCACGTCTGTCATGAGCATGGCTGAACTTATCGAGACCCCGGCGGTGCCGCGCCGCACGAAACGCTGGCGCGGGCGGTTGCTGCCGTATCTCTTGAGCCTGCCGGCGCTGCTGGTCTGCATCGCCATCCTGGTGCCGTTCGTGACCGCGGCGATCTATTCGCTGCAGCGCTACCGGCTCAACCTGCCTTACTTACGCGGCTTCATCGGCGTCGACAACTACATCGACTTCCTGTCCGATCCGGCGTTCTGGAATACGCTGCGGATCTCGCTCGTCTACACCGCGGTGACCGTGATCGCCGAGCTGCTGCTCGGCCTCGGCATCGCGCTGCTGCTGCGGCGGCCGACGCGCTTCCACAACGCTGTCTCGATCATGCTGCTGCTGCCGCTGATGACGGCGCCGGCGATCGCGGCGCTGATGTGGAAGCTGATGACCAATCCGAGCTTCGGCATCCTGTCCTATCTTGTCGGCCTGTTCGGCGCGCACGACTTCAAGTGGGCGTCCGATCCGTCGACCGCGCTGTTCACCGTCGTGCTGGTCGACGTCTGGGTCTACACGCCCTTTATCATGATCCTGCTCTTGGCCGGCCTGCGCTCGCTGCCGCGGCAGCCGTTCGAGGCGGCGGCGCTCGACGGCGTGCCGGCGAGCTTCGTGTTCTTCCGCATCACCCTGCCCATGCTCGCGCCCTACATCATCACGGCGTCGCTGTTCCGGCTGCTCGACTCCATCCAGCAGTTCGACATCGTCTATGCGATGACCCAAGGCGGCCCCGGCGACCGGCTGATGGTGTTCCAGGTGCAGGCCTATCTGGAATTTTTCCAGTACACCAATGTCGGACGCTCGGCGGCGCTTTTGATGATCCTGTGGCTGATCACCAACATCCTGTCGAACATCTTCATCAAGAACTGGCTGCGGCTGCGCGAACGCGCCCACGGTCACGCCTGAGGAGGCCGCCGATGGATCATTCCAGTCTCGCCGGGCGCATCTTCCGCGGCATCGCGCTCGCGCTGGTGCTCGTCTTCTTCATGTTCCCGATCGTCTGGATCCTCATGATGTCGTTCCAGAGCAACGAGCAGATCCTGCGTATCCCGCCGCGCATATTCTTCGAGCCGACGCTCGCCAATTACGAGGCGCTGATCTCCGGCCAGTTGCGTACGGCCGCCGGCAATCTGCAGATCTCGTTCATGCGTAACCTCATGAACAGCTTCATCCTGTCAAGCGCCTCGGTGGTCCTGGCACTGCTGCTCGGCGTGCCCGCGGCCTATGCGTTCGCGCGGTTCAAGTTCAAGCTCGGCGAGACCATCGCGTTCACGCTGCTGTCGTTCCGCTTCGCGCCGCCGCTCCTGGTGCTGCTGCCGCTGTCGCTGTACTACCAGCAGCTCGGCTTGAACGACACGTATTTCGGCATCGTCTGGGTCTACCAGCTGATCGCGCTGCCGCTGATCCTGTGGATCGTGCGCGGCTATTTCGAGGACATCAGCCCCGACATCGAGCATGCCTACCGGCTGGCGGGGCATTCCTGGCGCGAGGCGTTCACCCGGATCGCCGTCCCGCTGGCGGGACCCGGGATCGCGGCGGCGGGCTTGCTGTCCTTCATCTTCTGCTGGAACAATTTCGTGTTCGCGCTGATCCTGGCCTCCGCCGACAAGCAGCCGGTGACGGTGGGCGCGCTCGCCTTCGTGACGGCGTCCGGCATCCAATATGGCCAGATCGCAGCCGCAATCGTGCTGTCGGTGACGCCGACCTTGCTGCTCGCGCTCTATGCGCAGCGCTATCTGGTCGAAGGTCTCTCGCTCGGTGCAGTGAAGGGTTGAGGATACATGGCGCGTCTCGAACTCCAATCGGTCGACAAGAGCTTCGGCGCCGCAAGCTGCGCCAAGGGCGTGTCGCTCGCGGTCGAGCCCGGCGAGATCGTCGCGGTGTTCGGCCCGTCCGGGAGCGGCAAGACCGTGCTGCTGCGCATGATCGCCGGCATGTTCGAGCCTGATGCGGGCGACATCCTGGTCGGGGGCCGTTCGATCGTCGATGCGGCGCCGGAGCAGCGCGGCATCGGCATGGCGTTCCAGAACTTTGCGCTGTTTCCGCATATGAGCGCGCGAGACAACATCGCCAGCGGCCTGCGGGCGACGGGGAGCGCCGACGTCGCCGCGAAAGTTGCGGCGATGAGCCGGCTCCTGAAGATCGAGCACGTGCTCGGCCACAAGCCGCGCGAATTGTCCAACGGCCAGAAGCAGCGCACCGCGCTGGCGCGCGCTCTGATCGGCAATCCTGAGGTGCTGCTGCTCGACGATCCCTTGCGCAACGTCGATGCCAAGCTGCGCTACGAGATGCGGCTGGAGCTGCCGAGCCTGCTGCGCCGGAGCTCTGCGGCGGTGCTTTATGTGACGCAGGATTATCGCGAGGCGATGGCGATCGCCGATCGCATTGCCGTGCTGATCAATGGCCGCCTGGTGCAGGTGGCGCGTCCGGAGGAGATCTATGCGCGGCCCGCGTCGGTTGCGGTGGCGCGGCTGTTCGGCGATCCCAGCATCAATCTCTCGGAGGTCGTGCCGGTGGTGGAGCAGGGCCGGTTGATAGCGGCTATCGCCGGGACGCAGGTCCGGCTCGATGTCGACGATCTGCCGGCGGATGCGCGGGAGCGCTGCTGGCTGGGCGTGCGGCCGGACGATGTCGCGGTGACGCGCCATGGCGGTGAAGGCGCGATCCCCGCGCGCACCGTCGCCGTCACTCCGATTCATGAGCGTGCCGTGGTGCTGCTGCGCTTTGCTGACGGATCCGAGTGGCTGGCGGCGCTGGCGCCCGAGGCGCTGGAAGCCGGCGCCGACGAGGACGTGTTCGTGCGGTTCGCGCCCGAATCTGCGTTGCTGTTCGACCATGCGACGGGAAACCGTATTGGTGTCTTGCCGCGGCGGCAGGCGGCGTGAGGATGTGAGATGGGCATGCTCGAGATCCGCAACGTCGACAAGGTCTATCACCGTCGAGGCAAGGCGCCGGTTCACGCGGTGCGCGCGCTCGACATGGAGGTGAAGGCCGGCGAGATCGTCGCGCTGCTCGGCTCGTCCGGCTGCGGCAAGACCTCGACCTTGCGCATGATCGCCGGCTTCGAGAGTGTGAGCTCTGGATCGATCGCGCTGGCGCAGCGGCCGATCCATGATCTGGCGCCGGCGAAGCGCAGGGTCGCGATGGCGTTCGAAGGCTATTCGCTGTATCCGCCGCTGACGGTGCGCGAGAATATCGCCTTCGCCCTGAAGGCGCAGCAGTTGTCGCGCGTCGAGATCGCCCACCGCGTCGACAGCATCGCCCGCCTGGTCGAGATCGAGGACATTCTCGATCATCATCCGCGCGCGCTCTCCGGCGGCCAGCAGCAGCGGGTGTCGCTGGCGCGGGCGCTGGTGCGCGATGCCGACCTTTATCTGCTCGACGAGCCGATGGGCCAGTTGGAGCCGCAATTGCGCGCGGTGCTGCGCGGCCGCATCAAGGGCCTGCTCGCCGAGCGCGGCATGACCGCGATCTTCGTGACCCATGACCAGACCGAGGCGAGCGCGCTCGCCGATCGCATCGCCGTCATGGAAGACGGTGTGCTGCAACAGTTCGCCGGCGAACGGGAGTTGAAGAACCGCCCGGCCAATCTGTTCGTCGCGAGCTTCATCGGCGAGCCGCCGATGAACCTGCTGGAGACTGTGGTGACGCAGGAGGAAGGCGGGTTCCGCTTGTCTGTCGGCTCCGATGTTGCCTTTCATATTCCCGGGCAGACGTTGGACGTGGCAGGACAGCAGACGCTGGTGCGGACCGATCGGATCAAGGTCGGCATCCGGCCGCAGCGGATCGCGATCGGCAGCGGCGAGGCGCGGCTGCGCGTGGTCTCCAACCAGTGGCTCGGCGATCAGTCGCATATTGCGGGCGAATGCGCCGGTCATCTGCTGGTCGCGGTGACATCGAGCAAGATCGCGGCGCGGCCGGGCGATGTCGTGCCCTGCGCGCTGGAGTCACGCCATCTCCACATTTTCGGCGCCGACGGCATCTGCGTCCGCCACGCGGAGGCGCGCTGACCATGACCTCGGCTGCGACCCGCGACGTGATCATCGGCATCGACGCCGGGACCTCGGTGATCAAGGCGGTCGCGTTTGCGCGGGATGGCCGCCAGCTCGGCGAGTTCGCGATTCCGAACAGCTACACCACCTTGCCCGGTGGTCGTGTCGAGCAGGACATGGAGCGGACGTGGACCGACACTGTCGCGGCGTTGCGCGGCCTGGGCGGCGCGCTGCCGGACCTGTCCCGTCGCGTCGCCGCGATCGCCGTGACCGGGCAGGGCGACGGCACCTGGCTGATCGACGCGGACGGCCGTCCAGTCGCGCCCGCGCTGCTGTGGCTCGACTCGCGCGCGGCAGGCTTCGTTGAGACCTTCCGAGGCGGCGAGCGCAACGCCGCGCATTACCAACGCACCGGATCGGGGCTCAACGCCTGCCAGCAGGGGGCGCAGCTGGCCTGGCTGCAGGCGCATGACGCAGAGATGCTCGAACGCGCGAGTACGGCGTTCCACTGCAAGGATTGGCTCTACTTCAAGCTGACCGGCGAGCGGACCACCGATCCGTCCGAGGCGACGTTCTCCTGCGGCGACTTTCGCCGGCGTGGTTTCGACGGCGAAGCCGCGCGTCTTGTCGGGATCGCCGATTCCGCGCGCCTGTTTCCGGATGTCGTCGATGGTGTCACGACGACGCATGGCTTGACCGCGGCGGCCGCGGCCGAAACGGGCTTGCCCGATGGCGTGCCGGTGTCGCTCGGCTATGTCGATGTTATCTGCAATGCGCTCGGTGGTGGGCTGTATGATCCCGCACCCGACGTCGGCTGCACCATCATCGGCTCGACCGGCATGCACATGCGGCTGGTGAACGGCGCCGACGCGGTCAAGCTGAATGCCGAGGCGACCGGCTATACGATGCCGTTCCCGGTGCCCGGTCACTATGCGCAGATGCAGTCGACCATGGCTGCGACCTTGAACATCGACTGGCTGCTCGATGTCGCGCGCGGCGTGCTCGCCATGGAAGGCATCGCGAGGTCGCGCAATGATCTGATCTGGCGCCTCGACGAGCATGTGCTCGCGGCGAAGGTGGGCGAGCTGCTGTATCATCCGTTCATCTCTGACGCCGGCGAACGCGGCCCCTTCGTGTCCCACGAGGCGTCCGCCCAACTGGTCGGCCTGCGCATCCGCCACGGCTACTGGGATCTGATGCGCGCCGTGATGGAGGGACTGGCCTTCGCCGCACGCGACTGCTACGCGGCGATGGGACCGCTGCCGAGGGAAATTCGCCTGACCGGGGGCGCGGCGCGCAGCCGCGCGCTCGGCGCCATTCTTGGTGCGGCACTTGGCAGCACGATTCGAGTCTGCCGTCGCGAGGAGGCCGGCGCATCGGGCGCGGCGATGATCGCGGCGGTTGCGACCGGGCTCTACCCGGACATGATGATCTGCGCGGAGGAATGGGTGAGACCGTATCTGGATGAGCCGCAAGCGCCGGATGCGGCGCTGGCGGAACGTTATGCGCAATTGTTCCCGGCCTATGTCGACGCCCGCCTCGCGGCGCGGCCGGTCTGGAAGCAGCTCGCCGCGCAGCGCACGGGTGCCGATCATGTCTAGCTCCATCGCCATCATCGGCGACCGCTTCATGCTGCCCTCGGTGTTTGCCGAGCGCATCACCGCCATCTGCGGCGATGGCATCGACATCCGCATGCTCGAGCAGCCCTGGCCGGACGAGCCGATGGAGCACGGCTATGCCGGCTCGAAGCTCGACGGGCTCAAGGAGTTCATGGGCGATCCTGATGAGCTCGCTGAGTTCATCGGCGAGGCGCCCCTGCTGGTCACGCATCTCGCGCCGATCTCGCGCGCGATGCTGCGGCGGCTGCCGAGCCTGAAATTCATCGCGGTGTCGCGCGGCGGCCCGGTCAATATCGACATGCAGGCGGCGCGCGATCACGGCGTGCTCGTCGTCAATACGCCCGGACGCAACGCCAGCGCGGTGGCGGAATTCACCATCGGCGCGATGCTCGCGGAGACCCGGCTGATCCGCAGCGGCCACGAGTCGATGCGGGGCGGCGAGTGGCGCGGCGATCTCTACCGCGCCGATCGCACGGGACGTGAGCTCGGCGAGATGACAGTCGGCATCGTGGGCTATGGCGCGATCGGCACCCGCGTGGTGAAGCTGTTGAAGGCGTTTGGCTGCAAAATCCTGGTGGCCGACCCCTACGTTCAGCTGAGCGCGCAGGACCGCAACGACGGGGTCGAGCACGTCGCGCTTGCCGATCTCCTGGCGCGGGCCGATGTCATCAGCCTGCATGCCCGCGTGACCGCGGAGACCACCGGCTTCATCGATCGCGACGCGCTGGCGAGAATCAAGCCGGGTGCGATCCTGATCAATACGGCCCGCGGGCCCCTGGTCGACTATCACGCGCTCCATGACGCGCTCAGCTCGCAGCGGCTGGCGGGCGCGATGCTCGACACCTTCGCCGTCGAGCCGGTCCCGCCGGACTGGCCGCTGCTGCAGCTCCCCAACGTCACGCTGACGCCGCACATCGCCGGCGCCTCCGTGCGCACCGTCACCTTTGCCGCCGACCAGGCGGCCGAAGAGGTTCGCCGCTATCTGGCCGGCGAGCCGCCGCTCAATCCCTGCTGACGACGAAAGGTTTTCGACATGAATCGCGAGGAACGGCTGATCCGCGAGACCATCATCGCCAAATGCCGATGGATGAATGCGTCGGGGCTGAACCAGGGCACTTCGGGCAACATCTCGGCCCGCTACAAGGACCGCATGCTGATCACGCCATCGGCGACGCCCTACGACTCGATGAAGCCGGAGATGATCGCGGCGATGCCGCTCGAGGGGGACTACGGTTCCTGGGAGGGGCCGTTGAAGCCCTCGACGGAATGGCGCTTTCATCTCGACATCATGCGCGGCCGTCCGGATGTCGGCGGCGTCGTGCACACCCATTCGACCTACGCCACCGTGCTCGCCATCGCGCGCAAGCCGATCCCGGCCTGCCACTACATGATGGCCGCGTTCGGCGGCACCGACATTCGCTGCGCCGGCTATGCGCGGTTCGGCACGGCCGAATTGTCCGAGCTTGCGCTGGAGGCGCTGGAAGGCCGCAACGGCTGCCTGCTGGCCAATCACGGCATGATCGCGGTCGGCGCCAATCTCGACAAGGCGATGTGGCTTGCGGTCGAGCTCGAGACCATCGCGAAGCAGTACTATCTGTCGCTCGCGCTCGGCCAGCCGCACATCCTCGGCGACGCGGAGATCGCCGAGACCGCGCAGGGCTTTTCCACCTATGGCCTGCAGGAGCCCAAGGCGAAAGCGGCGAAGCCGGCCAAGACTGCGACGAAGGCGCGCGCCGCTGCGCGCAGCAAGCCAGAGAAGAAGCGCAGCAGCAAGCGATGAATGCGACGGTCTCACGCAGCGGATCCGATCACGGTCTGTTGGACCTCGCCGTGATCGGCGGCGGCATCAATGGCGCTGGTATCGCCCGTGATGCCGCCGGCCGCGGCCTGAAGGTGCTGCTGTGCGAGAAGGACGATTTCGCCCAGGGCACCTCGTCGCGTTCGGGCAAGCTGATCCATGGCGGCTTGCGCTATCTTGAGTACTATGAGTTCCGCTTGGTGCGCGAGGCGCTGATCGAGCGCGAGGTGCTGCTGGCCTCGGCGCCTCACATCATCTGGCCGATGCGCTTCGTGCTGCCGCACTCGCCGGAGCAGCGTCCCGCCTGGCTGGTGCGCACCGGGCTGTTCCTCTATGACCATCTCGGCGGCCGCAAGCAGCTGCCGGCGAGCCGCAACCTCGACCTCGCGCATGAGCCGGAGGGCGCGCCGCTGCGCCCCGAATTCCGGCGCGGCTTCGAATATTCGGACTGCTGGGTCGACGATGCCCGGCTGGTGATCCTCAATCTCGTCGATGCCGCGCACAAGGGAGCCATTATCCTGCCGCGCACCCGCGCCGTGAGTGCGCGGCGCGAGGGCGATTCCTGGCGGCTGGAGATGCGCTCCGAGAATGGCGAGGTGCAGATCGTCCGCGCGAAGGCACTGGTGAATGCTGCAGGTCCCTGGGTGCAGGACGTGGTGCAGGGTGTCGCCGGGCTCAACTCCGCGCACAATGTGCGGCTTGTCAAAGGCAGCCATCTCGTGGTGCCAAAATTCTGGAGCGGATCGCAGGCCTATCTGCTGCAGAACACCGACCGCCGCGTCATCTTCGTCAATCCCTATGAGACCGATCTGGCGCTGATTGGGACCACCGACATCGTGCATGATGGCCGCGCAGACGACGTCGCTGTCGATGGTGCTGAGATCGACTATCTGCTCGCGGTGCTCGATCGCTATTTCCGGGCCGCGCCGGGCAAGGGTGATATCATTCACGCCTTCTCCGGGGTGCGGCCGCTCTACGATGACAACGCCGACAATCCGTCGGCAGTGACGCGCGACTACGTGTTCGAGGTGCACGGTGCACCCGGGCAGCCGCCGCTGCTGTCGATCTTTGGCGGCAAGATCACGACGTTTCGCCGGCTCGCCGAGCAGGCGATGGAACGCCTCGCGCCGTGGTTTCCGCAGATGGCGCCGGCATGGACGGCGGGCGCGCGGCTTCCGGGCGGCGATCTCGGCGCGCCGTTCGATCGGTTCCTTGCCGATCTCGCCGGCGCGTATCCGGGATTGCCGCGCGATGTGGTAGCACATTATGCGCGGCTCTACGGCACCCGTGCGCGCGATCTGCTCGGAGCGTCCCGCAACGTCGGCGATCTCGGCCGCCATTTCGGTGCCTCCTTCTATGAGCGCGAGCTCGTTTTCCTGCGCGAGCAGGAGTGGGCCGTCACGGCCGCCGACATCCTGGACCGGCGTACCAAGCATGGCCTGCATCTGAGCCGCGCCGAGCGCGAGGCGTTCGAGCTCCAGCTTTGATCGTGTCTTGACGCGTCGAGCCTCTCCGCGACCGCCGCAGCCCCTGGCGGGTGCCGATGACACGCCCTGGCAAACCGTGCTATCGAGCGCCCGCGATATGGATCGCGACGCGCCTGGAGACGCGGAATTCGGCACAATCCGGACCTTCGCCGATGCTTGACGCGCCGATCGATTCACAATCAAACCGCCCGACGACCTCCTGAATGCGACGCCATGCCGGACCAGATCAAAGCGAGAGCCGACCATCGGCGCGGTCCGCGGCAGGCAGGCATCGTCGACGCCTGGACGAGGTTCGCGTCCGGCTCCTGGATGGACCGGCGCTGGACTCCCTGGATCATCGTGCTGAGTGGCCTCGTGCTGGCGCTGCTGTGTGATGCCTTCGTGGCGCACATGCTTTCCGTCAACTATCGGGAGACCTATCGGACGACCGAGGCCGCCAACGGCGATCTCGCCCGCGCGCTCGAAGAATACATGCTGCGCAACATCCAGGGCGTCGACGTGCTCTTGAACACGACGATCGACAGTCTCAAGCAGGACCCATCGCTGCTCACCGCCGGCAATCCGGCGCTGATCAACGAGTTGAAGCGCAGGGTGGTGCCGTACCCCGCCGCGGGCGGCATCGTCGTGCTGGATGCGGACGGCAATCTGCTCGGCGACAGCGCCGGCAACGGAGTTCCCGGCCGCGAGAACAATTTCGCCGATCGGGCCTATTACAAGGTCCAGCGCGATGACCCCGGCCGCGGTCTCTTCATCGACGTGCCGGTGGCCTCGCGCGTGAACAGGGGTCGGTTCATCGCGGTCAGCCGCGCCTTTATGATGCCGGACGGACGATTTGCCGGCGTGATCGTCGTGGCTGTGGACTACGAGAATCTGCGGCAGTTCTTCCTGTCGCTGAACGTCGGGCAGCGCGGAACGGTGACGCTCTATCGCGACGACGGCACGATCCTGCTGCGCACGCCGCATGCCGACGATTTCGCCGGCCGCAACGTCCGGTCCAATCGGCTGTTCAGTCTCTATCTGCCGCGGGCGCCTCACGGCAGCTTCGAGGGCAGCGGCATGACGGACGGCACGTCGCGGAGCATCAGCTATCGGCGCGTCGCCGGCCTGCCGTTGGTGGTGACCGTGGCGCGCGATCCGATCGAATATCTGGCCGGCTGGAAGAACAATGCGCTGTACTACAGCGCCATCGCCGCCGGCCTCAATCTGCTGATCGCGGGATTCGGTCTCGTCCTGGCGCGGCAATGGCGGCTGCGCGCGGCGTCCGAGCAGGCGCTGCGCGACAATTTCGAGCAGCATCTGCTGGTCACGGAGAACGTGCCCGCGCTGATCGTCCAGGTCGGCGCCGATGGCGACATCCGCTATGCCAACCGTGTCGCACGCGAATGGTATGCGCAGCCGCCCAGCGGAGTCGGCCGCAGCCGGCGGATCGACGACTACATCGATCCGGCGCGACGCGGCGAGGTGAGGCCGAAGATCGAGGCCGCGCTGGCCGGCCGGACCGCGGGCGGCGAGGAGAAGATCGCGTTTCCCGACGGCCGTGAACGCTGGTGCGAGACCATCCGGGTGCCGGATCGCAGCCAGGACGGCACGGTGCGCGGCTATTTCGTGCTGTCGGTCGACATCACCGAGCGCAAGCGCATCGAGGACGAGCTGCGGCAGGCGCAGAAGATGGAGGCCATCGGCCAGTTGGCGGGCGGCATCGCGCACGACTCCAACAACATGCTGGCGGCGACGCTCGGCAATCTCGATCTGTTGCTCGACGCGCTCCCGCCCGGCGAGAGCTCCCGCCGCAGCATGGTCGAGCGGGCGATCGAGGCGGCGGAGCGGGTCGCCGACCTCAACCGCCGCCTGCTCGCCTTCGCCCGCAAGCAGGCGCTGCAGCCGCAGGTCACCGACGTGAACCAGCTCGTCAGCGGGATGACGACCATCCTGCAGCGGACGCTCGGCGAGAACATCGAGATCGCATTGGCGCAGGACCCGATGCTGTGGCACTGCCTGATCGACCCGACGCAATTGCAGAACGCGCTGCTCAATCTGGCGCTCAATGCGCGGGATGCAATGGACGGCGGCGGGCGCCTGACGATCACGACGACGAATGCCGTGCTCGACCAGCCGCTCGACGACGGCGACGAGCGCATCATGCCCGGCGACTACGTGACGATCGCGGTGTCGGACATGGGAGCCGGCATGCCGCCCGAGATCGCGCGCCGCGCCTTCGAGCCGTTCTTCACCACCAAGGAGTTCGGCAAGGGCAGCGGCCTCGGCCTCAGCATGGTCTATGGCTTTGCGCGGCAGTCGGGCGGCACGGTGCTGATCGACAGCCGGGTGGCGGAGGGCACCTGCGTCACGCTGTATCTGCCGAGCGCGGGGCCGGGCGTCGGCGGTCGCGCGCGCGCCGGTGCGGCGCGGCTGGCGCGGCCGCAGACCGGCGAACGGATCCTCGTGGTCGAGGACAATCCGCTGGTCGGCGCCATGGCCTCGACCATGCTGACGTCGATGGGCTACAGCCCGGTCGTCGTCACCCATGCGGCAGCCGCGATCGCTGCGCTGGAGCGGCCGGACCCGTTCGCGCTGCTGCTGACCGACATTCTGCTGCCGGACGCCATGACCGGCATCGACCTCGCGCGCGAGGTGCGCCGCAGATGGCCGGAGCTGCCGATCGTCTTCATGTCCGGCTTCGCCGATCCCTCGCTGGTGCCGGAGGAACTCCGGGCGACGACCGCGCTGCTCGCCAAGCCGTTCCGGCTCGGCCAATTGTCGGAAGCGATCGTGTCGGCCCTGGCCGGCCGGAAGGCGATCTGAGCCCGCGGCGATCATGCGGGGAGCGATCCATCATTCGTCCGATCGTCGGCGCCGTCCGGGCAAGTCGTCTCCGCCTCGCGGCGCGCGATGCGTCCGAGCTGTGCCGGTCGTTTCGCCCTCGAAAGCCGAGGGCGCGGGGAATGCCGGGTGCTGGCCGCACCCATGGCCCGCCTGCGAACAAGAATGCAGGCGGCAGGAACCACAGGTTCAGCCGAGGCATCCCGGCATTCCCCGCGCGATGGTTTTGACGGCTTATACGTCCTCTCCCCGGGGACCGGCTGTCTTGCCCCCGTCGCCCGCGCAACGCGAACGCGTTGTCGCGCGCTTGGCCTCAGCACCGGGAGGCCAGGACCCTACGATTTCGCCGGCGCAACGGCTTCGTTCGTCCGCATGACCTTCGTCACGCTGCGAGCCGCTGCGCCCACCGCATCCCACCCCGCGTGCCGTGACGATCGCGATACGCCCCTCGTGCCGAGGCGGGATGGGGAGATACAATCATGATTTCCGATAAAGCGAAAGAGGAATATTTTTCGCGCGGGGACTGGACAGTGGTGATGTAATTGAGCCGGCGGATGAAAAGAGAATTTCGGCGCAGGCGACCCCCACCGCGAAACCAGCCGGACTTCCGTCTAATTACGATGCGACCGGCCGCGAGATGATCGACGCCGTCCGCCGCGTCGTCGGCCGTCCCGACCTGCCGGTGAAGCCGTTCCCGTGGATCACGCTCTGGTTCGCGGCGCCGTTCGTGCGCTTCATGCGCGAGGCGATCGAAATGCGCTGGCTGTGGAAGCAGAGCCTCGCGCTGGACAATGACAGGCTGGCCAGCCTGCTCGGCGCGAGTCGCATACGCCCCTCGATGATGCGGTGAGGGCGGCACTCGTGCCCATCACCTGAACCATTCACTCGCGAAAGGAGCGACCGTGATCACCGCATTGTTTGCGGCGCCGCTGACACGCGCCCAGTGTCTCATGCTTGTCCTGCTCATCGCGGCGCAGGTCGCACTCTTTGTTGCTCTGCTGATCGCGCCTGGCCAGGTTATCGACTGGTCATCCAGTCTGCGCCCGCCTGGCGCGGAAGCTCTGCCGCTAGTCGTGCGCAACCTTTCAGCCATGAAGGCCGGCTACTGGCGCGATGTCCTGAAGGCCCCCACTATGGTTCACGCCGTCTGTAAAGCAGCGCTCGACCCGCGGGGACGAGTTGCAGCAGAAGGTCGTAATCCGCGACGTTCGCGGTAAGGACGACCAAACCGAGCTTCTGGGCCTGAAGAAACAGCACACTGTCCTGAAGTGCGCGCAGCTTACCGTCTCGTTCGTAACTCTGAAGACGGCAAAGGATACCCGAAAGGAGTGCTGCGCGCCCGAGCGTGTCGCCATCAGGTGCAAAGGTGCGATGGGGTGGCATCGCTTTGATGTGCTTTCCGATCACATCGATGATCGGCGCTGTGCGCGGATCAGAGGGGTTCAATACGCCGACCGTGTGCATCAACTCTTGAATCGCAACTGTTGAGTGATTCACTTGCCGATGTGCGATCAGATCGTCGAGAATCGGAGGTGATCGATCCTGCATCTGGTCGATGTAGACGCAGGTGTCGAGCAAAAGCCCCTGTCCAGCGATCAGGGTCGCGTCAACAAATGGTAGTTGGTCATCACTTCTTCGGGGCAGCGTTTTCCACGGGTCGAACCGCGCCCATCGTCGTGCGGCATCGAAATCGAACGCCGCCACGTCAAAAACCGAGCTTCAGCTTCGGATCCGCCGTACCACGCGACCGTTTGAACACATCTGCGAAGTTGTCCTCAAGCGCGACCGTTGCGAGGGCAAATTCGATCAAGTCCGTATCCGTCTCGATGCCCGTTTGCCGCTTCGCTTGGCGGACAAGTGCAGAACTCACCCGGCCGCCGATACGACCTTGTTTGTCTTTCAGCAGACCCGACCGCTCGGCTGCCCGCATCACCGCCTCGAACCGCGTCTCGCTCCCGGCGAACTGGCCAGTTGCCGCTTCGCGGTGAATCCGCGAACTGCTGCCTGCCGCGCCCTTATCTCGGCGGGTTGGTGATTTGCCTGCGGGGGATTTGGTCATGGACGCTTCGATCATGTTAGACAAAAGCTGCTGTTGTTCAACGTAGCACTTCACCACACGGATATCAACGGAGCAGCAGACCGCTCCGCCCTCACTCCACCGCATCTTTCTTAGCGATCCTGTGCAGTTGCTCGAACAGATCCGACTGCTCGCTCGTACACAGGCACACGCCCTGCGCCGACGCCGCTTCGCCCGCGTTGAGGTAGGCGTGGCCCATGGTGCTGTCGAGATACATGCCGTCGCCCTCGTGCAGGATCTCCGGCGCGTAGAACTCGGTGTGCACGGCGATGGTGCCGCGGGTGACGAGGAAATACTCCTCGCCGCTGTGGCGGAGCAGGGGGCCGAACTCCTCGAGCGTGCGGGCGCGCACCTCGGCGATCATCGGCACCATGCGCTTTCCGATCAGGTCGGTGCACTGATAGGTGTAGGTGTAGAATCGGGTGTTGACGATCTGGCCCTGGCCGGCGCGGCTGACGCTGCGGCGGGCGGTCACCGGGCGGCCCGGCTCGGGGCGCGGCGAAGCAGGGCTGAACAGCTCGGCGATGTCCATCTGCAGGCCCGAGGTGAGCTGCAGCAGCTTGTCATAGGTCAGCGACATCAGGCCGTTCTCGACCTTGGACAAGGTCGACAGCGCCATCCCCGTTTTCTCCGCGACCTGCTTCAGGGTCAGGCCGCGCGCCTGCCGGGCCGCCTTCAGGCACTGGCCGAGCTGGGAGTGCGGGCCTTCGGCTGAAACGCTGATGGCAGTGTCTGTCAAAGCGATCTCCGGAAAATCCGTTAGCGGATCAGGCGTGCCGATGGCCGGGGCAGTTCGGGCAATCTCGCCCCAAAGCGCAGGAAATTCAATTGTGTGCTCCGACGTCCGAAGGTCATGCGTGGACAGCGGTGGAACAATGCGTTTTCAGGTCGTGCATTCGATTTCCTATATGCTAAATAGTTTTCCGAAACGGAAAAGAGAAGCCCAGTGCAATCGATTTGCGACAAGACCGCCGTCGAGCTGGTCAAGCTGCTGAAAACAAAGGCGATCTCCCCGGTTGCGCTGCTCGACTCGTGTCTGGAACGGATCGCGGCGGTGAACCCGGCGGTCAACGCGGTGGTGACCCTGGATGAAGCTGGCGCCCGGGCGGCCGCCAAGCGCGCCGAGGCCGAGATCGTCAGGGGCGAGGACAGGGGGCCGCTGCACGGCCTGCCGGTGCTGATCAAGGACACCCAGGACACCGCCGGGATGCGCTCGACCTATGGCAGCCCGATCCTGGCCGACAATGTCCCGGCCGTCGACCAGGCCTCGGTGGGCCGGCTGCGCGCGGCCGGCGCGATCATCTTCGGCAAGACCAACACGCCGGAATGGGCGGCGGGCGGCAACACCCGCAATCCCGTGTTCGGCGCCACCGGAAACCCGTTCGATCCCACGCGCTCGGCCGCCGGCTCCTCCGGCGGTTCGGCGGTCGCGCTCGCCTGCGGCATGGCCCCGCTGGCCTCCGGCTCCGACACCGGCGGGTCCTTGCGCAATCCGGCCGGCTTCTCTGGCATTGTTGGGATGCGGCCGTCCTACGGCCTCGTCGCCAGCGAGAAGCGCGCCCATGGCTGGTCGTGCCTGTCGACCGACGGGCCGATGGCGCGCGACGTCGCCGACACCGCGCTGATGCTGTCGGTGATGGCAAGCGACGATGCGCGCGATCCGCTCGCCTACACCTTGCCCGGCGAGGCCGTGCGCGGCGCGCCAGCGCGCTGGGCGGTGCCGCCAGCGGTGGAACTGAACAAGCTCAGGCTCGCCTTCACCGAGGATTTCGGCTTCGCGCCGACCGAACAACTGATCCGCCGCGCCTTCCGTGCGCGCGTGTCGCGCATCGCGCCGCTGTTTGCCGAGACGCACGAGGGCGCGCCGGATTGCAGCGGGGCCGACGAGACCTTTGCGGTGCTGCGCGCCTCGCTGTTCCTGACCCAGCATGGCAAGAATTATCGCGAACGCCCCGAGATGATCGGGCCGAACGTGCGCGCCAATGTCGAGGAGGGGCTCGGCTACAGCCTCGAGGATTTCTCGCGCGCGAGCGCCAACCAGACCCGGATCTACCGCGCCTATCAGAGCTTCTTCGCCAGCCATGACGTGCTGATCAGCCCGACCATCACCTTGAGCCCGCGGCCCTGGGCGGAGCTCTATCCGGCCGAGATCGACGGCGTGCCGACGCGGTCCTACTTCCACTGGCTGGCGCTCGCCTATGCGGTGACCCTGGCCGGGCATCCCGCGCTCAGCCTGCCGCTCGGCCTCGACGACAACGGCCTGCCGTTCGGCCTGCAGATCGTCGGCCCGCGCGGCGGCGATGCGCTGGTGCTCGGCGTGGCCGCGGCGCTGGAAGCCGCCTTTGCCGATGACGCCGAGCTTCGCCGTCCGCGGCCGGATCTCGCAAGGCTCGCGTCGCTGCCGCCGCTGGCGCAGACGCCGGGCTTCATGGCGTGGGATTGAGGCGGCCCTCATGATCACTACATCCTGGAGCGACTAACGATGTCCGACGCCCCCTCATGGCCGTTCTCGCTGGTGCGCCGCGCCGGCGGCCTGGTGTTCCTGTCCGGCGAAGTGCCGGTCGCCGATGACGGCAGCATTCCCGAAGGGATCGCGGCGCAGACCGACCTCGTCTTCAAGCACATCGCGGAAACGCTGGCCGGCGAAGGCCTGACGCTCGACGACATCGTGTCCTGCATGGTGCACCTCGCCGACAAGGCGGATTTCGCCGCCTACAACGAAGCCTATCGCAGGCACTTCAAGGATCCGCTGCCGGTCCGTACCACGGTGCAGGCGCAGATGATCGCGGATGTGAAGATCGAGGTCACCGTCGTCGCGGCGGCGCGGACCTGAGGTAGGAGTGATGACGATGCGAAGCGCGATCGTTCTCGGTGGCGGCATGGTTGGCGTCGGCACGGCGCTGCATCTGCAGAGCCGCGGCTGGTCAGTGGCGCTGGTCGACCGCAGGGAGCCGGGCCGCGAGACCAGCTATGGCAATGCCGGCATCATCCAGAGCGAGGCCGTCCGGCCCTACGCGATGCCCTATGATCTCGCCGGCGTGCTCGACATCGCGCTGGCGCGCACCAACGACGTGCATTACAGCCTCGCGGCGCTGCCCTATCACGTCCGGCCGCTGCTGCAATATTGGTGGAATTCGTTCCCCGCGCGCCACGAGGTGCTGACGCGCACCTATGCGCAACTGATCGCGCGCGCCGCGCCCGAGCACGAGCCGCTGATCCTCGCGGCCGGCGCCGGCAACCTCGTGCGCCGCGACGGCTTCCGCGTGCTGCACCGGACGCAGGCGCAGTTCGACAAGGAGGCCAGGGAGGCCGAGGCGGTCGGCAAGGCGTTCGGCGTCAAGTTCAAGCTCTTGAGCGCGCAGCAGCTCAAGCAGGCCGAGCCCGGGCTGATCGACAGCGGCATCGGCGGCCTGCACTGGCAGGAGCCGTGGACCGTGTCCGATCCCGGCAGCCTCGTCGCCTCCTATGCCGAGCTGTTCACGCGTCGTGGCGGCAAGCTGCTGCGTGGCGACGCGACCACGCTCGCGCAGGCGGGCAGCGGCTGGGCCGTCACCACCGCGGAGGGACGCATCGAAGCCGAGGCCGTGGTGGTCGCGCTCGGGCCGTGGTCGCCGGAGTTCCTGACGCGGTTCGGCTACGACATCCCGATGGTGCGCAAGCGCGGCTATCACCGTCACTACACCGGCGGCGCGCCGCTCGATCTGCCGCTGCGCGATGCGGCGCGCGGCTATCTGATGAACCCGATGGCGCTCGGCGTGCGCATCACGACCGGCGCCGAGCTGTCATCGCCGAATGCGAAATCGACCCCGGTTCAGCTCGGCAAGGCCGAGGCTGCCGCGCGCCAGCTCATCGATCTCGGCAAGCCGGTCGAGCCCGAGCCGTGGATCGGCACGCGGCCGTGCATGCCCGACATGCTGCCGGTGGTCGGCCAGGCGGCGCGTCACAAGGGCCTGTGGCTGCATTTCGGCCACGGCCACCAGGGCTTCACGCTGGGGCCTGCGACCGGCCGCATCCTCGCCGAGCTGATGAGCGGCGAGGCGCCGAGCGTCGACGTCGCCGCCTGCGCGCCGGCCCGGTTCGGCGCATAGTGCGGGAGCCGCTGCAGCCCTGCAATTGCAGGCTGCAGCGGCGCCCGCCGGGCAGTCCCTTGTTTACCAAGCGGGCCTGTTCTGGCGCTGCAAAATCTCCACTTCACGAATTCGCAAGCCCGCTCTCCTAGGGTGACGCCGGTTGGACCAGGACGCGGGGGCGAAACGCGTTTCGTGAGTTCTGTCGTCGGCCAGTGATCCGAACATCATGTGGGGGAGCAGATGAACTTCACGGGCCTCGTGTACCGCTTCGTCTCGAATTTCGTATTTCTCGCGGCCGTCTATCTCAGCCTGAACTACGTCGAGAAGTACCAGAACCGCGCCGTGCTGGCGCTGGTGGTGCTGATCTATGCCGGCATGCGCGCCGTCACGGTGGTGCGCACCTTCCACTTCTTCGGACGGATCGAGAAGATGGAGTCGGACGTTCGCCGTCTGGCCGGCATGCTCGGCGACGGGCCGGTCGGGCAGGTGGTCAGCAGGCAGGTGGTGTCCGACGTCGGATCGCTGCGCAAGGACGGCGAGAAGAAGTCCTACATGGACCTGTTCTTCCTGGCGGCCGCCGTCATCCTCTGCGTCAGCAAGCTGGTCTCGAACTGATCGCGCGCGGCGCGGGCGAATCGTCTTCGCGTCCTCACCTGCAACATCTGCGAATGTTCAGCGCCGCCTGAGGCTGGCGAGGCGCACCGGGCGCGGCGCCGGCTTGGCGGCCACAGCCTTCGGCGCCGGGCTTTCGAGCCGGGCCAGCTGGCGCCGCTGCGCCGACAGCGGCGCGACAGGCGGCCATGCGAACAGATCGGACGCCGGCGCTGCCAAGGCCGGCGCCGCAAGCCGCCGCGCGAGCGGCGGACGCGGCCATGCCGGCTTCTGCGCGACACGTCCGACGGCCGCCGGCACGTCGAGAATGCCGAAATCATCCAGCCTGGCGCGGGCCCTCGTATCGGCGCCAGCGAGATCGACGGGCGCTATCCTCGGCCAATGCGCCACCGGGGTCTCGTCCGACGGGCGGTGCACCAGCCAATCCTCGGGCTCGGTCGGCGTCGCCGGAAGGTCCGGCGTCGCCGCCACGACGTGGACGATTCGGTAGTTCTTGGCCTTGAGCTCGGCGAGGATCTTCGGCAGCGCCGTCACGGTGCGCGCATGGATGTCGTGCAGCAGCAGGATGCCCTTGCCGCGCGCCTCCAGCCGCTTCATCGCGAGCTCGTAGACCTTGGCGCCGGAGATGTTGCGCCAGTCGTCGGCGAGGAAGTCGGCGCTCCAGAGCTGCAGGCCGAGCGAGGCGGCGTAGCTCTCCACGGCGTCGCCGCGCAGCAGGCCGGGCACGCGGAAGAACGGCGACAGCGCCGACGGATCGGTCAGCGCCGCCGTCGTCCAGGCGATGCCCTGGTCGACCTCGGGCTTGACCTGGTCGAGCGTCATCTTGTTGAAGCTCAGCGGATGGTTCTGGCTGTGGGTGCCGATGGTGTGGCCGGCGGCCGCAAGCTTCCGCACGCCCTCGGGATCGGCCTTGGCCTGGCGGCCAATGGTGAAGAACGTCGCCTTGACGCACTGGTCGGTGAGGATCTGCAGCACCTGATTGCTGTATTTCGGCAGCGGGCCGTCGTCGAAGGTGATGACGACCTCGTGATCCCGAAGCGGCAGCGTCTCCTTGTACTGCATCGCGCCGATGCGCGGATGCTCGCGCGGATCGACCACCAGGACGCGCGACGTGCCGAGCGCGTTCGGATGCCCGGGACAATCGGCCACCGGTGCGGCCGACGATCCGACACTGGAGGCGAAGCAGGCGACGGTGCCCAACAGCACTGCGAGCCATGTTGGCCGTCCGACGCAAGCCCACCAACGATCACGCATCACGCTGCTCACATTCCCTTCACGGTCCCGGCTCCTTCGGCCAGGGTCTTCCACGGTCGATGATGTGTCGCAGCCGCGGGGGGCAGGCAAGCGACCGCCAAGACATAGCAGGGATGTTCGGCTGTCGCGAGATGACATCGTTCCGGGTTCCGGTTTGCCAGCGGCTGTTGCCGGATTGCAAGCGGCAGAAATCGCCGCGATCACGGCAGTCGAGCGTAGACAGTGGTCCTGAACGACGGATTAACCACCTTCGTGCGGCGGCGTCGGCGCGGCTGAAGGGCGCTCGCTATGCTCGTCGTGATGCAAATCCTCCGGCGGCTTCGGCACCACATGGACCACGCGATAGCCGTGCTTCTTCAGGTAGCGCAGGAACGCCGGCAGCATGGCCACCGTGCGCGGCTGCGGGTCGTGCAGCAGGATGATGCCTTTGCGCGCCTGGTTCAGCCGGCTGGTCAGCCGGTGGAGAGTCTGCTGCGGCGACAGCGGGTTCCAGTCGCCGGCCCAGAAGTCGGCGCCGAACACGACGATGCCGCGTGACTGCAGCAGGTCGAGCGTCGCCGGTGTCGATTCGAAATAGGGGAAGCGAAAGAATGGCGTCGACGGCGTGGTCGTCTCGACGCCGTTGAGCGCCTTCTCGTCGGCGGCGATGCCGCGATCGATCTCAGCGACGGCCTGTTCCGGCGTGATGTGCGCGAGATGCGCATGCGTGAAGGTGTGATGACCGACGGTGTGGCCTTCGGCCGCGATCTTCCGCACCAGCGCGGCGCGGCCCGACGCAGGCTGGCCGACCAGGAAGAAGGTCGCGCGCACGCATTCCCTGGCGAGCGCGGCGAGCACCTTGTCGGTCATCGGCGGCGACGGGCCGTCGTCGAAGGTCAGCACCACCTCGCCGTCATGCAGCGGCAGCGTGTCCGGGAAGCTCTTCAGGCCGACGCGCGGATGTGTGCCGGCGTCGACGGTGAGAATGCGCGACGTGCCGAGCGTACCTTCGCGCGGGCATGCGGCAGGCGCGGCTGCGGCGACGTCAGCCGCGAGCAGCGCCGCCACGACGCCGGCCGCGTTTACCCATCCCGTCATCGATCGCCAAGGCCGCATCTTTTCCCGTTGCGCTCGCTGTTGCCGATTATGTAATGCGTGAAGCACAAATCAGACCATTTGCTCTGAAATCAAGCGCGTGAGGCACGTCATGAACGAGACATCGGACGTTGCCCATGCTGATGCAACTCTACGCGATCGCGCGCCGATGCGCACCGAATCCGGCGAGATTAGCGCCGAATTCATCGCCGCCATCGCGGCGGCCATCGCCGCCGAGGACGAGGCGTTCCTGCGCGCCGAGGTCGCCGAGCTGCACGAGGCCGATCTCGGCGACCTGATCGCGGCGCTCGCGCCGGACGACCGTGTCCGGCTGGTCGAGCTGACCGGCACCGATTTCGACTTCTCCGCGCTGAACGAGGTCGACGACGCGGTCCGCGAGGAGATCCTCGAGGAACTCGAGCCCGAGACCGTCGCGGAGGGCGTGCGCGAGCTCGAATCCGACGACGCCGTCGAGCTCTTGGAAAGCCTCGACGAGGAGGACAAGGAGGAGATCCTCGAACGCCTGCCGCCGTCCGAGCGCGACGCGCTCGCGCGCAGCCTCGATTATCCCGAGGGCTCGGCCGGCCGCCGCATGCAGCGCGAGTTCATCGCGGTTCCGCTGGGCTGGACGGTCGGCGAAGCCATCGACTACATGCGCGAGACGCGGGATCTGCCCGAGCGGTTCTACGAGATCTATGCGGTCGACGACGCACGGCATTGGCAGGGCGCGGTGTCGCTCGATGCGCTGCTGCGCGCCCGCCGTCCGGTTCCGCTGGCCGATCTGATCGACGAGGACCGCCGTCGCGTCACCGTCACCGACGATCTCGCCGAGGTGGCGCGGCTGTTCGGCAAGTACAATCTGGTCGCAGCCCCCGTGGTCGATGCCGAGAACCGGCTGGCCGGCGTCATCACCATCGACGACGTGGTCGACGTCATCGAGGAGGAGGCCGACGAGGATTTCAAGGCGCTCGGCGGCGTGTCCGGCGACGAGGAGCTATCCGACAGCGTCTGGACCATCGCCAAGGGCCGCTTCAACTGGCTGCTGATCAATCTTGCCACCGCGTTCCTGGCGTCCTCGGTGCTCGGCCTGTTCGAGGGCCAGTTGCAGCAGATGGTCGCGCTCGCCGTGCTGGCGCCGATCGTCGCCAGCCAGGGCGGCAACGCCGCGACCCAGACCATGACGGTCGCAGTGCGCGCGCTGGCGACGCGCGAACTCGGGCCGAACAATGCGATGCGGGTGGTGATGCGCGAGGGGCTGGTCGGGCTCGTCAATGGCCTGGCCTTCGCGCTCGTCACCGGCATCGCCGCCGTGGCGTGGTTCAAGATGCCCGGGCTCGGCATCGTGATCGGGCTTGCGATGATCTCGAATCTCGTCGCGGGTGCGCTGGGCGGCATCCTGATCCCGATGGTGCTCGAACGGGTCCGCGCCGACCCGGCGGTAGCCTCCGGAACCTTCGTCACGACGGTGACCGACGTGGTCGGCTTCTTCTCGTTTCTGGGCATCGCCACGCTCTGGTTCGGCCTGAAATAACCGCTGCGCCTGAACGACTTATATCGTTAATCCGGCCTTAACGCGGTTCGGCGAGACTGTCGCTCGACACGGAGTCGGACGATGCAACGCTTGCGGCTGAAGGCAGATGGACGGATCGTGGAGCTGCGCGACGGCGAGGAGATTCCGCTGGCGCCCGCGGCTCCGCTCGAAGTGCGCGATCTCAGGCGGCGGGTGCATCTGACCCAGCAGGAATTCGCCGCCAAGCTCGGTGTGCCCGTCGAGACCATCCGCAATTGGGAGCAGGGCAAGCGCATGCCGCGCGGCCCGGCGCGCGCGCTGCTCACCGTCATCGCGCATGCGCCCGAGACGGTGTTTGCCGCCTTAGCCAAGACTTAAGCCAACCACGGGTCGTGCGTTGGCAACGCCCGGCGTGTGCCTACATAATGTTGCACGCGCTCTGGAGTGCACGGCCATGCTGATGATCGAGGCCAACGGTGCCAGGATTCCCGCTTTGGGTCTCGGAACCTGGGAGCTGCGCGGGCGCGCCTGCAGCCGCATCGTCGAGCAGGCGCTCACCCTCGGCTACCGGCACATCGACACCGCGCAGGTCTATGAGAACGAGCAAGAGGTCGGCGAGGGCCTGCGTGCGTCCCGCGTCCGGCGCAACGAGGTGTTCCTGACCACCAAGGTGTGGACCACGCATTTCGCGCCGCACGATCTCGAGCGCTCGGCCAAGGAGAGCCTGGTCCGCCTGCGCGTCTCCGAGGTCGACCTGTTGCTGCTGCACTGGCCCAACCCTCACGTGCCGCTGGCGGAGACGCTTGGGGCGCTCGCGCATGCCAAGACGCTCGGGCTCGCACGCCACATCGGCGTGTCCAATTTCACGGTCGGTCTGCTCGACGAGGCGGTGGCGGCGTCGCCGGAGCCGCTGGTGTGCAACCAGGTCGAGTATCATCCCTATCTCGATCAGACCAAGGTCCGCGAGGCCTGCGCGCGCCATGGCGTCGCGCTCGTCGCCTACAGCCCGATCGCCAAGGGCAAGATCAAGAACGATCCGACCTTGACGCGGATCGGCCGCGCCCATGGCAAGAGCCCGGCGCAGATCTGCCTGCGCTGGCTGGTGCAGCAGAGCGTCGTGGCGATCCCGCGCACCTCCAAGATCGAACGGCTGTCCGAGAACCTCGACGTGTTCGATTTCGAGCTGTCCGAGCAGGACATGGCCGACATCTTCGCGATGGGCAGTCCCGAGGGGCGGATGACCAACTTCGCCTTTGCGCCGAAATGGGATTGAGGGCGGCGCCCGCGCATTTATGCTAAAGCCTGACATGACAGGGCGCGGCCGGCGGGCCGCACGACGGCGGTTGCCGCATTCCCTGCCGATGATCGGAGCGATGGCGCGACGCGCACCTTCGCTCATGCGCGGGCGTAGTGAAGCAGCATGGAACGTTGGCAGTTCATCCGTTGGGGCATCGCCGCGTCCGTGCTCGCGCATCTCCTGATCGCCGGTGGGGTCGTGGTCTCGACCACGGTCCGGCCTTATGAGCTGCCCAAGAGCGACGAGATCGAGGTCAACATCGTCGACGCCGACGAGCCGCAGAAGACGCCCGAGCCCGTCGCCACGCCATCGCCATCCCCGACGCCGGATCTGGTGCTGCCGCAGCCGGACCCGAACGCCTCGCCGGCGGCCGCCGCACCGCCACCGCCCAGTCCGCCGCAGGACGCCAAGGAGACCCCCAATCCTCCGATGCCGGCCGCGCCGGCGGCGAAACAGCCGGCGCCGGCAGCATCGCCCAAAGCGGTGAAGACGGCCGCAAAGGCGGAGAGCAGATCCGCCGTCAAGCCGGCGCCGCCACCCGTGCCGGCACCCGCGCCGACCTATGTGCCTCCCGAACCGGATCTCACGGTGAAGTATGGGGTCATGCTCGGTCTGCCCGAGCCATTGTCTCCGTTACCGCGTCCCGGCGGCCCGGAGGACGGCAAGGACGCCGGGCCGACCGCGACGACGAACCTCGCCGCCAATCTGGAAGCGGCTCTGCGGCAGAAGGTCAGGAGCTGCGCGCGGCTGCCGGCCTCGCTGTCGCTGTCGGACAACGTGCTCATCAGGCTGCGCTTCGGCATGACACCCGATGGACGGCTGGCGACAGAGCCGGAGGTGATAGAGGTCGTCGCGGCCTCCAAGGCGATCCAGCTCAAGGAGAGCGCGGTCCAGGCGTTGAATGCCTGCCAGCCCTACGCGATGTTGCCTCCCGATCGCTACGACGAGTGGAAGGTGATCGAGATGTCGTTCACGCCACAAGATTTCGCCCGCTGATCTGCGGCCGGCGACGCATGAAGGCGGGCGCGTGGTCGGGCGCTTGTGTGTCGACGCAACGGCCGATCATCCTGTATGCGTCGCCGATAGCATGAGCGTCGACGGCGCGGCTGCGCGGGCCGTCCACGCCCAACACGGAGACGGTGCGACATGACGCTGAAGCTGGTGATCGGCAACAAGAACTATTCCTCATGGTCGATGCGGCCCTGGCTGGCGCTGCGCGGCTGCGACATCGCCTTCGATGAGATCGTGATCCCGCTCTACACCGACGATCCCGCCGACAAGGCGCGCATCCTCAAGCATTCCCCGGCCGGCAAGGTGCCGATCCTGATCGATGGCGCGATCAGCGTGTGGGATTCGCTCGCGATCATCGAATATCTCGCCGAGCGCTTCCCGCAGGCGGGGCTGTGGCCCGCCGATGCCGCTGCCCGCGCCCATGCGCGATCGGTCTGCGCCGAGATGCACTCCGGCTTTCCGGCCTTGCGCAACGAATGCCCGATGAATCTCCACCGGCCGGTGCGGCCGGTGGAACTGTCAGCCGATGCCAAGGCCAACATCGCGCGGATCGAGGACATCTGGCGCGACTGCCGTGCCCGCTACGGCCATGGCGGGCCGTTCCTGTTCGGCCGCTTCGGCGCCGCCGACGCCATGTTCGCCCCGGTGGTCACGCGCTTCCACAGCTTCGCCATTCCGGTCGCCGCCGAAACCCGCGCCTACATGGACATGATGATGGCGATGCCGGCCTTCGCGGCCTGGGTGAAGGACGGCCTCGCGGAGGACTGGGTCATCGAGCGGGTCGAGAACGTCTGAACGGTCTCGTCTGTTCGCGATTTGGTCCGTGGTGGACGAGCGCGCCCCGAGCCGCTCGTCCAGGAATACCGTTTGCGGACCCATCCCGTTGAAGAATCTCGCAATCTCCGCGTTTGCCAAGTCGTGAGGTCGCTGGTCAGGGCGGGCGGCGGCGTGATATAAGCGCGATATTTATAAAGACACGCCGGCTCGGGCAGCGGGACCAGGGGCTCTTGCCGGCATGCGAGCAGGAGAGGGCGTTGAAACACAAGTTCCCCATTGGGGCGACCGTCTATTTCACCGCGAGCAACGTCTCGCGTCCGGCGGCCACAGGCACCTACGAGATCATCCGCCAGCTTCCGACGGAAGACGACGACTGCCAGTATCGGATCAAAAGCTCGACGGAAGCCTTTGAGCGGGTTGCCCGAGAGAGCCAATTGGCCTTGTCTTGAGAACCACGTGCCGCGTCGGCGGACGCGGCCGCCGGAGACGTAGCCGAAGCGAGAGGGAGAGTTGCCACGCGTTCGGGAGCCGTGGCGCGAGACGATGACGATTGCTGCGCGATCCCTTTTGGGGATAGCGGGTAGCTCCACACCATCCGGCGCCCGCAGGCGCATGGAATCGTCTTATTGTCTTGGTGGGGCCGCAATCGATCGGGTGATCATTTGAATTTGATGATCGTTTCACGGCCGTCCCATGTAGGGACGCCATCGGGGCCGCTTTCGCTGGCCCACGTCAGGAACAAGCGCGCATGAACTCGACCTGGCCTTCCTCGTTGGATCAGCTCTTGAACTCACCGGCGTTCCCGATGTGGCTCACCGTTGCCGCGGCGGGTTTCTTTGCGCTGGTCGTCCTGACGACGCTGCTCAGGGCCGAGAAATCGGTCGCCAACGGCGCGCTGACGGTGATCACGCTGCTGGCGGTCGGGATTGCGGTGGCGTCGATGATGCGGAGCCAGGATGCGACCCCGCGTGGCGCCAATGGCGATCCTGCGGTGACCGCCTCCGTCGGCCTCTCGCCGCCCGCGCTGGCCTGCGTGGATGATCTCGCCGGCGATCTGGTGCTCGCGAATTGCGAGAAGAGCCTGTTCGGATCGGCCGAGATGACGGCCGCTGCCGTCAGCTATGCGGCGGGCATGCTGAGCCGGCTGTCCCAGGTGGGCGACGTCGCCAGCGCCAACAAGGTGATGACCGCGGAGCTGCTGGCGCTGCGCCGTGCCGTCGAGCGCGATCGCTATGGCCTGATGGCCTATGTGCTGCTGACACGCGACCGCTGCACGCCGAGCGATTGCGTGATGTTCCGTGCCGTGGGCGATCGCCAGCAACTGATGAACAACATGGAAGGGCGGACCTATGAGGGCCTGGTGACGCGCTACGCCTCGCAGTGGAATGCGGCGCCGGGCCAGCCCGTCGCTGGAACCTTTGCGGGATTGGCGCCTCCAGGCGTGGCGCCGTCGGCGCCGAGCGGCAAGCCGACGACCGCGGAATTTCCCAGCTCGGCGAATACCCCGCCGGTCAGCATCATGAATCCCGAGCCGACGGCCTCGACGCGCTCGGCCGCCCCGGCAGCCGCGGCGCCGAAACCGCCGACGCAGCTTACGCCGTCGCCCGCAGCCCCACCGAGCGTGGCTGCCAGCCACGCCCAGGCGCCGGCGGCCAAGAGGGCCGCGCCGAAGCCGAAGCCGGCCGCTGCGGCGCCTCAAGCGGCGCCTGAGGCCGCCGAGCCGGCCGCCAACAACGAATAGATCCCGCTGGTCGAACCGCCATCATGCCTCTGCACCTGATCAAGCTCGCCGTCGGCTGCGAGTCCGTGAAAGAGCTGAAGGAGTGGATCGCCGAGCGCATGCTCGCGGCCAAGAAGAAGGGCCTGCCGCAGCAGCATGTCCATGTCACGCGGATGACGCCGAAACGGGTCGAGGACATCCTCGCCGGCGGCTCGCTGTACTGGGTGATTCGCGGTGAGGTCGCCGCGCGCGAGAAGATCGTCGGCATCGAGCCGTTCCGCGACGGCGACGGCATCGGGCGGTGCCGCATCATCATGCAGCCGAAGGTGATCGCGGTGTCGCCGCGGCCGATGCGTCCGTTCCAGGGGTGGCGCTATCTGACCGCCGAGGATGCGCCGGCCGATCTCGGCAAGGCCAGTGCGGCGGGCGTCGAAGCCATGCCCGAGCCGCTGCGCCGCGAGCTGCGCGATCTCGGGTTGCTGTAGCACCTCGACGTGCCGGTGGTGTTGCGCGTGAGCATCTCACGCGCGGCGGAAGTTCAGCCTCGCTCGCAAGGGCAGGGCGTACGTTCGAGGCGGCGTCGGCTGCCGTTGCCTCTGCCTTGCGGGCGAGGGAGCCGCTCACGGTGTCTTGGCGGACCGCCGGTCTCCCGGCGCCTCACGCCGCGATATTGTCGATCAGTCGCGTGGTTCCGATCTTCGCTGCGACCAGGATGCGCTTGGGTCCCGACTCGTTCGGGGCGATGGGCGCCAGCGTCTCGGCGTGGCGGACCTCGAGATAGTCCAAGGCGAAGCCGGCTTCGGTGATTGCGGCGGCGCCATCATCAACCGCCGCCTGCATGTCTTCGCCGGCGCGCAGCCGGGCCGCCAGCTCCTTCAGGACACGGTGCAGCGTCGGCGCCGCCCGCCGCTCATCTGCCGAGAGGTAGACATTGCGCGACGACATCGCGAGTCCGTCGCGTTCGCGCACCGTACGCGATCCGACGACGCGGACGCCGAGATCGAGGTCGCGCGCCATCTGGGCGACGACGCGGAGCTGCTGATAGTCCTTCTCGCCGAAGATCGCGACGTCCGGCCGGCATTGCGTGAACAGCTTGGCGACCACGGTCGCCACCCCGCCGAAGAAATGCGGACGGAAGCGGTCCTCCAGCCCGGCCAATGCCGCGCCTTCCGGCACGATCCGCGTCGCGAAGCCGTCCGGATACATCGCCTTCGCGTCGGGATGCCAGATCAGATCGACGCGCTCGGCCGCAAGTTTCGCAACATCCTCCTTCCAGGTCCGGGGGTAGGACCCGAAATCCTCCGTCGGCGCGAACTGAGTCGGGTTGACGAAGATCGAGACGACCACCTTGTCGGCGCGGCGCTTCGCCTGCCGGACCAGCGAGATGTGCCCTTCATGCAGCGCGCCCATGGTCGGCACGAGCGCGATGCTGGCTTTTCTCGCGCGCAAGCTGTCGAGCTCGCGGCGGAGGGCGGAAACGGTGCGGGCGACGCGCGGGCTTCGTGACATTTTTGCTCGATCTCACAGCGAAAAATTGCGGTTGCTCTGTTCGGCCTTGACGCTCGGGCGACCGCCCTTAACAAGGACGCGGCACGCCGCTCAGCATACTTGAATACGCCTGTTAGCACGTCTCCGCGTCCGATGCGGAGTTGGTAAACGCGCGCGTCAAGTAGTAGCGGAGGATGCTCCCCCGTGGGATTCACGATGACGATGCATTTCACTTGACCGCAGACGACCGTGACTCGAAGATGATCGTAAGAGGTCGACAACATGCTGGTGCAGACTAGCCAAGGACAATCGGGCTCGGCCCACGTGGTTGTGCTTGGAAACGAGAAGGGCGGGTCGGGCAAGTCGACCACCGCCCTGCATATTGCCGTGGCACTCCTGAAGGCTGGCCAGCGTGTCGCCACGATCGATCTCGATTGCCGCCAGCAGAGCTTCACCCACTACATCAACAACCGGAGCGCCTGGGCGCGCCGCACCGGCCTGCGCCTCGAGCTGCCGACGCACTACTGCATCCAGCTCGGCAGGACGTTGCAGATCGACGAGAACGAGAACACCGAGTTCCAGCAGTTCATGGAGGCCGTGAGCGCCGTCGAACGCTCGTTCGATTTCATCGTCATCGATACGCCCGGCAACGACAGCTACCTGATGCGCCTGGCGCATTCGATGGCGGATACGCTGGTCACGCCGATCAACGACAGCTTCCTCGACTTCGACGTGCTGGGAACGGTCGATCCCGCGACCTATGCCGTGACCGGCGAGAGCCACTATGCGGAGATGGTGCGTGACGTCCGGCGCAAGCGCCGCCAGGTGGACGGTGCGATGACCGACTGGATCGTGGTCCGCAACCGGCTGTCGATGCTCGGCTCCCGCAACAAGCAACTGGTCGCCGACGGCCTCAAGGACCTGTCGCTGCGGCTCGGCTTTCGCGCCATCGACGGCTTTGCCGAGCGCGTCGTCTATCGCGAGTTCTTCCCGCGCGGACTGACCGCGCTCGACGACATCGACGAGGCGACCCTGGGCACCCGCCCCAATCTCGGCCACGTCACGGCCCGGGAGGAGGTCACCAGCCTGTTGCGCCAGCTCAAGCTGCCGCTGGACGAGCGCGGCCGCCGCCGCGCCGCAAACCGCGCCGAATGGTTCGCCCAGGTCGACAAGCCGCTCGACCTGCACGACATCATCAGCGCCTGAATACCGTCCGTAGTCAGGCGAACCCTCGCCTGAGACATTGTGCACGTTGAACGTGCCCGCGGCTTGGTTAAAAATCTCCGGACAGCGGCGGCGGGTAGCGGCGCGTTCAGCCTGTTTGGTCTGGACGGAAGAAGATTTGTCTCAGGTCAACGCCGCGGCCGCCAATTTCGCTAGATTACCGTCAAATTCATGACTGATTTGAACCTGACGTTCAGGGCTCAAGTCACAAGAGGGGGCGGCGGAACCCGCTCTGCTGCACAGCAACTAGGTGCGGCGCACAACGAACGGGCGACGGATACACAACATTTGGTCTTCCTGTCACAGCGCCGTTACATATATTAAACAGAACGGGTCGCGAGAGTCTTACAGGTTCAAAACTACCTTTGATTGTGCTCCCGAGGGACGAACATGAAGCGTGGAATAACCGTTCTTGTGTCTGTCAGCGTGCTGGCGGCCGTCGGCTACTTCACCGCGAGCAAGTGGGCGATCCGGCACGAGACCATCAGGTTCTATGACGCCTCGCGCGACAACCGTCTGGTCGAAGTCGCCGTCGCCGTCCGCCGCGATAAGGAGATGCAGGCCGAAGCCGGCATGATCAAGCTGCCGGTCGCGATCCTCAATCACGGCAACACCGTCAAGTTCACCGAGTACTCGTTCCTGGCCAACGTATTTGCTGCGCGCGGCTACATGGCGGTCAGCATCCAGCACGACCTGCCGACCGATGCGCCGATGGTGACGAAGATCGGCGAGCCCTATGTCGGCCGGCTGCCGCAGATCCAGCGCGGTGTGGCCAACATCCGATTCGCCGTCGAGCAGATGCACCAGGTGCAGCCGAATGCCGACTATGATCATCTGACGATTGTTGGTCATTCGATGGGCGGCGACATCTCGATGTATTTCGCCAAGCAGTATCCCGAGGACGTCCGGAAGGTGGTCACGCTCGACAACCTCCGCGTCCCGTTCGTCACCGACGGCAGGTTCAAGATCCTGTCGTTCCGCTCGAAGGACCCGCAGTTCAAGACCGATCCCGGCGTGATCCCGAGCGACGACATCTGCGAGAAGGAAGGCATCACCGTCGTCAAGACGGACTTCCAGCACAACGACATGCGCGACACAGGACCCGACGACGCCAAGTCGTCGATCCAGGCCATGCTGGACAAATTCCTCGCCGACAGCGACAGCAGCACCAGCGACATCGGGCCGGTCAAGACCAATACCCCGTTGCTCGATCCGGGTCCCGTCGCGCCTTATGCGCCGGTCGGCAAGACCGCGACGCCGGCCAAGCCGCTGACGCATTGAGGGGGCAGGGGCGGGGCGCACGCCGGTCTCGCCTGATCCTTGCGGCCCTTGCGACGGGAACGAACGGCGTATCCGGCAGATGTCACTGCCGTCATTGAAGCTGTCCATCCGCCTGCCCACATGATGCGCGTCCGAGCAAGGTGCGTGCATGGTCGATCATCGTTCGAAGCCCGGTTCTGCCCCGATCACCTCGCCCGACGATGGCTCGCGTCAGCAGCGCTTGCCGGACAATGAGCATTCCACGGCAGACGCGATTGCGGCATTCGTCGCGCAGGCCAAGGCCATGGCTCCCGCGGCTCTGGGGACCAGAGGCCGCCTCGTCTTCGCGCTCGATGCGACGTTGAGCCGGCAGCCAACCTGGGACATGGCCTGTGCCCTGCAGGCCGACATGTTCCGCGAGGCTGCCGCCCTCGGCAGCCTTGATATCCGGCTGGTGTACTACAGGGGCTTCAACGAATGTCGCGCCACTGGCTGGATCTCCGACAGCGCCGAGCTCGCCCGGCTGATGGGCAAGATCGATTGCCGCGGCGGCAAGACCCAGATCGGCAAGGTTCTTGCCGAGGCGCGGCGCCATGCGACAGCGTCCGGAATCCGCGCCGTCGTGTTCGTTGGCGACGCGATGGAGGAGAATGTCGACGAGCTCTGTGCGAAGGCCGGCGAGCTCGGGCTGTTGAAGGTCCCGCTGTTCATGTTCCAGGAGGGCCATGAGCCCGCGGCCGAGCAGGCGTTTCGCGAGATGGCGCGGCTCTCGGGAGGAGCGTGGTGCAGGTTCGATCCGGGCGCCTCCGCGCAGTTGCGCGAGCTCCTGCGCGCCGCCGCGGCCTACGCTGCGGGCGGTCGCGCGGCGCTGCTCCGGCTCGCCGGCTCCGAAGCGGGCGCGGCACGCCTGATCGGGCAGATGAAGTAGAGATCGATTTCGGCCGCCGCCAACATCAAGCGCACCGGCTCGAGCCTGCCGGTCGGGGACGCAGCCGATCATGCTTTTTGTGCCGACACGCTCTATATTCGGCCCATGACACTGATCGCTGGCGCCGTCGCCGTCATCACCCTTTATCTGTTGCTGCAGATGTTCCGGAACGCCAATCCGGCGGCGCTGGCGCGCGCGATCAAGGTTGCCGGCGGCATCGGCTGCCTTGCGGTGGCAGCTTTCACCGGCCTTCGCGGCGAGCTGGTGGTGGCGATCCCGATCGGGTTGTTCGGGGCGGGGCTGCTCGGCTGGTCACCCGGCGGGCTCGGCAATCTCGGCAGCATGTTCGGGCTGGGTGGGCAGCGCTCGTCCGGTCAGAGCTCGCGGGTGCGCTCGCAGTTCATCGAGATGGTGCTCGATCACGACAGTGGCCAGATGCTGGGCCGCTTCGTCGCCGGCATCCATGCCGGCCGGTCGCTCGACGAGTTCGATCTGCCGCAGCTCGCGGCGATGGCACCGAGCCTCGATGCCGACAGCGTCGCTCTACTTGAAACTTATCTGGACCGCCGGTTTCCCACTTGGCGTCAGCACGCGCAAGGCGATGCGGCAGGGCGGCAGCGCCGCGCGGCGTCGAGCTCCAAAATGACGGAAGAGGAGGCCTATCAGATCCTTGGCCTGCAGCCGGGCGCGGGGCGAGACGAGATCGGGCGTGCCCACCGTGCGCTCATGAAGAAACTGCATCCCGACCAAGGGGGGTCGACGTATCTCGCCGCCCGGGTGAACGAGGCCAAGGATACTCTGCTTCGTACGCATCACGGCTAACTCCGGCAACGCCACCAACGCCACAGATCGAAACTGCTTCCATCACAGCCATGTCGACATCAGCGGCTCCCGGCTCTGTCAGGCGCGATCGTGCGACATGGTGAAAAAGTTCTAGCGGCAATTCCTTGACGAGTGGTTTGCGCGAGCGCGTTCGCGGCGGTGTCGCACGCGCGCAAAGAAAAAGGCCCGCGCGTGTGTCGCGCGGGCCTCATATGTCGTGATGTCGGTGCGTTAGTTGTGCACGGTCATGCAGGAGATGTCGGCGCGCTTCAGCTTCTTGCAGACGGCCTCGGCCTGATCACGATCGAGGCCGGCGAAGCGGGCGCGGATGAGGGTCTTGTCGCCCTTCGCGACCGTCTCGGTGAAGGGATCGGCCTTGCTGAGGAGACCTTGTGCCGAGCTGCGGGCCGCCTCGATCCGCTTCTGGGCCTCGGCCTCGTTGTCCAGCGCTCCGACCTGAATGATCCAGCCGCTCCGCGTGACGGACGACTTGCTCGGGAGCTCCGGCGCAGCGCTCGCGGAGGCGATCTGCGTCGGCTGGGCCGGAGGCGCAGCATAGGCCATGGCCTGCGACGAGCCTGCCGGCAGGCTGGAGGCGGGCAGCACGCCGAGAATGCCGTTGCCGGTGCCATGGCCCGGCGGCTGCGGCGGCATCTCGGGGCGGGCGGCTTCGGCGCGCACCATCGGCGGCGCCGGCTCGATCGCTTCGATGCGCTGTGCAATCGGGGCAGGCGGTGGCGCCACCGGCTGCGGGGCCGCCGTGGCGAGCTTGACCGCGCCGGCCTTGACCTGAACGGTCCTGACCTTGACGGGCTTCATCGGCTCGGTCGAACCGGGAACGATCGACATCGGCTGGGTCTGGATCACACCCGATGTCATCGGCGCGGGCTCGACCTTCGCTTCCTTCGGCGCCGCCGGCGGCAGGGCCGCGGTGGCTTCCGACAGGGTCGAGATCAGCTTGGCGGCGCGGCTCGGGGCCGGGGCCTCTGGCGCCGCCGAGGCGAGCTGGACCGTGCCCCGGTCGTCGCCGGCATCGGAGCCGCCGCGCTCGCCGATCGCCGCGACGGTGCGCTTGGTCGCGCCCTTCTCGAGGTTCTCGGCGAGCAAATTGCGCATGATCGCGTCGCGCGAACCGCCGCTGCGGCCGCCCAACACGACGCCGATCAGATGGCGGTTGCCGCGGCGCAGCGAGGTCACGAGATTGAATCCGGACGCGCGCGTGTAGCCGGTCTTGATACCGTCGACGCCCTCGACGCTGCCGAGCAGGTGATTGTGGTTGCGGATCGACTGGCCGCGATAATTGAAGACCTCGGTCGAAAAGTAGCGATAGTAGCGCGGGAAGCGGTCCTGGATGGCGCGGCCGAGAATCGACTGGTCGCGTGCCGTCGTGATCTGCTCGTCGGCGGGCAGGCCCGAGGCGTTGACATAAGTGGTGCGGCTCATGCCGAGCGAGCGCGCCTTGCGCGTCATCATCTTGGCGAAATCATCCTCGTCGCCGCCGATCGCCTCGGCAATGACCACCGCAGCGTCGTTGGCCGAGCGCGTCACCAGGCCCTTGATCGCGTCCTCGACGCGGATGGTCTGGCCGGGGCGCAGGCCGAGCTTGGTCGGCGACTGCTCGGAGGCGTGCTCGGACACCGGCATCTCGGTGTCGAGCTTCATCTTGCCCGACTCCAGGCGCTCGAACAGCAGATAGAGAGTCATGATCTTGGTGAGCGACGCGGGATGCCGCAATGCGTCCGGGTTGGTCGCGGTCAGGGTCGCGCCCGAATTGCCGTCGACGATGATCGAGGCGAAGGCCGGGCTGTAGCTGCCTTCGTCGGTATGGGGCGAGTGACGCGCGTGGTGGTGCCGATGACGCCGGCGCGCTTCTGCGCTGTCGACCGTGACCACTGCTGCCGTCGCGAGGGTGATCAGTCCGTAGACGCCAACTCGCAACAGGCGCGAGGAAGCCATTTTTTTGCGAAGCATGAAATCCCCGTCCAATTTCTGACGTGATCACCGGCTCGTAAGGCGAAATTGTGCCGAACGCCCCTTTGACCGTGCCTGTCGGACCTCCCGATCGTGCCGTGACGCTGCCTAGCATCGAAGGGCCCGAACTGAGGTTTTGTTAAGACGCTGTTTTAGAACAGCTTTACGGTTCGGCCGACGCTGGCCGGGACCACCGGAGAGGTTAGGACGGTCGAGTTGCCAAAGGATTAAAGAAACCTTGCGGCGATGGCCGGTATTTCTGCCGAACTGACCCGGGTTGGAGCGCCTGACGGTGGATCGGGGAGCAATGCCCGGGATGGTGCATTGCACAAGATTCTTGATTGATTTTGTGCGCTGCACTATATTGTGATCGCGTCAGGGAGCCGGGGCTTCCCTGAGGGCGCTCAAAGTCAGGGAAAGGAATGCCACATGTTTAAGGTTGAAGACTTTCAGAACTACGGCAAAGAGCAGTTCGAGACCGTCGTGAACTCCGCGACGACCGTGCAGAACGGCCTCCAAGCCATCGCAACCGCCTATGGCGACTACACCAAGAAGTCGTTCGAGGACACCAAGTCGTTCGTCGAGAAGCTCCAGGGCGTGAAGTCGCTCGACAAGGTGCTCGAGGTGCAGACCGAGTTCGCCAAGTCGGCCTACGAGACCTTCGTCGCCGATTCGCAGAAGATCGCCGGGCTGTATTCGGATCTCGCCAAGCAGGCGTTCAAGCCGCTGGAAGGCATCGCCGCCAAGTTCACCCCGCCGGCCGCGCACTGACCGTTCGCGCCCGCAGGGAGCACAAAGCCCGGCTTGCGCCGGGCTTTTTTGTTGGCTGAAGGCAGAGCGCTGTCGGGGGCCCGGCGCTTCTGCTATTTGGCGACCCGCAGCTTCGACAATGCGGTGCCGATCGAGTTGAACGTGGTCACGATCTGGCTCGAACTCGTCAGCATGTAGAATTTGTCGGGACTGCTGGCGCAGTTCTGCAGCACGGTCGAGGTCGGGTCGGCGGGCGAGCTCGTGTTCACCTGGATCGTGTAGATCGTGTACATCGCGTTGCCCTTCGAATCCTTGGTGTTCTTCAGGTTCGAGCAGAGCAGGGCCTGGCGCGCGTCGATCGGGTTGCCCGAGGCTTGCGACGAGCCGTTGCCGTATTCGGGCCAGCGGTCCTCGGTGTTCAGGCCGTCCGACAGCAGGATGATGACGCGATTATAGGTGGTGTTGACGTCCTCCGCCGGCGCGCCCAGCACGCCGTTCGGAATCAGCGACTGCACGGCCCAGGCAAGTCCGATCGCCTGGTTGGTGCCGCCGGTCGGCTGCATGGCGTTGACGGCGCTCTTCAGCGAGCTCCAGCTGTAGCTGAGCGGCACGATCTCCGCGAGTTTCGTCGAGGCCGTGCTGCTGCAGTACTGGATGTTGTTCTCCATGTGCTGGTTGGCCGGGAACAGCGTCGTCACGTCGGAGGTCGCCGGCGACACGGCATTCGCGTCGTTCGGCTGGGTGCGGTCGGCGACGCATCCGGTCCAGGTGCTCTTGGTGTTGGCGACCCAGGTGTGGGTGAAGGTGTTGACCTTGCACACCGTGCTGGATCCGCTTCCCGTGCAGCTGCACGTGTTGTTCGGAAGATTGCTGCCGCTGGTCGGGCAGCTGCAATAGCTGCCGGTGCACCAGTTCACCCGCGTGCTGGTCTGAACGCTGTTCCAGCAGCCATTGTAGTAGCTGTGCGAGGCTGAATCATAGCCCGGGCAGACGTAGCCGGTGTAGCTCCCGCTCGACGGAATCCTCGAGGCGCTCGAACTCCCGGTCGCCGGGTCGCTGGTGCAGGAGAAGTAGGGAAAGCCGTTGCCGGACTTGAACGGACAGGAGGATCCCGGTCCCACCATGTCCCATTGCGATTGCGTGTAGCTGCCGTTCGGGATTGCGGCCTGATAGGAACCATTGGCAGGCTGGATCGTGGGCGGATTCTGCCAGTCGGTCCAGTCGATCCAGTCCTTGGCGTAATTGCTGGCGCCGACGTTGACGACCTTGGCGAATGGAACGACCGAGATGTAGACGTCGCCCGGGGTCTTGGCCAGCGCGCTGAGCTGGTCGATCAGCCCGCCGCTGCCGGCCACGGCGTTCTGCAGCGCGGACATCTTGCCGCTGGACGCCATCGAGCCGGTATTGTCGAGCGCGAGCGCCACTCGCATCTTCACGTCGCCCCAGGTCGATGTCGTTTTGACGCCGAAGTCCATGGTCGGAAAGCCGGCAATCCTCATGAACTGGGTGACGATCTGGCCGGAGGCCGACAATTGGATGTTGGAGGCCGACGTTGTGGTCGAGGCGGTATAGCTGGCCGTCACGGTGACGTTCTGCGCGTCCGTGCTGGTGTAGAGCGCCTTGAAATAGGCGCTTGCCTTGGTTCCGATGTCGGTTGCGCTGATGGTGCCCTGCGCTAGGTCGCGCGACAGCATCAGCGAGGTGGCGTCGAGCGCAGCCTGCATCGACGACCGCGCGGCGTTCAGCCGGCTGTAGTCGACGCCTGCGCCGACGAAGGCCAGGATGGGGACGAGCGAGATGGCGAACAGCATGGAGATGTTGCCACCGCGGTCGCAGGCGAACCGTCGGACGGCGCGGCGGCAGAAACGAATGAAGGAGACATCGGTCATGTCGCTCACCAATTATGGTTTTCTGCAGGTGTTTTCGGTTCAGCTTCGTCAAGGCCGGGTAAATCAAAACCGCGAAACACCGGGCCAATGCCCGCAGCCTGGCGCCGCGCCCGCAACCGAGCTGGTTCCCTGTCAATGCCCGCTGAATGGGCTTTGTAAAATGCGACCGGTTTGATTAACCTCGCGCCTCATCGCCGGGGCAGGGAATCGGTCCTGCCGGAGCGTCGGTCCGTCCTGGGCCTGCGCTTGCGGCAAACCGGTCGCTGACCCATATTCCTGGTGTCGGTCCGACCGGACCGGTCGGCTGGGACAGGCGATCTGGAAAGCAGGACCGGGTGGCGGAAAGCGGCCCGGCAGGGGACAGGTCGGGGCGCCCCTTATGAGAGCAACCCTCCGAGGGAAACTCTTTATTGGGAGCCTCGCAGCCATATCTAACGCGTGCAAGATGTCGCAGCCAACTTCCAGATTGAACCGATCCGCGCCCAGGATGAGCAATAACGACAACAAGTCCGGTGGCACCGGTGGCCCGGTCACGTCCGTGATCACCAAGGTCAAGCCGAAGACCAAGCGCCCCAACCTCTACCGCGTCCTGATCCTGAACGACGATTACACGCCGATGGAATTCGTCGTTCACGTCCTGGAGAAGTTCTTCAACAAGGACGTCGAGGCCGCGACCAAGATCATGCTCCACGTGCACCATCACGGCATCGGGGAGTGCGGCGTCTTCACCTACGAGATCGCCGAGACCAAGGTGACGCAGGTGATGGACTTCGCCCGCAAGCACCAGCATCCGTTGCAGTGTGTGATGGAGAAGAAATAGCCGGCTCCCTCCGCGAAGAGAGCCGCCGACGCGCGCGTCTGCGAGCCAGGGGGGCGGGGGCTCCGGCTGCTCGGGGGGCTGCCCGACTGATCGCCGCGAATCGGCGTCGGACGAAGGATCCTCGAAGGCCGCAGATTGCTGCAGACGAGGTCAGCGCGATCCGGCAGGTTTCACGTTTCGCCCGAAGAATTACGGCCGCTCCGGTCCTTATCTCTTCCCGCTCGGCGGCCTGCGACGTTCGGTTGGCGCAAGCCCGATTTGCCGCAATGGGAACGGGTTTTGCATTGACGATCCGGTGAACCCGTAATCGAGCCGCTCGGCCGGTCTTTTGTCGCACTCGGTTATAACTATATTTGACGAAGGTTGTTGTTGCCTGACCGGGCGGCGGCGATCATGATGGCAAGGGGCCACAGAGGACGCGCATGCCGACTTTTTCTCAAAGCCTTGAACAATCCCTGCATCGTGCGCTGGCGATCGCCAACGAGCGTCATCATCAATACGCGACACTGGAACATCTCCTTCTGTCCTTGATCGATGACAGCGATGCCGCGGCCGTGATGCGCGCATGCAGCGTCGACCTCGACAAGCTGCGCGGCAGTCTCGTGAACTACCTCGAAACCGAGTTCGAAAATCTGGTCACCGACGGCAGCGACGACGCCAAGCCGACCGCTGGTTTCCAGCGCGTGATCCAGCGCGCCGTGATTCACGTTCAGTCGTCGGGCCGCGAAGAGGTCACCGGCGCCAACGTGCTGATCGCGATCTTCGCCGAGCGTGAGAGCCACGCCGCGTACTTCCTGCAGGAGCAGGACATGACGCGTTACGATGCCGTGAACTACATCAGCCACGGCATCGCCAAGCGCCCTGGTGTCTCCGAAGCGCGCCCGGTTCGCGGCGTCGACGAGGAGACCGAAGCCAAGGGCAACGAGGACTCCAAGAAAAAGGGCGAGGCGCTGGAAACCTATTGCGTCAATCTCAACAAGAAGGCGCGTGACGGCAAGATCGATCCGGTGATCGGCCGCAACTCCGAGATCAACCGCGCCATCCAGGTGCTGTGCCGGCGCCAGAAGAACAACCCGCTGTTCGTCGGCGAAGCCGGCGTCGGCAAGACGGCGATCGCCGAGGGCCTCGCCAAGCGCATCGTCGACAGCGAAGTTCCCGAGGTGCTGTCGGCCGCGACCGTGTTCTCGCTCGACATGGGCACCTTGCTCGCGGGCACGCGCTATCGCGGCGACTTCGAGGAGCGCCTGAAGCAGGTGCTGAAGGAGCTCGAGGCGCATCCGAACGCGATCCTGTTCATCGACGAGATCCACACCGTGATCGGTGCCGGTGCGACGTCGGGCGGCGCGATGGATGCGTCCAACCTGCTCAAGCCGGCGCTGGCTTCGGGCTCGATCCGCTGCATGGGCTCGACGACCTACAAGGAGTATCGCCAGCATTTCGAGAAGGACCGTGCGCTGGTGCGCCGGTTCCAGAAGATCGACGTCAACGAGCCGTCGGTCGAGGATGCGATCGCGATCCTGAAGGGGCTGAAGCCGTACTTCGAGGACTATCACCGGCTGAAATACACCAACGAGGCCATCGAGGCCGCGGTGCAGCTGTCGTCGCGCTACATCCATGACCGCAAGCTGCCGGACAAGGCGATCGACGTGATCGACGAATCCGGTGCGGCGCAGATGCTGCTGGCCGAGAACAAGCGCAAGAAGACCATCGGCATCAAGGAGATCGAGACCACGATCGCCACGATGGCGCGGATCCCGCCGAAGAGCGTGTCGAAGGACGATGCCGAGGTGCTCAAGCATCTCGAGCAGACCCTCAAGCGCGTGGTGTTCGGCCAGGACAAGGCGATCGACTCGCTGTCGGCCTCGATCAAGCTGGCGCGGGCCGGCCTGCGCGAGCCGGAGAAGCCGATCGGCTGCTACCTGTTCTCGGGTCCGACCGGCGTCGGCAAGACCGAGGTCGCCAAGCAGCTCGCGTCGACCCTCGGCGTCGAGCTGCTGCGCTTCGACATGTCGGAGTACATGGAGCGGCACACGGTGTCGCGCCTGATCGGCGCGCCTCCCGGCTATGTCGGCTTCGACCAGGGCGGCCTCCTGACCGATGGCGTCGACCAGCATCCGCATTGCGTGGTGCTGCTGGACGAGATCGAGAAGGCGCATCCGGATCTCTACAATGTGCTGCTGCAGATCATGGATCACGGCCGGCTCACCGACCACAACGGCAAGCAGGTCAACTTCCGCAACGTGATCCTGATCATGACCACGAATGCAGGCGCGGCCGACATGGCCAAGCAGGCGTTCGGCTTCCATCGCTCGAAGCGGGAAGGTGACGATCACGAGGCGATCAACCGGCAGTTCGCGCCGGAATTCCGCAACCGGCTCGACTCCATCGTCTCGTTCGCGCACCTCAACGTCGAGGTGATCGGAATGGTCGTCGAGAAGTTCGTGCTGCAGCTCGAGGCCCAGCTCGCCGATCGCGACGTCACGATCGAGCTGTCGGAGCCGGCGAAGAGCTGGCTGATCCAGCACGGCTATGACGAGCAGATGGGCGCGCGCCCGATGGGCCGCGTGATCCAGGAGCACATCAAGAAGCCGCTGGCTGATGAGGTGCTGTTCGGCAAGCTGAAGGGCGGCGGCCACGTCCGCGTCGTGCTCGTCAAGGACGAGTCCGGCGTCGAGGAGAAGATCGGCTTCGAGTTCGTCGAGGGCCCGGTCACGCCGAAGTCCGAAGTTCCGGCGGCGCGCAAGCGCAAGCCGAAATCCGGCGGCGGCTCGAAGGGGCCGGCTCCGAAGGGACCGCTGGTCAAGGCGTAAGCCTGACGCGACGAGATGAGTACGAAAGGCCGGCCGTCGCGCCGGCCTTTTTCGTTGACGGGAGGTGCTTTGATGCGACGTCCGGCTCAGGCCGGCTTGACGAAGAAATACACCGTCAGGCCGCAGCCGACGGCGATGATGAAGCGGCGCACATGGGCCGGCGGGATGATCTGGCTGAGCCGCGCGCCGACGAAGCCGCCGACCATGGCAGCGCCCATCATCGTCAGCGTCTCCAGCCAATGCACGCGGCCCGAGAACGCAAAGATGGCGGAGGCCGTCATATTCATGAGCGCGGCGAGCAGCACCTTCATGCCGTTCATGGCGCGGATGTCGCGCAGGCCATAGAACACCAGCGCGGCCAGCATCAGGATGCCGATGCCGCCGCCGAAATAGCCGCCATAGATCGCGATCACGAACTGCACCGCCTGGATGGTCCGCGGCCCGAACCAGCGCGCGCCATCCTTCGGCGTAAAGCGCATGCCGAATGCAAACACCATTGTGGCGAACAGTAACAGCCAGGGCACCAGCCGGCTGAAGGCGGCCGACGGTGTGACCAGGAGCAGCACGGCGCCGAGCGTGCCGCCGAGCAGGCTGATGATCGACAGCCGCACGAGGTCGTGACGCCACGGCGCCTTTGCGTCGTTCAAGATCTCACGGGAGGCCCAGGCGCTGACGAACTGGCCGGGGCACAGCGCGACGGTGCTGGAGGCGTTGGCGTCGATGGCCGGGATGCCGGCCGCAAGCAGCGTCGGGAAGGTCAGGAACGCGCCGCCGCCGGCCAGCGCATTGACGATACCCGAGCCGAAGGCGGCGAGGGCGAGCAGGGCCAGCATCGTCCAGTCCGTCATCGCTGTCGCTACTCGCCCTTCAGCCGCTGGCCGTCCTGGACGCGGACGCGCTCGGCGCCGCGGGCGCCGGCCGGCGACAGCCTGAGCATGCTCAGGAATGCGCCGACCAGCGCGAAACCGACGCCGGTCAAGAGCGACAGCCGCGTGCCGTCGGTCGTGTCGATCGCCAGGAACATCGCGACCAGGGCTGCGCCCGTGGTCTGGCCGAGCAGCCGCGCCGTCCCGAGCATGCCGCTGGCGCCGCCCGCGCGCTCGCGCGGGGCGGCCGCGATCATCGTGCGGTTGTTGGGCGTCTGGAACAGCCCGAAGCCGCAGCCCGCCAGCGCCATGCGCCAGACGACGTCCCATGCCGCCGGCTCGCGCGGCAGCAGGCCGAGCGCACCGAGCCCGCAGGCGAAGATCACCAATCCGATCCCACCAAGCAGGCCGGCCGGCACGCGCTCGACCAGCCGGCCCGCCAGTGGCGCGGTCAGGCCGACCGCGATCGGCCACGGCGTGATCAGGAGACCCATCTGCACCGGCGAATAGCCGAAATGGCTTTCGAGATAGAAGGGGATGGCGACGAAGGCGAGCATCTGGCCGCAGAACGACGAGATCGAGGTCGCAATCGACAGCGCGAACACCGGGATGCGCAAGAGGTCGAGCGGCAGCAGCGGCGAGGCCATGTGGGTCTGACGCCAGACCAGCCACACGCCGGCCGTGATGGCGACGACGAACTCGATCGCGCAGGTCACCAGCGCCTCGCCATGGCCGAGGCTGTCCACGGCGGCGATCAGGAAGCCGAAGGCGGCCGCGCTCAGCGCCGCGCTCTGCCAGTCGAACATGTGCGGGGCGCGCGGCGTATGCGGCAGGAAGCGGAAGCCGAAGACGAAGGTGACGATGCCGAGCGGCACGTTGATCGCGAACAGCCACGGCCAGCTGCCGACGGCGAGAATGCCGGCGGCAATGGTCGGACCGACCGCGGCGGACACTGCGACCACCATCGCATTGATGCCGATGCCGCGGCCGAGCAGAGCGTGCGGGTAGGTGAAACGTACCAGCGCCGAGTTGACGCTGAGGATGCCGGCGGCGCCAAAGCCCTGCAGGATGCGCGCGAGCGTCAGCAGCAGCAGGCTGTCGGCGAGCGCGCAGAACGCGGAGGCGGCCGTGAACAACACGAGGCCGGCTAGATAGACCCGCCGATAGCCGATGATCTCGCCAAGCGAGGCCAACGGCAGCAGCGAGATCGTGACCGCGAGCTGGTAGCCGTTGACGATCCAGATGGAGAACGCCGGGCTGGCGTTCAGGTCGCGGGCGATCGTCGGCAGCGCCACATTGGCGATGGCGCCGTCGACCACGGCCAGCACGATGCCGAGCGCGATCGTCACGATCGCCCAGGTGCGCTGCGGCAGCGGCAGTCCGTCGGCGTGCAGACCTGGGGTCGTCGGCGTCATCATGCGGGCTCCGGCCGCTGCCGCGCCGCGGACAATGGACGGGAACGGGCAACACGGCGGTACATATCCCGTTCCACGCCGGCGGAGCGCGCCGACGCGTCACCGCCGTTTGGGGCGGACCTGAATCGCCTTGAGATAGTTGGCCGCGGCTTCCGCCTCGGGCCGGTCGAACTGGAAGCTCGGCATGTCCTTGTGAATGGTCGACAGGCCGGCCTGCAGCCGCTGGGCGAAATCCTCGTCGTAGAGCTTGCTGTCACCGAAGGTCCTGAACGGGGGCGCGTCGGGGTGCGGGCTGGCGCCCGTGAGACCTACGGCATGGCATCGGCTGCAAAGGCTTTGCAAGAGCGCTTTTCCACGCTTCTGCTCGCTGTCCAGCGCATGGCTTGGGCCTGTGAGCAGGCACGTCAAAGCCAACCCAAGCCCTGCTCGCATGATCATGTCACGTTCACCCGACTTATCCGGCCTACCAGCGGCCGGTGGCCTTTCCATAGGCGTAAAGCCCGATCAGGCCAATGCTCACGATCGTCGAGCCGATCAGGATGATCAGATCCCAACGGGGAGGATCGTCATCATCCCGGTTCAACGTCAGCAGGGTAAACAGAGCCTTCAAGGCAAAACGGCGCATCGCAGATCCGGCCCGGCCGACCAGCGCATGCGGCCAGCGCGTTGCAAGGGAGTTTCGAGGGGAGTTTAGCGCTTCAAGGTGCTGCGCCGCCACTCGCGTGGCGACAGGCCGAACTGCTCGCGGAACACGCGGCCGAAATGCGAGAGGTCATTGAAGCCCCAGGAAAAGGCGATCTCGCTGATCTGACGATGAGCCAGCATCGGCGAGCCGAGATCGCGCCGGCACTGCGTGAGCCGCTCGGCCAGCACGAAGCGCTGGAACGACGTCTCCTCGTCCGAGAACAGATCGTTGACGTAGCGCGCCGAGAGTCCGAGCTCGCGTGCGATCTCCGGCAGTGAGAGGTCGGCGTCGGACAGCCGGGTGCGGACGTGCGCCTTGATCCGATAGAGCAGCGCTGCGCGGTGGCTCGAGGCGGGCAGGGGCTGGGTGCACAGCCGCTCGGCCAGGGTCATGGTGAGCAGGTCGGCGGCCTGGTCCGCCAGCCGCTCGGCATGCTCGGGGCCGATGTGCTCGGCGCGCTCGCAGAGCCTGACGATGAAGTCGTGGGCGAGCGGCTGGAGCGGGCTGTCGGAGCCGAAGCTGATCGCCGTCACGGTCTCGGTCGGACCGATCCGGCGCTGCAGCATCTCGCGCGGGAGCTTGAACACGATCTGCTTGAACGCGGCGTCGAACTGCAGCTCATAGGGGCGGGTCGTGTCGTAGATCGCGAACTCCCCGGGCCTGATCACGGTGTCGCGGCCATCCTGGACGACGCCGCCGATCCCCTCGCGCCCGAGCGCGATGAGGATGAAGTCGGCATCCGCCCGGGAGATCCGCTGCGAGGTCCGGTGCACGCGCTGCCGGTCCGAGGCGACCTCGGAGCACACGGCCCGTCCCAACGCGGTGTGGGTCACCGAGCCGCGAAACGCGCTGCCGAGATCGGAGGTGCAATCGAGCCCGACATAGACGTCGCAGACGATGTCCTGCCACAGCGCCAGCCGGCGGTGGCCCGGGCTTCCGTCGGTGGTGAACAGGATCGGCATCGCTCCGTCTCCTCCTGCACCTGTGGCTGCGGCAATGCAGCAAATTCCGGGCCGGCTCGATCTTCGTCGCAGCCGCAGTCGAATGTTCGTTCCCTGGGAGACGAGCGCGAAAGCCGGCTGGCGTCAATAGTTGGCCCGGTCGCGGCGCCACCCGCCGCGCACGGGCATCAGGGAGCAGCAGCGATGGGACTGGCACATCCGAAATACAAGGTGGCGGTGGTGCAGGCGGCGCCGGCCTGGCTCGACCTGGACGCCTCGATCAAAAAGACCATCGCCCTGATCGAGGAGGCCGCCGACAAGGGCGCCAAGCTGATCGCGTTTCCGGAGGTGTTCATCCCCGGCTATCCCTGGCACATCTGGATGGACTCGCCGGCCTGGTGCATCGGGCGTGGCTTCGTGCAGCGCTATTTCGACAACTCGCTGGCCTATGACAGCCCGCAGGCCGAGGCGCTGCGGGCCGCCGTGCGCAAGGCGAAGCTGACGGCCGTGCTGGGACTCTCCGAGCGCGACGGCGGCAGCCTCTACATCGCGCAATGGCTGATCGGCCCCGACGGCGAGACCATCGCCCGGCGCCGCAAGCTGCGGCCGACCCATGCCGAGCGCACCGTCTACGGTGAGGGCGACGGCAGTGACCTTGCGGTGCATGATCGTCCCGACATCGGCCGGATCGGTGCGCTGTGCTGCTGGGAGCATCTGCAGCCGCTGTCGAAATACGCGATGTACGCGCAGAACGAGCAGGTGCATGTCGCCGCGTGGCCGAGCTTCTCGCTGTACGATCCGTTCGCGCCGGCGCTCGGCGCCGAGGTCAATAACGCCGCCTCGCGCGTCTATGCGGTCGAGGGCTCGTGCTTCGTGCTGGCGCCGTGCGCCACCGTCTCGCAGGCGATGATCGACGAGCTGTGTGACCGGCCCGACAAGCACGCGCTGCTGCATGTCGGCGGCGGCCACGCCGCGATCTTTGGTCCGGATGGCTCTTCGCTCGCCGAGAAGCTGCCGCCGGAGCAGGAAGGCCTGCTGATCGCCGAGATCGATTTGGGCATGATCGGCATCGCCAAGAATGCCGCCGATCCGGCGGGGCACTATTCGCGCCCCGATGTGACCCGGCTGCTGCTCAACAAGAAGCCGCTCAACCGGGTCGAGCAGTTCGCGCTGCCGGTCGATGCGGTCGCTCCTGGCGAAGCGCAATCGGCGGCTGGCTGACAGGCCTGGCGAGCGGGCTAGGTCCCGGCCTCCGGTTGGGCCGGCGGCGGGGCCGACCGCCGCGGCGGCCGTTGCGCACGGCCTGCCGGTGCCGCCATGCGTGGCTGCAAGGTGACGATCACCGGGTTCGGCTTGTGGTCGGTCGCCGCGCCAGTCGCCGCGTCCACACCCATGCCGATCAGGCCGCCCGCCAGGATGTTGCCGGCGAAGCCGGCCGCGCCGGTCGCCGGGATGTCCTTGGTCAACGGGATGATCTGGGTCTCGTAGCCAGGCTTTTCGATGGTGACGGAGATGTCGGCATTGCGCTTGGCGACGAACGAGCAGGGAGTCGTGCAGGTCATCGGCGCTTCGAGACCGGCGACCGTGGCCTCGGCGCCGGACGGCGTCGACGCGACGCTGATCGTCTCGGTTGTGCCCCGCGTTACGGACGCGCAGCCTCCCAGCGCGGCGCACAGCGCCACCAACGCTACAACTCTCATTTGGTACTGCCCCCTTGAAACCCGGGGGAACTCAAGCGCAACTGGAGCGGGACGGCAAGCGCAATCAGCATTATCCGAAGAAATTCCCGGGCGAGTTTCGCCCGAGTGTGGCTTTCACACCTGCTTTCCACGAACCTGCCGCGCAATCGCCTTCTGCGCATCGAACTCGGCGCGCCGCCGCGCCAGCTCCTGCGGCGCGAGCATGGCGGGATTGCTGTAGTCGCGCTTCCAGCCGTGATCCTCGCTCCACTGCAAAGGCGATTGCACGGTCGTGCGTGCGGCTGGTGAACTCTCGAGGACACGTAAAGCCAAATCGAGCGTGAAGGCCTGCGAGGCCGCGTCGTGCGGCTTGCCGGCGGAGTTGCCGAGCGGAAAATCCGAGAACAGGAAGCGCGGCGCGGCGGCGTGCTCGACGATGTCCTTGGCGCAGCCCATGACGACGGTCGCGACGCCGTTCGCTTCGAGATGCCGTGCCACAAGGCTCACGGTCTGGTGGCACACCGGACAGTTCGGCACCAGCACGACGGCGTCGATCGCGTCGGCGCGGCAGCGCGCGAGAATCTCCGGCGCATCGGTCTCGATCGTCACGCGGTGGCTGCGATTGGTTGGCGCGCCGAAGAAGCGCGGTCCGACCGTGCCGATGCGGCCTTCACCTGCCAGCCTTAGGAGCTGTGGTAGCGGAAACCAGGTGCCGGAATCCTCGGCCGAGGTGTGCACGCGATCATAGGCGATGTGGGAAATGCGCAGGTCGTGCTGCGCCGACGTGTCGCCGTCATAGACGGAGTAGAACTTGGCGCCGCCATTGTAGGGCGCGCCGGGACCTTGATCGCCTTTGGCGGGATCGAAAGGCGCGGCCGTGGTGACGATGGTGACGCGCGACTGCGCGAGCGGCTTGCGCAGCGGCTGAAACGGCGCCGACGTGTAGTGGGCCCAGCGATAGGGCGTGTCATAGCCGATCGCCAGATAGTAGTCGCGCGTGCGCGCCATATAGGACAATGGCGCATCGCTGTCGGGCGCGAAGCCGAGTCTGTCGTCGGTCGGTGCGGTCATCCGTCGCGCTCCCTGCAGGACTTGGGGATTGCTAGCCGGCTCGTTCGCGGTGTCAAGGCGCCGCGCGGTGGAACCCCGCATGGTCTTCGGCTTTGTCTGTCGGCAGAATTCCAACCATTGCACCGCGCCCACGATGCTTTCCATGGTTTCCGTTGCTCGCATTGCCTGTCTCGGCCTTGCCTTGATGCTGACCATGCCCTTGTCCGGCGTGGCGGCGGAGCAGGCCTCCGACCGCGACGTTGCCGTGCCGGCTGATCCGAAGGATGGCGCGCGGCAGGATTCGCCGCAGGAGGCTGCGAAGCCGGCAGACGCTGCAGCAGAGGGCCCGGAGAACAAGACCGACGAGTCCAAGGAGAGCGGCACGCGCGAGGCGATCTGCCTGATGATCGAATCCGCAGCCAAGGCGAATGATCTGCCGCTCGAATTCTTCGCCCGCGTGATCTGGCAGGAGAGCCGCTTTCAGAGCGATGCAGTCGGGCCGGTCACGCGCAACGGCCAGCGCGCGCAGGGAATCGCCCAGTTCATGCCGGGCACGGCGAACGAGCGCCAATTGCTCGACCCGTTCGATCCGGTTCAGGCGCTGCCGAAGTCGGCGCAGTTCCTGGCCGAGCTGCGCGATCAGTTCGGTAATCTTGGTCTCGCGGCCGCCGCCTACAATGCCGGGCCACGGCGCGTGCAGGACTGGCTCGGCGGCAAGGGGCAGATGCCGTGGGAGACCCGCAACTACGTCTCGGCGATCACCGGCGCGTCGATCGACGATTGGGCCGCGGCGGGGAAGGGCGGCAAGATGCCGCCGAGCCCGCCGCCGACCTCGTGTCGTCAGCTGATGGCGATGTTGAAGCGCGCGCCGAATCCGTTCGTCACGGAGCTCGAGCAACATGTGGCGCTGTCGGCCGCGAAACCATGGGGCGTCCAGCTGGCTGCAGGCTTCGACCGCAACAAGGCGCTCGCGATGTATTCGCGGGCGATCAAGGGGCTCGGCCCGGTCATCGGCGACCGCGACCCGAGCCTGCTGTCGTCGGTAATGCGCTCGCGCGGCAACCGCGCCTTCTACCAGGTGCGGATCGGCGCCGAGACACGGGCCGAGGCCGACGCGCTCTGCAGTCGGATCCGCGGAGCCGGTGGTGCCTGCTTCGTGTTGCGCAATCGCTCCGGATAGCGCTGCCGCAGCATGGCGTGCGGGGGAATGGCTGCGCCGGACGCAGACCCGCGCGCGCCTGATGGCGGTTGACGCGCGCGGCTTTCGAAAGCCTTATCTTGGTTCGTTCCGCTGGGCCGCCCGTGACACTTCCTCCGCTCGATTCGCCGCAATGGCATGGTTCACTGCGCGCCTTCGGCTGGGGGCTGCGCGCGACGTCGGCGACCATCCTGTCGCTGGTGCTGTTCGTCACCTTCATCGGCATCGGCGCGCTCGCGCACGACACCCATTTCAGCATGCTCTGGGCGATCCTCTCTACCGCGCTGGTATGGGCCGGTCCGGCGCAGATCATCCTGGTCTCCACGCTCGGCTCCGGCCAGACCATTCTGCAATCGGCGATCGCGGTGACGATGAGCGCGATCCGGCTGTTTCCGATGGTGGTGGCGGTGCTGCCGCTGATCCGCTCGCCCCAGACCAAGCGGCGGCACCTGGTGCTGATCGCGCATTTCACTGCCGTGACGCTGTGGGTCGAATGCTATCGCTTCCTGCCGCATGTGCCGCGCGAGCGCCGCATCGCCTTCGTGCATGGGCTCGGCACCGGCCTGATGGGGATTGCGCTGATCGCGACGATCATCGGCTATCTTCTCGCCGCCAATCTGTCGCAGACCTTCGGCGCCGCGGTGCTCTTGCTGACGCCGCTGGCCTTCCTGTTCTCGACCCTGCGCAACGCCAGGGAGCTTGCCGACGTGCTCGCGCTCGGTCTTGGCCTCGTGCTGTATCCTCTGGCCGCCCAGCTCAACAGCGGCGTCGACATCCTGGTCAGCGGCGTCGTCGCCGGAACGCTCGCGTTCGGCGCGCACAAATGGCGCGAGCGGCGGGGGCTGGCATGAGCGACTTCATCGGCGATTGGCATGCGCTCGTGGTGCTGCTGGTGGCAGGCGTGATCCCCAACCAGATCTGGCGCCTGCTCGGACTTTGGTTCGGCAGCGGGCTCGACGAGGGCTCGGACCTGCTGATGTGGGTCAAGGCGGTCGCGACCGCGATCCTGGCGGGGGTCATCGCCCAGATCCTGGTGCAGCCGCCGGGCGCGCTCGCCAGCGTGCCGTGGGGCCTGCGCTACGGTGCCGTCGTTGCCGGCCTTGCGGCCTTCATGGCGACCCGTCGCTCGATCTTCGCCGGTGTCGTCTGCGGCGAGGCCGCGATGCTGGCCGGCAAATGGTGGCTCGGATGAGTTGCGCGATCTTGCGCGGCCGCAATTGCGGTGAGCCGAGGTTCGGATAGATTGCCGGGAAGACCTGAGGACTCCGCAATGACCGCTGATACCGATCTCCGCCCGGGCGAAGTCGCCATCGACGCGCCACAGCCGCGCGACGCCACGCTGTATTTCATCGGCCGTATCCGCACGCCCTGGACCTCGCGTCTGGAGACGCCGCGGCAGGGCAGCTTCGAGGGGCCGGTGTGCCGGCTCGAGATCTTCGAGCCCTGGGTGCCGGCGCTAGAGGGCATCGACAGTTTCAGCCATCTCCAGGTGCTGTACTGGCTCAACCGGGCGCGCCGTGATCTCGTAAAGCAGAGCCCGCGCCATCATGATGGCGAGACCCGGGGCACCTTCGCGCTGCGCTCGCCGGTGCGTCCCAATCCGATCGGCGTGTCGACGGTCCGCTTCGTCGCGCTGGAGGGCAGCACCGTTCTGGTGCGCGGTCTCGACTGCCTCGACGAGACGCCGCTGATCGATCTGAAACCGGATCACTGCGTGTTCACGCCGGCGGCGGCTGGCAAGGATGACAAATAGGACCGACAGATCCGGATGTCGAAGGTGAACAAGCGGCCGCAGAAGACGGTGACGGCTCTGGATGCGATCACGGCGGACCTCGTCGCCGTGCTGGTGGCGGTGACCGACGGGCAGCCCAGGATCATGACGATCGAGCACGCTGCGGCGCTGCCGAGCGGACCGTTTCAGTTCGGGCACCGCTCGCTGCAGACCGGCCTGCGCGCCTGGGTCGAGGCCCAGACCGGCCATCCCCTGGGCTATGTCGAGCAGCTCTACACCTTCGCCGACCGTGGCCGTACCGGCGATCCCGACGCGCCGCACCGGATCTCCATCAGCTATCTCGGCCTGACCCGTGAGGAGGAGGGGCGCGAGGGCGCGGATGCGCAATGGTCATCCTGGTACGACTACTTCCCGTGGGAGGATCATCGCGACGGGCCGCCGGCGATCCTGGCCAAGATCATCGCGCCGAAGCTGAAAGCCTGGGCCCGATCCGCCGACGAGCCGACGCTGCAGAAGACCAGGTGGCGGCGCGCCGCCATCACCTTCGGCCTCGACGGCCGCGAGTGGAACGAGGAACTGACGCTGCAGCGCTACGAGCTGCTGTATGAGGCGGGGCTGATCCCCGAGAGCGTGCGCGAAAAGGGAGGCGATCCGATCGTGCCGGGCCGCGCCATGACGGGTGATCACCGCCGCATTCTCGCCACCGGCATCGCGCGGCTGCGCGCCAAGATCAAATACCGGCCGGTCGTGTTCGAGTTGATGCCGGAAGAATTTACACTCCTGCAACTGCAACGCAGCGTCGAGGCCTTGGCAGGCCGGCTCGTCCACAAGCAGAACTTCCGCCGCCTCATCGAGCAGCAGGAACTCGTTGAAGAGACAGGCGCAATCGCTGCCGACACGATCGGTCGGCCGGCCAAGCTGTTTCGCTTCCGGCAGGGCGTTCTGGCCGAGCGGGCGGTGGTAGGAACCAAGCTGCCGCTCTCGCGGTCTTGATCGCCCGCTCTTGACAAGGCTTATGCTCAGGATAAGTATAAGGCATCTTATGCTCATGGAGAGTATAAATGGCCGATCTTGTCCTGCCCGCCGTCGCGCCGAATGCATCGCTTGCTGAGCGTCTGAGGCGGGTGATCCCGCCGCCGGAATGGGCTGTCTTCGAGGACGATGTCGAAGCCATCCTGGCGCTGAAGCGCCGGCGCAATGCCGTGGTGCTGGCGCACAACTATCAGACGCCCGAGATCTATCACGGCGTCGCCGACATCGTCGGCGACAGCCTGCTGCTGGCGCGCGAAGCGACCAAGGTCGATGCCGAGGTGATCGTGCTCGCCGGCGTCCACTTCATGGCGGAGACCGCCAAGCTGCTCAATCCCGACAAGACGGTGCTGATCCCCGACGTGGAGGCGGGCTGCTCATTGGCGGAGTCGATCACCGCCGCCGACGTCCGGCTGATGCGCGCGCGCCACCCGGGCGTGCCCGTGGTCGCCTATGTCAACACGTCGGTGGCCGTGAAGGCCGAGTCCGACGTCTGCTGCACGTCCGGCAACGCGCGCGCGGTCGTCGAGTCGCTCGGTGTCGATCACGTCATCATGCTGCCGGATGAATATCTCGCGCGCAACGTCGCCGCACAGACCAAGGTCAGGATCACGGCCTGGAAAGGGCATTGCGAGGTCCATGAGCGCTTCAGCGCCGATGACGTCCGCACGCTGCGCGACAACCATCCCGGGGTCACCGTGCTCGCGCATCCGGAGTGTCCGCCGGAGGTGGTGGCGGAGGCCGACTTCGCCGGCTCCACTGCGGCGATGTCGGACTTCGTCGGAGCAAGACGGCCGATCCGGGTGGTGCTGCTCACGGAATGCTCGATGAGCGACAATGTCGCCGTGCTCCATCCCGACATCGAGTTCATCCGCCCCTGCAATCTGTGCCCGCACATGAAGCGGATCACGTTGAAGAACATCCGCCATGCGCTCGAGACCAACACGCACGAGGTCACGATCGATCCCGCGATGGCCGAGCGCGCGCGGCGCGCCGTGGAAAGGATGCTGGCATCATGAGCATCGATGTTTCGAAGTTGGCTGGCCGTCCCGTGATCATCGGCGGCGGAGCCGCAGGTCTGATGACGGCGCTTCAGCTCGCGCCCGAGCCCGTCGTACTGCTGTCGAAGTCGCCGCTCGGCGCGGAGGCATCGAGCATGTGGGCGCAAGGCGGACTGGCCGCGGCGGTTGGCGATGACGATGATCCGTCGCTGCATCTTAAGGACACGCTCGCTGCCGGAGCGGGATTGTGCGACGAGTCCGCCGCGCGCCGTATCATCGATGCTGCGCCGGCCGCGGTCGAGCGCCTCGCCCAGCTCGGCGTCGCGTTCGACCGGCATGCGGATGGACGCTGGCGTCTGGGCCTGGAGGCCGCGCACAGCCGCAAGCGGATCGTGCATGCGACCGGCGACGGCACGGGACGCGAGATCATGCGCGCACTGATCGCGGCGGTGCGGCGTTGTGCTTCGGTGACCTTGCTCGAGGGCGTCGAGGCGCGCCGGCTGATTGTCGACGACAACGCGATCCAGGGCGTGGTTGCAGTGCGCGGCGATGCGGCTCTGATTCTCGCCACGACACGCGTCGTGATCGCAACCGGCGGCATCGGCGGGCTGTTCCTCGACAGCACCAATCCCACCGGCTGCTTCGGCCAGGGGCTCGCGCTGGCGGCGCGGGCCGGGTCCGTGCTGTCCGATCTCGAATTCGTGCAGTTTCACCCCACCGCGTTTGACGGGCCCTCGCGGCCGCTGCCGCTTCTCACCGAGGCGATCCGCGGCGACGGTGCGGTGCTGATCGACGAGACCGGCACGCGCTTCATGGCCGACGAGCCGGGGGCCGAGCTGGCGCCCCGCGATGTGGTGGCGCGCGCGGTGTGGCGGCGCCGCGCGCAGGGACACCGTGTGTTGCTCGATGCGCGCGACAAGCCGGGCCAGGATTTCGCCGCGCGCTATCCCGTGATCAGCGCCTTCTGCCGCATGGCGGGCATCGATCCCGCGCGCGATCCGATCCCGGTGCGGCCGGCCGTGCACTATCATATGGGCGGCATCGCTGTTGACGCGATGGGCCGCAGCACGGTCGAGGGCTTGTGGGCCTGTGGCGAGGCCAGCCGCACCGGCCTGCACGGCGCCAACCGGCTCGCCAGCAACTCGCTGATGGAAGCGATCGTCTGCGCGCAATGGGTGGCCGAAAGCGTGGCCGGCGCGCCGCAGCGTGCGGGCAAGCCGTGCGCGGTGGCGGTCATTCCGCCGGCGTCCGATCCGTCGGCCGTACGGCCGCTGCTGTCGGATGCGCTCGGCGTGATGCGCGAGCGCCGCACGATCGCGGCGGCCGTCCGCAGCCTGCTTCCGCTGGCGGAGCAGGCCGGGCCCGCGGCTGATCCTGCGCTGGTCGGCCTGATGCTCGCGGTCGCGGCGCATGCCCGTGAGGAGAGCCGCGGCGCGCATTTCCGCAGCGATCGTCCGGACACGCGGACCGTCGCGCAGCCGTCCAGCTTCACTCTGCCCGAGGCGATCACGGTTGCGCGCGACATCGTCGAGGCCGAGCAGACGCCGTTGAGGAGTGCAGTGCCATGAGTCTCAATCCTCTCTCGCCCTTGCTCTACGAGCCGCTGGTGCGCATGGCGCTGCTTGAGGATCTCGGCCGGGCCGGCGACATCACCACCGATGCCATCGTGCCGGCCGAGCAGCGCGCATCGCTGAAGCTGCGGGCGCGCCAGCACGGCGTGATCGCGGGCCTCGATGTGGCGCGCTGCGCCTTCCAGACCGTCTCGCCGGACGTGCGCCTGGAGGTCGTGCGGCCTGATGGCAGCGCCGCGGCGCCGGGAGACACGATCGCAACCATCAGCGGCCCGGCGCGGGCGCTGCTGACCGGCGAGCGCGTGGCGCTCAACTTCCTCTGCCGCTTGAGCGGGGTCGCCAGCGCGACGGCGTCGCTGGTCGCGGCGGTGAAAGGGACCAAGGCGCAGATCGTCTGTACCCGGAAGACCACGCCGGGCCTGCGCGCGCTGGAGAAATATGCGGTGCGCGCCGGAGGCGGCGGCAATCACCGGTTCGGGCTCGACGATGCCGTCCTGATCAAGGACAACCACATCGCCATCGCCGGCGGCATCAAGGCTGCCATCACGCGCGCGAAGGCCCATGCCGGCCATCTCGTCAAGATCGAGGTCGAGGTCGACACCTTGGCGCAGCTCGAGCAGGCGCTGACGCTCGGCGTCGACGCGGTGCTGCTCGACAACATGACGCCGGCGGAGCTCGAAACCGCGGTGGGCATGATCGGCGGCAAGGCCATCGCCGAAGCCTCGGGCCGGATCACCGTGGAGACCGCGCCCGCGATCGCCGCGGCCGGCGTCGACCTGATCTCCGTCGGCTGGATCACGCATTCGTCGGCCGCGCTGGACATCGGGCTCGACGAGGCCTGATCAGCCCTTCAGCGCCGCAATCAGCTTCGCCGCGTTCTCCTCCAGCAGCTTCGGATCTTCCTTGCGGCTCGCGGGCGGCAGCAGGGAATCGCCATTGTGGCGCGGCATGATGTGGACGTGCAGGTGGAACACCATCTGCCCGCCGGCATGCTCATTGAACTGCTGCACGGTGATGCCGTCGGCGGCGAACGCGGTCTTGGCCGCGCGCGCGATGGTCCGCACGGCACGGCCGACATGGAGGTAGTCCTCCTCGGTGATATCAAGGATGTTGCGGGCCGGCACCTTCGGGATCACCAGCGTATGCCCGGGGACGCGCGGCATGATGTCGAGGAACGCCAGCACGTGGTCGTTCTCGTAGACCTTGGTGCAGGGGAATTCGCCGCGCAGGATCTTTGCGAACGGATTGTTGGGATCGTAGGCGGTCATGGGCAGTCCCTTAAGCGGTTCTTCTTGGTGCGCCTTACTCTCACCGGCAGGTGTCGCCGGTCAAGACGGCTCGTCCATGCCTTTCCGGAACGGTCCGGATTCGGCGAGCTCGCGGCCGGCCTGCTCGACATAGGCGCGCTCGCGCTTGAGATAGTCGTCGATGGCGCGGCGCAGGCCGCGGTCGGCGATGTAGTGGGCGGAGTAGGTGGTCTGCGGCAGGTAGCCGCGCGCGATCTTGTGCTCGCCCTGGGCGCCGGCCTCGACCACGGCAAGCTTGTGCTGGATCGCAAAGTCGATCGCCTGGTAGTAGCAGACCTCGAAATGCAGGAACGGGTGGTGCTCGATGGCGCCCCAGTTGCGCCCGAACAGCGTATCCGAGCCGATGAAGTTGATCGCACCGGCGATCCAGCGGCCGTCGCGCCTGGCCATCACCAGCAACACGTCCTCAGCCATGGTCTCGCCGATCTGCGCGAAGAACTTGCGGGTCAGATACGGCCGGCCCCACTTCCGCGAGCCGGTCTCCATGTAGAACGCGAAGAACGCGTCCCAGGCGTCCTCGGTGATGTCCTTGCCGGTCAGCCAGTGGATGGTGATGCCGGCGGCCAATGCGTCGCGCCGCTCGCGCTTGATCGCCTTGCGGTGGCGCGAATTCATCGTCGCCAGGAAATCGTCGAAGCTGGAAAAACCCTGATTGTGCCAGTGGAACTGCTGGTCGGTGCGCTGCAGGAAGCCCTGCGCGGCGAGCAGCTGCCACTCCGACTCCCGGGCGAAGGTGACGTGGACCGACGACGCCTCGCTGATCCCGCACAGCGCCTTGAGCCCCTGCGCAAGCGCATTACCGATCAATTCCTGGTCCTGGTCGGCGCGGATCAAGAGCCGCGGCCCGGTCGCCGGCGTGAACGGGACCGACACCTGCAGCTTCGGATAATAGCGGCCGCCGGCGCGCTCATAGGCGTCGGCCCAGCCGCGGTCGAAGACGTATTCGCCCTGCGAATGGGACTTCAGATAGCACGGCACGACGCCGAGGATCTCGTCGCCGATCTTCGCCACCAGATGGCGCGGCGCCCAGCCGGTACGCAGGGTGGCCGAGCCAGAGGCTTCGAGCGCCGAGAAAAACGCATGTGAGATGAACGGATTGTAGCCGCGGCCGCAGGCGGGAGATGAGCCGGGACCAACGCGACCGCCGGGATTGGCGCAGGCATCCCATGCGGCCGCCGGGATCTCGCTGATCCCGGGAACGGCTTCGAGCGTGATCTCAGGCGATGCCATCGAGTCCTTGTCAAACCGGCCGGCACGGGACGCCCCGGCCGGGACGTTCCAGATGCCACGCCCTGAAGATCGTGCATCGCAGCAGCGAGTTCAAGGCCGGCGTCACGTCTCCGGCGTAAACCCTTCGAAGATCATCTGATCCGCGTAGCGGGCTGCGGCGGCACGCTGCTCGGGGGTGCGGACGGTCCAGGTCAGCAGCGGGCAGCCGAACACATTGCGCGCGATCCAGGGGGCCGGCGCAGGCAGCTGGTCGACCCAATAGGCGACGAAATGCGGCTGGCTGCTGAAGCCGTGCTTCAGATGCAGCATGCTGTCGCGCTGCGCCTGGGTCAGCTTGGCCCAATAGCCGTCCTCGTAGCTGCGCTGCGCGACGATGCCGCGCGTCAGCTTCGGCATGGTCTCGCGCAAGGCACGGACCTGGTCCGGATCGAACGACATCCCGACCACCGGCCCGGAGTAGGACGCCAGCACCTCGGCCATGCGCCGGACCAGCCGGCGATCGCCCTGGAACGTGCTCTTGACCTCGACGACCAGTGGCACGCGTCCGGCGATCAGGTTGCAGAGGTCGCCGAGCGTCATCATCTGCTCGTCGGTCTGCTTGAACTTGATCGCTTTCAGCTCTGCCGCGGTCTTCTCGATCAGCGGGCCGGTGCCCTCGGTGAGGCGTCCGAGATCATAGTCGTGATGCACCATGGCCTCGCCATCGGCCGACAGCTGGATGTCGCATTCGATGGCGAAGTTGCCGGCCACGGCGCCGCGTGCGGCGGCCGGCATGTTCTCGATGATGCCGCTGACAGCATCGTGAAGGCCGCGATGGGCGACGGGGCGGGCCGTCAGCCAGTCAGGTGCGCGCATTCGCCCCGTCCATTGTCTTCAACTTCGAACTCACTCAACCTCGAACACGCCTTCGACTTCCACCGCCGCATCGGACGGCAGGGCCGAGACGCCGACGGTGGTGCGGGCGTGGCGGCCCTTGTCGCCGAAGGCGGCGACCATCAGGTCGGAGGCGCCGTTGAGAACCTTCGGTCCGTCGAGGAAATCCGGCGCCGAATTGACGAAGCCGCCGAGCCGGACCACGCGCACGACCTTGTCGAGATCGCCGACCGCCGCCTTCACCTGCGCCAGCAGGTTGACGCCGCAGCCCTTCGCGGCCGCATAGCCGTCCTCGATCGACACGCCGCCGCCAAGCTTGCCGGAAGCGATCATCTTGCCGTCGCCGCCGAGGCAGACTTGGCCCGACACGAACAGCAGATTGCCGGTGCGCACGAACGGGACGTAATTGGCCACCGGTGCCTTTGGTGCCGGCAGTGTGATGCCCTGTGCCGCCAGGTTCTGTTCGACCGTACCCGCCATCTCAAATCCCCGTTCTGTCGCCTGAAAGCCGGTCCCGTGCCGGACCGCGGCCCTGTTTGGCGCAGTTGCCAGTGACATGCAAGCTGCCAGCACCGACGCGATTCCGGCGCTTTAAGCGCACGTTTCCGTGAGACAGCCGCAGTTGCGACGCAATGCAGCGGTCTCTAATGTGACGGTTTAGCGATACGTCCTCCGAGGAAAACTCATGGCTCATTCGTTTCGACTGTCGATGGGAGCGCTCGCCGTCGCGGCGATCACGTTCGGTCCGGCGCAGGCCGGGGCGGCGGTGCCGTTCCTGCCGCATCAGGCGCTCTACGACCTGAGCCTGGTCAAGTCGCGCGGTTCGAGCCCGGTCAACAGCGCGCGCGGCCGCATCCTCTACAATTTCTCCGGCAACGCCTGCGACGGCTACACTTCGGAATTCCGCCAGGTCTCGGAGCTCGATCTCGGGGAGGGCAAGGTGACCCTGAGCGACCTGCGGTCCACCGCATGGGAGGACGGCGCCGGGAAGAGCTACCGCTTCAAGATCGACTCGCGCATGAACGAGCAGGCCCCCAGCCCGGTCGACGGGATCGCCGAGCGCACCGGCGATCACATCACCGTCAAGCTCAAGCAGCCCGAGGCGAAGACCTTCACGCTCGACGGCTCGACCGTTTTTCCGACCGAGCAGATTCATCGCATCATCGCCGCCGCGCGCGAGGGCAAGTCGCTGCTCGAACTGACGGTCTATGACGGCTCGGACAATGGCGAGAAGGTCTACAACACGCTGACCGTGATCGGTGCGCCCGTGCCGGCCGACAAGGCCGCCGCCAAGCCCGACGCCTCGACCGACAATGACGAGATGAAGAAGATGACGCGGTGGCCGGTGACGGTCAGCTATTATGACCGCGACGCCAAGCGGGCCGAGGGCGAGCAGACGCCGGTCTACGCGATGTCGTTCGAGCTCTACGAGAACGGCGTCTCGCGCGCGCTCGTGCTCGACTACAATGATTTCGTCATCGCCGGCGCGCTCGGCAAGTTCGACGTCAAGGACGTGAAGGACGGCAAGCCCTGCAGCAATTGACCGGGGCGTCATTCGGTCTGCTCCGGGCCGTCATAGGCGATGCCGCGGATCACCGCGGCCTGGCCGAACTTCTTGCGTAGCGCATCGATCGCGCGCTCGGCCGAGGCCGAGCGGCGGTCGAGCATGTCGGTGTCGGAGGCCTCCGAGCCCGGGCGCAACGCGCTGACGCCTGTGCCCATCAGCCGGAACGCCGTGCCGTCGGTCTCGCGCGCCAGCATCTCCTTGCAGATTGCGAAGATCTTGCCGGCGAGCTGCGTCGGCGCCGCGATCGATTGCGAGCGCGTTCGTTGGCGGAAGTCGGCGGTCTTGAGCTTCAGCGTGATGGTCGACCCGGCGAGCTGGCTCGCCTTCAGCCGTGCCGACACCTTCTCCGACAGCCGCCACAGCGTCTTTTCCAGGGTCACGTAGTCGCGGATGTCGGTGTCGAAGGTGGTCTCGCTGGAGATCGTCTTGGCGCCGCGATCGGCCACCACCTTGCGGTCGTCGAGGCCGCGCGCCAGCCGCCACAGCCGGCGGCCGTCACCGCCGAACTGCTTCATCAGCTCGATCTCGTCGGCGCGCTGCAGGTCGGCGATGGTGCGGAAGCCCTGGTTCGCCAGCCGCTGCTGGGTGGCCGGACCGACGCCGAAGATGAAGCCGACCGGCTTGTCGGCCAGCATCATCAGTGCTTCCTCCTGGTCGAGCGCGGCAAAGCCGCGCGGCTTGTCGAGATCCGAGGCGATCTTGGCCAGGAACTTGTTGCAGGACAGCCCGACAGACACCGTGATGCCGATGGTCTGCTCGACGTCGCGGGCGAAGCGCGCCAGCACCTTGGCCGGGATCATGCCGTGGACGCGCGCGGTACCGGAGAGGTCGAGGAACGCCTCGTCGATCGACAGCGGCTCGACCAGCGGCGTCAGCGCCTGCATCGCCTGCCGGACCTCACGCCCGACGCGGACATATTTCGCCATGTCCGGGGGAATCACGGCCGCCGAGGGACACAGCTCCAGCGCCTTGAACATCGGCATCGCCGAGCGCACGCCATAGGTGCGGGCGATGTAGCAGGCCGCCGACACCACGCCGCGCTTGCCGCCCCCGATGATGACGGGCCGGTCGGCGACCTCTGGATTGTCGCGCTTCTCGACGGTTGCATAGAACGCGTCACAGTCGATATGGGCCAGGGTCAGCGCGGGCAGGGCGCGATGGCGGACGAGGCGCGGCGAGCCGCAGCCCGAACAGCGGCGCGCGCCATCGTCGAGGTCCGTCAGGCAGTCTCGGCAGAAGCAGGTCGGCCCGCTGACCGCGCGTGACCCGCTCGCTGGCGCCGAGCCGGTCACGGCACGTCGCGCTCCCACTGGCGGTCGCCCAATACCTGCCGTGCTGCCATGATATTGGTGGGATGTAACTTGGAGTGGGCGGCAAAAGCCTTTACCGTCTCGTCATCGCGCAGCACGAAATCGAGCACGCTGACCAGGAAATTGGGGTCGGCGGCCGAGGATCGCAGCGTCTCCGGCCCGATCCCGGTCTCGGCCAGGAAACGGCCCAGCCGCTCCGGTTCGCCGGCCAGGAAGCCGAGGGCCTGAACTGCAACGATTTCAGCGACTTCGCGCGGATTTCGAACGGGCTTTTTCAACGGCGGATTTGCCTTTCCGTTAACTTGTCGGCTCTACTTTGCGCCCATCATGCCCGAGTCTTCGGAATGGGTTCAAGCAAGTGGAAACCATCTCGGGGAAAGATGGAATCCCACCTTAACGGGTTTGAACGAATCTGGGGCTAGTTTGAATTAGATGAGTAGCGGTGGACAGTCGTCCGCCAGAGGACATGCCGGTGTCAGTGATTCGGAGGGGCGGATGGGCAAGACCGTCCTGATCGTGGAAGACAATGAGCTCAACATGAAGCTCTTCCGCGATCTGTTGGAAGCCCACGGGTACCAGACCTCCGGTACGTCCAGCGGCGTGGAGGCGCTCGACATCGTGCGCCGGACCCGCCCCGATCTGATCCTGATGGACATCCAGCTGCCGCAGGTCTCGGGCCTGGAAGTGACGAAATGGATCAAGGACGATCCGGATTTGCGTGCCATCCCGGTGGTGGCAGTGACGGCCTTTGCGATGAAGGGCGACGAGGAGCGCATCCGCGAGGGTGGCTGCGAAGCCTATCTTTCCAAGCCGATCTCGGTCGGAAAATTCATTGAAACGGTACGCCGCTTTATCGGCTAAGGAGTTTCTGCAGTGTCCGCGCGTATCCTCGTCGTCGACGACGTCCCGGCCAACGTCAAGCTGTTGGAGGCGCGGCTGTCGGCCGAATATTTCGACGTGCTGACCGCCGCGAACGGCGCCGAGGCTCTGCAGATCTGCCAGCGCGCCGAATGCGACATCATCCTGCTCGACGTCATGATGCCGGACATGGACGGCTTCGAGGTCTGCCGCCGGCTGAAGTCGAATCCGGCCACGCATTTCATTCCGGTCGTCATGGTGACGGCGCTCGACAGCCCGTCCGACCGCGTGCGCGGCCTGGAGGCCGGCGCCGACGACTTCCTCACCAAGCCCGTCTCCGACGTCGTGCTGATCGCGCGCGTACGCTCGCTGACGCGGCTGAAGATGATGACCGACGAGCTGCGCATGCGCGCGCTGACCTCGCTCGAGATCGGCGTGCAGGCGCCCGAGCGCAACGCGGTCGCCGACGCCGGCAAGGGCGGGCGGGTGCTGCTGGTCGACGACCGGCCGTCGTCCTACGAGCGGCTCGGGCCGATGCTGGCGACCGAGCATTCCATCGACGTCGAGACCAATCCCGCCGAGGCCGTGTTCAACGCCGCCGAAGGCAATTACGACCTCGTCATCGTCTCGCTCGACCTCAACGATTTCGACGGCCTGCGGCTGTGCAGCCAGTTGCGCTCGCTGGAACGCACGCGCCACGTGCCGATCCTGGCGATTGCCGATGCGGAAAACAATTCGCGGCTGCTGCGCGGGCTGGAGATCGGCGTCAACGACTATCTGCTGCGCCCTGTCGACAAGAACGAGCTGCTGGCGCGCGCCCGCACCCAGATCCGCAAGCGCCGCTACACCGACCATCTGCGCGACAACGTCCAGAACTCGATCGAGATGGCGATCACCGACGCGCTGACGGGCCTTCACAACCGCCGCTACATGGAGACGCATCTTTCGACCTTGGCCGACCAGGCCGCGAGCCGCGGCAAGCCGCTGGCGCTGATGATGCTCGACATCGACTACTTCAAGTCGATCAACGACAATTATGGCCATGATGCCGGCGACGACGTGCTGCGCGAGTTCGCGATGCGCGTGCGCAAGTCGATCCGCGGCATCGATCTCGCCTGCCGCTATGGCGGCGAGGAGTTCGTGATCGTGATGCCCGAGACCGACCTGCACGTCGCCGGCATGGTCGCCGAGCGGCTGCGGCGCTCGGTCGCCAACGAGCCGTTCGCCGTGCACAAGGGCGAGAAGCGCATCGAGGTCACGGTCTCGATCGGGCTGTCGACCCTGGAGCAGAAGGGCGAGCCGATTGCCGACGTCATGAAGCGCGCCGACAATGCGCTGTACCGGGCCAAGAACGAGGGCCGCAACCGCGCGGTGGCGATCGCCCCGGTCCATCAGCCGACCTTCCTGCCGCAGGCCGCCGGCCGCGGCCGCTAGAGGGGCAGGGGGCTGCGCTCTCTTCGTCCTCGGCTGAAGTTGCCGCGCATCTGTCCAACGCCCTCCATCTGCCATCGAGCGATTCCGGGCCTCGTGCTTCGAGACGCGCCGCAAGCGGCGCTCCTCAGCATGAGGTTGAGAGCTTCGCCAAGATCTCTCCAGCATCCCTCCGAGATCACGCCAAAACCACGAACCTCGTCCTGAGGGCACGCCGCAGGCGTGCGTCTCGAAGGACGGCCGCGGGGCTGATGCATCCTCGCGAGGAAGACGTGCTCCATCGCGTCGGAATGCTGCGTTCACGTGTGCTTTCCGTTCAGACATGACCAATCGTCCTCGCGGCGCATCCGCGCCCGAGCTTTGCCATTCAAAACCCTCTTCGAGAACAGAGGGCGCAGGGAAGGCCGGGTGCTGGTCGCACCCATGGTCCGCGTGCAGAAAGAAAGCACGCGGCAGAACCACAGGTACGAGCCGGACATCCGGCCCTCCCTGCGCGATGGCTTTACGGCTTACTCCGTGCTCTCCCCGGGGACCGGCGTTCTTGCCCCCGTCACCGGCGCGCTTCGTCGCAGCGCCCGCTTGGCCTCAGCGTCGGGAGGCCAGGACCACACGGCTTCACCGTGCGCATCAGGATGTTCGTCCGCGCGGATCAACCACGCTGCACCCCGACACGCCCACCGCAACCCACCTCACGCTCGTGACGATCGCGATGCGCCCCTCATGGCGAGGTGGGATGTCATGGAGGTAGCACTATTTCTGGAAAAAAGAAAGCGCAAATTGCGCTCCGAACAGCCGACGAGAGTGATATGGTTGAAAGCGTTCGAGAAGTTCGTCTTTTGGCGCAGGATCATGTCGGCGCGCTCGGACGGACGCCCGAAAATAAGGCTGACGCTGATCGGACCTGCGAACGTCAGGCGTCTTATGTTAGCTTGATCGTGGCGTTGCTTGCTCGTTGGGGGAAAACATGAAGCCGCTTCGCATGGGTGTTATGACCGGCGTGCTGATGTTGTGCGGGGTCTTGGTCCTCGAAGCGCTCGGTGTGCAGACCGATCTTTTGGTCCTCATGGTCTTGGGAGGCGTTTCGGGCTCGCTGGCTGACATCTTGGAACGCTTCATGGCGGGGCGCGGTGCGTAGCGTGGGTCATCGCCGCCTGGTCAGCCGTTATTGTCGGAGATTCCCGCCCTGATATGGAGGATCATTTCCGGAAGAGCCGGAGTGCCGTGATGAACCTCGATCAGGCCAATCCGTCCAGCGAACTCATGGGTAGTAGGATTGCGGTCCAGCCCGAACCAAATGCAGTCTCAACTCGTGATCTGGCGTCGAGGGGACAACGAGAGGCCTCGTGAACTCGCTAGGGATTTCGATCTCGCAACGATCTGAGCCGTTGCTATAAACGAGTGTATCCTGCGAAATCCGCAATGTGGTGCTCGAGCCGCGCTGTGGGTCATCGGACCACCTGTCCAGCGCTGCTATGCTGTCCGGGGCCGCAATACGCTGTAGCGCTCTGATCTCGTCAACGAGCCACCGGGCTTGCTGCGTCCGGAAAAAAATGAACGAGTGAAGGTGTTGATGAACCCAGGTATCATTTTCGTCTGCCATCGATTGGATCGTGGCGCTCGTGCGCTGAAGCGCGATCGTCTGGTTTCGTACCCTTCGGCGATAGTTCGGGGGCCATGGCGAAAACAGCAGATATCCCGGCAACGCGTAGCGCAGATTGCCCGACACCGTTCGTCGCCACGGCGAGGGGCTGTCCTGGCCGGCCGCGGCTGATTGGATGAAGAGCATACCCTTGGTCTTGCGGATCAGCGGCCAGAAATTGCGTGCGGGCGAGCGGCGAATGGCGTGGTGAAGTTGCATGATGGCAAGCGTGACGGGAGCCGCCCGTTCCAGTTGCTCGATGGCCATGGCCACGTGCTTGCTGTTCTGGCGTGCGTAGTCCTCGACAAGGGCGCGGTTCAACCTGCGAAGATGCCCGCGATAAGTCCGCATCTGTGCATCAAAGGCGTCGGCCATCCGATCGTACATCGCTCACTCCCGATCGAAGCATATCACATGAGCGCCGATTGGCCCCGCGTGCTGTTGGACAACAACAACTCGCTTTAAGGATGCGTGACGCCGACATATCGCTTGATGTTGTGCGGGCAGCGTGGTATCTAAGTGCCATGAACAAACTCGTGCGCATCATGAACTTCGACCACATGACCCGCTTCGGCCGGGCCGTGGAAGGAGTCGCGCGCTAGGAGTTTGACGACGCGATGTTCTCACCAGGCCCCGCCGGCATCGGACGGGGCCTTTTGTTTGGCCACGCTCCCTGCCGGCACAACAGCAGGAGCGCAGGGGATGCCACCCCACCAGACCAATTCGATCATCGACGCCGGGCACGTGTCAGGGCTCAACGTCGATCTCTCGATCGCCTCAGTCAAAGACGCGATCAGCAGCGTGCAGCCATCGACGCAGTCCGAGACGTCCATCGCAGCTTTGCGAGACGCGTTGTCGGAAAAGGACGCGGCCGGCCCGCCGGCCAGACCGACCTGGCTGGTCATCCGCCTGATCGGCCGATGCTGGCGCGCCATTCAAGAACGGCAACGCCGCGAGAGCGCGCGAGCAAGCCTCTACGAGCTGAGCGAACGCGAGCTCACCGACATCGGCATCACGCGCGCCGAGATCGAGCACATCGCCGCGCTGCAGACGCTCGACAGCCTGCGGGACAACCCACGATATCTCATCGCGCGCCGGGGAATGTAGCCGGTCGTTGAAAGTGGCGACGCAGGGACAACCGACCAATAGCGCGAGATAGCCGCCGCGACGTCATTGCGAGCGTCAGCGAAGCAATCCAGGGTCCCGCAAACGGCTCTGGATTGCTTCGCTGCGCTCGCAATGACGGAGGTGAGATGGCGCCTCTGTCTGGACACCAGTCTGCCGGAGACGTCGTGTGCTCGGGGCTCGGCATAACACAGCCTCGCATGGGTGCCCATCTGCGAGCGCAGGAACTACATGCCTTGATCTGGCGCAGTCTCCGTGGTAGATGAAAACCATGATCAACGTCGTGCGCCGCTCCAACCGCAAACATACGACCCGCTGCAGCCGGGCCGTGGGAGGAGTCGTGCGCTAGGATTTCGACGACACGATCATTCCACCAGGCCCCGCCGGCATCGGACGGGGCCTTTTGTTTGGCCACGCTCCCTGCCGGCACCACGCAGCAGGAGCACCCGATGCCACCCCAGACTCACCTCACTGCCGAGATCGCGCGCAATGCCGCCACGCGCGATCGTCCTCTCACATTGCTGAAGAACGCGGCGCACCAGGTGCCAGCCGCGCCGCGACCCAACGCATCCGTCACGTTGCTGCGTGACGCGTTGTCGGAAAAGAATGCGGCCGGGCCGCCGGGCCTCACGGCTAGGGGGCTGTTCGGCCTGCTCGCATCCAGTTGGCTTGCGTTCCAGGAAAGCCGCCGGCGGCGAAGGATGAGACTCTATCTAAGTGACCTGAGCGAGGCGCAACTGGTGGATATCGGCTTGACGCAAGGCGATCTCGACCATATCGCAGCCCACCGCGCGCTCGAGCGCCTCAGGCACGACACGGCAAATGTCATGATGTCCCGCGGCGTGATGTAGCTGCGGCAATTGACGCTAACAGATGGTTCGACAGGGTGGATCGGCGTGATCCGCCCTGGCGATGCCGTGCCCATTTGTTTGTCCCGGCGTCATTGCGAGCGCAGCGAAGCAATCCAGGGCTCAGCAGGGACTCTGGATTGCTTCGCTGCGCTCGCAATGACGGTGGAGAGATCGTGTTTCTCTCGCTCAGTGCCCAGGCGGAGTCGCGACGGCGGATCGTGCTCACGCCCGTCCGTCTTCCACGCTATCATGACCGGCCGCCATCACAGGATGAGACCACGAATGACACGACACATCGGCATCGTCGGCTGCTCCGCCGAGGGCGCGGCGCTCTGCTATCGCACGATCTGCAGGGAGGGGGCCGACCTGCTCGGGCCGCATGCCCATCCCGAGGTGTCGATGCACACGCCGTCGCTCGCCGACTACGTGGCCTGCCTCGATCGCGGCGATCTCGATGGCGTCGCCGAGCTGATGCTGACCTCGGCGCACAAGCTCGCTGCGGCAGGCGCGGATTTCCTGATCTGTCCCGACAACACCATCCACCAGGCGTTGCCGCTCGTGCTGCCACGCTCACCGCTGCCGTGGCTGCACATCGCCGACGAGGTTGCCAAGGAGGCGGTCAGGAGAGGCTACAGGCGTATCGGCATCACCGGCACGACATGGCTCGTCGACAGCAATGTCTATCCGGACAGCCTGATGGCACACGGATTGGCGTTCGCGCGTCCGAAAGAGGCAGATCGCGTCGAAGCCAACCGCATCATCATGGATGAGCTCGTCTACGGGCGGTTCGAGCCGCCCTCCGTCGCGACCTTTCAGAAGATCATCGCACGGTTGAAAGGTGATGGCTGCGACGCCGTCGCGCTCGGCTGCACCGAGATTCCGCTGATCATCGACGATGCCAACTCGCCTCTGCCGACGTTGGATTCGACGCGTCTGCTCGCGCGTGCTGCGCTGGCGCGGGCGATGTCCGGCGCCGGCTGAGAATTGCGGCAAGGCGCTGATCGTTCACAGCGGGATGTGCAGGCCGCATTGGCTGCGACGCTCGCCATCCGGTCTTCGGACGCACAGTTCCGTCGGAACCCCCTTGGGCGGGAAACGTTTGTTTCAGCCCAAGAAGGAGCGCCCAATGAAGAAGCTGATGTTTGCGGTTGCCGTGTCGCTGTCCGTTCTGCCGTCATTCGCCATGGCCCAGGGCCACATGGGGACGCCGCAGGAGCAGAAGGCGTGCGCGCCGGATGCCAAGCGCTTCTGTCGCAGTCAGCTCGGCGATGACTTCGCAGTCCAGAACTGTCTGACGCAGAACCGGACCAAGCTGAGCAAGCGCTGCTCGGCGGTGTTCCAGAGCCACGGGATGTAGCACGCCCGGTGCGTCGGCCCGGTTCAGTGCAACGTCGTCCGCCGTTCCTGCGACGCGGAGGAATGGCGGGTGATGCTCACGCTGACGCGCCCGACGCGCCGGCTGAACCGGGTCAGGCCGCGCGCACCTTGCGCAGGAATGTCTCCAGCTCGTCCTTGAGGTGATCACTCTCGCGCGACAGCGAATGCGCCGACGCCAGCACCTGCGATGACGCGGTGCCGGTGGCGCTGGCGCCCTTGCTGACGTCGCCGATGTTGCTGGCGACGCGGGTCGTACCGCCGGCGACCTCCTGCACGTTGCGCGAGATCTGCCCTGTGGCGGCGCCCTGCTGCTCGACGGCCGCGGCGATGCCGGCCGCGATCTCCGAGATCTGCTGGATGGTGCCGCCGATCTGCTTGATCGAGGCGACCGAGGACTGCGTCGCGCTCTGGATGCCTTCGATCTGCTGGCCGATCTCCTCGGTGGCTTTCGCGGTCTGCGACGCCAGCGCCTTGACCTCGGAGGCGACCACCGCGAAGCCGCGGCCGGCGTCGCCGGCGCGCGCCGCCTCGATGGTGGCGTTCAGCGCCAGCAGGTTGGTCTGGGCGGCGATCGAGGTGATCAGCTTGAGCACGTCGCCGATGCGCTCGGCGGTGCGCGACAGCTCGCTGATGCCGACATCGGTCTGCTCGATCTGGCGAACGGCCTCCTTGGCGATGGTGGTCGATTCCCTGACCTGCCGCCCGATCTCATGCACCGAGGAGGTCATCTCCTCGGCGGCCGAGGCGACCGACTGCACGTTGGTCGAGACCTGGCCCGAGGCCGAGGCCGCGCTGGCCGACAAATGCTGGGTCTGCTCGGCGGTCTTGGTCAGCGTGTTGGCCGAGACCTCGAGCGTGCGCGCGTCGGCATGGACCTTGTTGATGATCTGGCCGACGGTGGATTCGAACTCGTCGGCCATGCGCTGCATGGCGGCGTGCTGCTCGGTCTTGGCCGCATCGAGATAGACCGAGATGGCGAGATCCATGTCGATCATCGCCGCCTTGGTGATCGCAGCCTGCAGCGCGGCCTTCTTCTCGCGCGCCGCCTGGCCGCCGAACCAGCCGTCCGCGATCTCCGTCTCGATCGCCTTCTGCAGCCCGGTCACGATCAGCGAATAGCCGGCGATGTACCAGCGCGGCTCCAGCCCCATCCGGTTGTGGGCCTCGCCGATCCGGGTCACCGATTTCACATAGGCATCGTCGAACTTCGCGGTCGCCAGCGACATCCAGTGATCGTGCTGGGCCTGCTTGGCGTGCCGCATCGTGGCCGGGCTGGAGAACATCTTGGCGAGATGCGGGACCTTGCCGACATGGGCATAGAACTGGTCCAGCAGGCCGGGCAGCACCTTGCCGATCAGCGGCCGCAGCTCCCGCAGCGCCTCCCGGGTCGCATGGTCGATGCCGATGAAATCGAGCCGGGATTGCAAAGTCTGAAGATCGGTCATCGCTGGTCTGCCGGTAAGATAAGGAGGGAGACGCTACTGAGGGTGCGCCGCTACCCCAAATCGCACGGGTTTGGTTGATGGCTCCTTAAGTCGGGAACCGGATTCAGCCGCGGCCCATGGACCGATCAGATGGGAGATGGCCCGTGCCGCAGGAGTGGAGGCATCGGCCCAATAAAAAACGGGGCCGAAACGGCCCCGTTGAAGTCGCAGCAGACCGCGATCTTACTTGATCTTGGCTTCGCGGAATTCGACGTGCTTGCGCGCGACCGGGTCGTACTTCTTCTTGACCATCTTGTCGGTCATGGTGCGCGAGTTCTTCTTGGCGACGTAATAGAAGCCGGTGTCGGCCGACGACACGAGCTTGACCTTGATGGTGACCGCCTTGGCCATGTCTTGAACCTCTGGAATCGGGGATAGGGTGGGCACCGGCCAAAGAGGGGGCGCCGTTGGCCGGCAACCTACCCAGCCAGCCCCCAAAGTCAAGGTTTGAGGGCCAGATTCTGGGGTGCCTAGGCTGGGAAGAAGCGGTTTTTCGGCCGGGGCAGGCCGAGATTCTCCCGCAAGGTCGGCCCCTCATACTCCGTCCGGAAGATCCCGCGGCGCTGCAGCTCGGGAATCACCTTGTCGACGAAATCGTCGAGCCCTGCCGGCAGGAATGGGAACATGATGTTGAAGCCGTCCGACCCACGGCTTTCCAGCCACTCCTGCATCTGGTCGGCGATCGTCGCAGGCGTGCCGACGAAGGACAGACCGCCGTAGCCGCCGACCCGCTGCGCCAGTTGCCGCACCGTGAGCTTGTCGCGCGCGGCGACATCGACCAGGCGCTGGCGGCCGCTCTTGGAGGCGTTGGTCTCGGGAATCGGCGGCAGCGGGCCATCGGGATCGAAGCCGGAGGCGTCGGTGCCGAGGATGACCGAGAGCGAGGCGATGGCGCTGTCGTCATGCACCTTGCTGTCGAGCAAAGCGCGCTTCTCCTTGGCCTCGTCGACGCTGTCGCCGACCACGACGAAGGCACCGGGCAGGATCCTCAGATGCTCCGGATCGCGGCCGACCTTTTCCATGCGGCCCTTGATGTCGGCATAGAGTGTCTTTCCATCCGCGAGGCTGCCGCCGCCGGTGAACACGGCCTCGGCCGTCTCTGCCGCGAGCTGCTTGCCGTCCTCCGAGGCGCCGGCCTGCACGATCACCGGCCAGCCCTGCACCGGGCGGGCGATGTTGAGCGGTCCGCGGACTTTCAGATATTTGCCCTTGTGATCGAGCACATGCATCTTCGCAGGGTCGAAGAACAGCCCGCTCTCGACATCGCGCACGAAGGCATCGTCGGCGAAGGAATCCCACAGGCCGGTGACGACGTCGTAGAACTCGCGGGCGCGCTTGTAGCGCTCGGCGTGCTCCATGTGATCGTCGAGGCCGAAATTCAGCGCGGCATCCGGGTTCGACGTGGTGACGATATTCCAGCCGGCGCGCCCGCCGGAAATGTGGTCGAGCGAGGCGAAGCGGCGGGCGACGTGATAGGGCTCGTCGAAGGTGGTCGATCCCGTGGCGATCAGGCCGATGTTCTCGGTGACCGCCGATAGCGCCGACAACAGGGTGAACGGCTCGAACGACGTCACGGTGTGGCTGCGCTTCAGCGCGTTGATCGGCATGTTCAGCACGGCGAGATGATCGGCCATGAAGAAGGCATCGAACTTGCCGGCCTCGAGCTTGCGGATCAGTTGCTTGAGATGCGCGAAGTTGAAATTCGCGTCCGGCCAGGCGCCGGGATAGCGCCACGCGCCGGTGTGGATGGAGACCGGGCGCATGAAGGCGCCGAGCTTGAGTTGACGAGGGGCCATGTGGGGGCGTCCGGGATGATTGCTCTCGTCAGCAGATAGGAACTCGGCTGATGCGTGTCAGCCACCCGCCGCAGAACACGATTTCGTTTTTGGTGGCGGATGGAGCACACTCATTCCGGCGTGGGCCACGCAGCCAACAAAAACAAAGGTGTCGTTCGCCGAGACGACACCTCTCGTGTGGCTGGACCGCCCATCTCATGGCGAGCGTAGCGCAGCATGTCGCGGCCGGACCCGCTACTGCCCCTGCGCCCGCGCGTCGAACGCCGAGAGCACCGCGAGCGTCATCGCGGTGACGCCGGTCACGATCGTCGGCTTGGGCACCGGGGCGAATTGCGGCGAATGGTTCGGCGGCAGCGGCGGCCCGCTGCCGTTGCGCGCGGCGGCGACGCGCTCGGGCTCATAGACGCCGATGCCGAAGAACATCGAGGGCACGCCGGCCGATACGAACTCGGAATAGTCCTCGCTGGTCGTGGTCGGCGGGACCAGCATCAGCTTGTCGCCGAAGGCGGCGCGCAGCACCTTCTCGCCGGTCGCGACGACGCCCGGATCATTCATGACGGCTTTCGCGCCCTCGGTAATCTCGATCTGCGGCGGCGGCGCATCGGCCATGGCGGCCACCGCCTTCGCGGTGCGCTCGATGCCCGCCACGAGCTTGGCGCGCACCTCAGGCTTGAAGCTTCTGATCGTGCCGACCACCAGCGCGTTGTCAGGAACGATGTTGCCGGCGGTGCCGCCATGGATCGCGCCGATGCTGACGATGCCGAACTCGGTCGGATCCTTCTCGCGGCTGATCACGCTCTGCACGTCGACGACGAAGCGGGCGGCCATCATCACAGGATCGATCGTCTGGTGCGGAGCCGCGCCGTGACCACCCCGGCCGTGGAAACGAACGAACAGTCCATCGACGCTGGAGGAGCCGATTCCCGTGCGATAGGTAAGTGAGCCATAAGCGAAGCCGCCGTCGTGCAGGGCGAAGCCGACATCGGGCTTTGGAAAGCGCGTGAACAGGCCGTCGGCCAGCATCGCCCTTGCGCCCGCGACCTCTTCCTCGGCCGGCTGGGCGATGAACATCAAGGTGCCTTTCCACTTGTCCTTCATGCCGACGAGCGTCTTGGCCGTCCCGACCCAGCTCGCCATGTGCACGTCGTGGCCGCAACTATGCGCGACGAAGGTCTCGTGTCCGTTCCAATTGGCCTTGTCGCGGCTGGCGTAGGGCAGGCCGGTTTTTTCTTCCATTGGCAGCGCGTCGAGCTCGGTGCGCACCATGATGGTCGGGCCGTCACCATTGCTGTACAGCGCGACCAGGCCGGTCTTGCCGACCTTCTCGGTCACGTCGAAGCCGAGCGCGCGCATCTGCTCCGCGAGCTTTGCCGCGGTCTTCACCTCCTGGAAGGCGAGCTCGGGATGCGCGTGCAGATCCTTGTAGAGCACATCGAGCGCGGGATAGTCGCGCTCGAGCGATGCGGCGATGGTGCTTTTCAGCGCTGAGACGTCGAGCTCCGCATGCGCCGGCGTCGCGGCGAGGGCGATCAGCACGGCGGAGGCGAGCAGAAGGCTGCGAGACTGCGTCATGGATTGGCTCTCCGATGAACGCAATCAGTCTAGTCCCGTTCAGCTCAACCGCCCAGCACGTCCTTCTGCATCTTGCCGCCATAGAAATGGAAGAAAGGCACGTCAGCGTCGTGGCGCAGCGGCCCGGTGGCGAGGCGGCGGTCGAGCTCGTGGAGCACGTTCTTGGTCATCGGATGCAGATCGGCGAGCGGTCTGGAGCCAAGCTCGACCCAGACCAGCTCGACCAGCTCGGCATCGGCATGGATCACGCCCTCGACACGGTGGGTGATGGCGGAGGCATCGGCGGTGAAGAAGCGGGTGTCGAAGCGCTTGATGCGGCCGGGCGGGGTGATGGCGCGGGCGATCAGGAACAGCCCCGACGGGTCGGGCAGCAGGCCGGCGTCGGCGAATGGCGCCCATGGCCCGTCCAGTTTCGGCGCGGGGCCGCCGACCTTGCGTCCGAGACAGAGACCGGTTTCCTCACAGGCCTCGCGGATCGCGGCGACGGCGAGCGACTTCGCGCGCGAGGCCGTCGTCTGCGGCTTGCCCTTGAACAGATTGGCTTCGAGCTCCGCCGGCATCGGCGCTGCCACGGGAATGCGATGATCGGTCTTGTCGACGCGGCCGCCGGGGAAGACGAACTTGCCCGGCATGAACACGACCTTGTCGTGGCGCTTGCCGACCAGCACCTTCGGCACCGCGCCGCTGCGGTCGACCAGGATCAAGGTCGCAGCATCGCGTGGCTTGGTGTAGGGATGATGGTCCGCTTCCTTCTCGGCGGGCTTGCCCGCCGGCGCGCTGCTCGCCTGTGCCGTATCGCTCATGTCCTCCCCGCTTTTTCTTATTTGTTGATCGTTTGGTCGCTCACACCGGTGGAATGCCTTCCACGGGATTGTCGTCGAAGCCGTGCATGCGGAACGCCCATTGCAGCCCGACGACGGCGCCCTTGACCGGCTGAATCAAGGCGAGCGAGGCGACCAAGGTCACCGGCAGATAGATCGCGAGCTGCAGCGCCACCGGCGGCGCGTAGTTGGTCTCGATCGAGAGCACCAGCGGCACGATGATGTGGCCGACGATGACGATCACGAGATAGGCGGGAAGATCGTCGGCGCGATGCCCGGAGAAATCCTGGCCGCAGCGGTCGCAATTGTCCGCGACCTTCAGGAAGGCGCGGAACAGCTTGCCCTCGCCGCAGCGCGGGCAGCGGCCGCGCAGGCCGCGCTTCATCGCGGTCCAGACGTCGCGCTTCTCGACGGCGCCGGCGTCACGCGTCCAGGTCTGCGGGGGCAATGTGCGGGGCGTTGAGGTCATGGCGTCCACGATCTGCCTTTCTTCGATGTGCCGGGCTTGCGTTTTGCCCCTGCCGCTGGGCTTTTCTTGCGGCTTTTTTCTTTGTGCTTCGGCCGAGCCTCGGATTTGGCCCGCTTGGTCGCCTTGGCGTTCTTCCCGACGTTATTCTTTCGCCGGGGTCCTGCGCCGCGCGGATGCCGCGACACCAGCACATCCGCCTGGGTCAGCAGCTCGAAGCGCAGCGCACCGGCCACCGGCTGAGCTTCTACCAGACGGACGTCGACGACGTCACCCAGCCGGTGCATGGCACCGCTGCGCTGGCCGATCAGCGCATGTCGCGTCTCGTCATAGTCGAAATATTCCGTGCCGAGCGTACGGATCGGAACCAGGCCGTCGGCGCCGGTATCATCGAGCTTGACGAACAGGCCGGCGCGGGTGACGCCGGAAATGCGGCCCTGGAAGGTGGCGCCGACGCGGTCCGCCAAATGATGCGCGATCAGGCGGTCGGCGGTCTCGCGCTCGGCCTTCATCGCGCGCCGCTCGGTCACCGAGATCTGCGCCGCGACCTCGGCGAGGTGATCCGGCGTCTCGCTGTCGGGCAGGGCGCCGTCGCCGAGGCCCAGCGCGCGCAGCAGGCCGCGGTGCACGACGAGGTCGGCGTAGCGGCGGATCGGCGAGGTGAAATGCGCGTAGCGGCGCAGGTTCAGGCCGAAATGCCCGTAATTGTCGGTCGAATATTCCGCCTGCGCCTGCGAGCGCAGCACGACCTCGTTGACGAGATGCTCGTAGTCCTGGCCGGCGACCAGGGTCAGCACGCGGTTGAACAGCGACGGCCGGAGCGCGCCTGATTTGGCGAAGGGCACGTCGAGCGTCTTCAGGAACTCCTGCAGCGCATGGATCTTCTCCACCGTCGGCTCATCATGCACGCGGTAGATCAAAGGCAGCGCCTTCTTCTCCAAAAGCTCCGCCGCGGCGACGTTGGCCGAGATCATGAACTCCTCGATCAGCTTGTGAGCATCGAGGCGCTCCGGCACGACGACGCGGTCGACGGTGCCGTCCTTCTTCAGCAGGATCTTGCGCTCGGGAATGTCGAGGTCGAGCGGATCGCGCGCGTCGCGGCCGCGCTTGGCGACCTCATAGGCCGCGTAGAGCGGCTTGAGGATCGGCTCGAGCAGGGGGCCGGTGACGTCGTCGGGCTTGCCGTCGATGGCGGCCTGCGCCTGCGCGTAGGACAGTTTGGCGGCCGAGCGCATCAGCACGCGATGAAACGAGTGCGAGCGCTTGCGGCCGTCCGCGCCTAACACCATGCGCACCGCGAGCGCGCCGCGCGCCTCGCCCGGCACCAGCGAGCACAGATTGTTGGAGATGCGCTCGGGCAGCATCGGCACGACGCGGTCGGGGAAATACACCGAGTTGCCGCGGATCAGCGCGTCGCGGTCGAGCGCCGAGCCCGGCCGCACGTAGTAGGCGACGTCGGCAATCGCGACATGGAGAATGAAGCCGCCGGCATTGTTCGGATCGGGATCCGGCTCGGCATGAACGGCGTCGTCGTGATCCTTGGCATCGGGCGGATCGATCGTGACCAGCGGCAGCTCGCGCCAGTCCTCACGCCCCTTCAAGCTCGCGGGCTGCGCGGCTTCGGCCTCTGCCACGGCCGCCGCGGAGAAATCCATCGGGATTTCGTGGGCATGGATCGCGATCAGGCTGATTGCCTTCTCGGTCGCGACCGAACCGTAGCGCTCCTTCACACGTCCGGAGGGCAGGCCGTAGCCGCGGCCGCGCAGCAGGTCGACGCTGATGAGATCACCGTCCTTGGCGTCCTTGGTGTCGGCGGGGGCGATGGAGAGCTCGCGTCCCGCCTGCTTCTTGTCGACCGGAATGAGGCGGCCGCCGCCGCCGGGATTAGCCCGGAAGATGCCGAGCACGCGCGGCCGCGCCTGATCGAGCACCTTGAGGACGCGGCCGCGATAGGACACGCCCGCCTCATCCTTGATCGGCTCGACGCGGAGCAGCGCGCGGTCACCGACGCCGGCCGCCGAGCCGGGCCCGGCATGGCGCGGGGTGTGGATGCGGATGCGCGGCGGCTCGGATTGCTCGGCCTCGTCCCACTCGGCGGGCTTGGCGATCAGCTCGCCGTCGCTGTCGCGCCCGGTGATGTCGACAACCAGCGTGGCCGGCAAGGTGGCGGTCTCGACGACGGTCTTGCGGCCGCTCTTCTTCACGGTGCCGTCGGCGACGAGCTCGCGTAGCAACTGCTTGAGGGCCGCGCGATCAGCGTTCTTCAGGCCGAACTCGCGGGCGATATCCTTGGTGCCAACCTTGCCCGGATTGGCGCGGATGTAGGCGACGATGGCCTCCCGCGGAGGGAAGCCGATGTCGCGCTTCTTGCTCATTTTCTCATCCGCGGGCCTTGCCAGCGCTCTTCTTGGGCGTCGCCTTGGTCGCGGGCTTCGCCGAGGTCTTGGCGGCCTTGGCGACCGGCGCACGCGCCTTGCTGGTGGAGTCTGATTTCGGTTTGGCGGCCGCCTTCTTCGCCACGGCCTTCTTCGCCGGCTTCGGCGTGTCGTCGTCGCCGCCGGTCTTCGGCTTGGCCTTGCTGGCCGCCGCTTTGCTGGCAGACTTGGCCGGCTTCGCCGCCTTGCCCTTGGCCTTCGCCTTGCCGCCACCCTTGGCGGCGCGCTCGTCGAGCAGCGCGATCGCCTCGGCCAGGGTGATCGTGTCCTTCTCCTTGTCACCGGGGATGGTGGCGTTGACGCCGCCGGCGGTGACATAGGCGCCGTAGCGGCCGGCCTTGACGGCGACGGCGCCGAGCGAGGGATGCTCGCCGAGCGCCTTGCCGGGATCGGCGCCGAAGCGCTTGCTTGGTCCCTTGGCGATCTTCTCGGCGATCAGGCTGACGGCGCGGTTGAGGCCGATGTCGAACACCTCGTCGCCGGCCTCCAGGCTCGCATAGGTCTTGTCGTGCTTCACGAACGGCCCGAAGCGGCCGAGATTGGCGATGATCGGCAGACCCGTCTCCGGATGGATGCCGACCTCACGCGGCAGCGACAGCAGCCTCAGCGCGTGGTCGAGCTCGAGACTCGCAGGCGAGGTGCCCTTCGGGATGCCGGCGCGCTTCGGCTTCTCGCCCTCGGCGTAATCCTTCTGCTCGCCGAGCTGGATGTAGGGGCCGAAGCGGCCGGCCTTGACGACGACGTCGAGCCCGGTGTCCGGATCCTGGCCGAGCACGCGGTCGGCGGTCGCCTCGCTGTCCGCGGCAAGCGGCCGGGTGTAGCGGCATTCCGGATAGTTCGAGCAGCCGACGAAGGCACCGAACTTGCCGGCCTTGAGGTTGAGCCGTCCGGTGCCGCAGGTCGGGCACTGCCGGACGTCGCCGCCATCGTCGCGCGGCGGATAGATGTGCGGCCCCAGCATCTCGTCGAGCGCGTCGAGCACCTGCGCGACGCGCAGGTCCTTGATGTCATCGACGGCGCCGATGAACCCGGTCCAGAAATCCTTCAGCACCTGCTGCCAGGCGATCTCGTTGTTGGAGATGCGGTCGAGCTGCTCCTCGAGATCGGCCGTGAAATCGTACTCGACGTAGCGGCGGAAGAAGTTCTCCAGGAACGCGATGACGACGCGGCCCTTGTCTTCGCCGTGCAGCCGCTTCTTCTCGAGCTTCACGTAGCCGCGGTCCTTCAGCACCTGCAGGATCGAGGCATAGGTCGAGGGACGGCCGATGCCGAGCTCCTCCATGCGCTTGACCAGCGAGGCCTCGGAGAAGCGCGGCGGCGGCTCGGTGAAATGCTGGGTGACCGCGAGATTCTGCCGCTTGAGCTGTTCGTTCGGGCTCATCTGCGGCAGGCGGCGGCTGTCCTCGTCCTCCTCGTCGTCGCGGCCCTCCTGATAGAGCGCGAGGAAGCCGTCGAACTTGATGACCTGGCCGGTGGCGCGCAGCTCCAGGGTGCGCGCGCCCGCCTTGGCGATGATGTCGACGGTGGTGCGCTCAAGCTCGGCCGATTCCATCTGGCTCGCGATGGTGCGGGTCCAGATCAGCTCATAGAGCTTGGCCTGATCGTCATCGAGCCGCTTGCGCAGCTCGGCCGGCTTGCGCGACAGGTCGGTCGGACGGATCGCTTCGTGCGCTTCCTGGGCGTTCTTGGCCTTGGCCTGGTACTGGCGCGGGCTATCCGGGACGTATTTGTTGCCATAGATCTCGCCGATCACCTTGCGCACCTGGGTGATCGCCTCCGGCGCGATCTGCACGCCGTCGGTTCGCATATAGGTAATGAGACCGGTGGTCTCGCCGCCGATGTCGATGCCTTCGTAGAGCCGCTGCGCGATGCGCATCGTGTGCGCCGGCGCAAAGCCGAGCTTGCGGCTCGCCTCCTGCTGCAGCGTCGAGGTGGTGAAGGGCGCCTGCGGATTGCGCCGTGCCGGCTTGGCATCGACGGTCGCGACCGTGTAGCTCGCCGCGTTGAGCGCGTTCTTGAAATCCTCGGCCTCCGCGCCGGTGCCGATGTCGAGCCGCTGGATCTTCTTGCCGTCGGCGCCGACGAGGCGCGCCTCGAAGATGTCGCCGCGCGGCGTCGCCAAGGTTGCGATCAGCGACCAATATTCACGCGGGACGAACTTCTCGATCTCCAGCTCGCGATCGCAGACGAGACGCAGCGCGACCGACTGCACGCGTCCGGCCGAGCGGGCGCCCGGCAGCTTGCGCCACAGCACGGGAGAGAGAGTGAAGCCCACGAGGTAATCGAGTGCGCGGCGCGCCATGTAGGCGTCGACAAGCGCACCGTCGATCTGGCGCGGATGTTTCATCGCCTCCGAGACGGCCTGCTTGGTGATGGCGTTGAAGACGACGCGCTCGATCTTCTGATCCTTGAGCGCCCGCTTCTCCTTCAACACCTCCAGCACATGCCAGGAAATCGCTTCGCCCTCGCGATCAGGGTCGGTGGCGAGAATCAGTCGGTCGGCACCCTTCAGCGATTTGGCGATGTCGTTGAGTCGGCCGGCCGCCTTGGGGTCGACCTCCCAGATCATGCGGAAATTCTCGTCCGGATCGACGGAGCCGTTCTTGGCCGGAAGGTCGCGGACATGACCGAAAGAGGCCAGAACCTCGTAGGAGGAGCCCAGATACTTATTGATCGTCTTGGCCTTGGCAGGCGACTCCACGATGACGATATTCATGTATTTCCAATGGCTTAGTGGAAGGATTGAAGCTGGCTTCGCGGGATTCGCGCCGGCTGCGTTGACCCGAACATGGGTGGTGAGGGGGTTCCTGTCAAATCGAGGGATGTTGAAAGGCGATTGCGTTGGGTCGGCGAAGTACCTATCAGGTTGTACGGAGCACGATGAGATCCGCGCTCTTTTGAGGTTGTTTTTCGTCAAATTCCTTATGCTGGGTGACAGTTGTTGGCCAAGGCAGCGGACAAAAGCGACCCGGACGTCGAGGCGATGGTGGAGGATCCCGACGCCGCGGCGGCGCTGATCGCCGAGGTGACGGCCAGCCTGTCGCATCTGGCGCAGCGCCATCGCCTCGACATGCTCGACTACCTCCTGCGCATGGCGAACCTGGAGGCCGAGGAGCATCTCAGGCTGCGCAGCCGCCGCAGGCTGTGCTGACGGCCGGCCGCGCTCACCGCGGGGCGAGAGCGGTTTCCTCCGGCGCCAGCGTCCGGCCGTCTTCCGCAGTGAGCAGCAGCTTGCGAACCGGCCTGCGGTTCACCCGGTCGACGAGCGCGGTGGCGATCTGGTCGGGGTGCTCGTCGAACTCCTCGCTCCACTGCCGCAGTGCGACCAGGATCGGAAACAGGCCGCGGCCCTTCGGCGTCAGCACGTAGTCGCGATAGGAGCTGCCATCCGAGGCCGGCTCGGTGGTCAGGATGCCGCGATCAACCAACGCCCGCAGCCGCGCCGCAAGGATGTTCTTGGCCATGCCGAGGCTGCGTTGAAACGCGCTGAAGCGGCGCACGCCGAGAAACGCGTCGCGGATGATCAGCAACGACCACCAGTCGCCGATCGCATCCAGCGACCGTGCGATCGGGCAGGCGTCGCCTTCCAGACTGGTGCGCTTGACCATCACATGATCCTTGTCCTGTCACCCAGGGGCGGCTGATGCCCGGGGCGCTCGAGCCCGCTCACGCACTTGTGTGGTTGCATTATAAAACCAGTCAGCCTATGTCGTCCATCGGTTTAATTATGCAACCATATGGAGACGGATGTGAGGCTTGCGAACAAGACGGCACTGATTACCGGCGGCAGTAGCGGCATCGGGCTTGCGACCGCCCGCCGTTTCGTCGCCGAAGGCGCCAGGATCGCGATCACCGGGCGCGATGCCGGGCGGCTGGAGGCTGCGGCGCGCGAGCTCGGGCCGAACGCGCTGGCGCTGGTGGCCGATGCCACGGACATCGCCGCGACCGAGGCCGCGGCTGCCACCGCCGCAGAACGCTTCGGCAAGCTCGACATCCTGTTCGCCAATGCCGGCATCCCCGGCTCGACGCCGGCCGGGGCAACCAAGCTCGAGGTGTTCGAGCAGGTGATCCGCACCAATCTGACGGGCGTGTTCTTCACCGTGCAGGCGGCGCTGCCACATCTCAAGGACGGCGCCTCGGTCATCCTCAATGGCTCGGTGATCTCCGTGCTCGGGAATCCCGGCTATTCGGCCTACGCCGCGAGCAAGGCCGGGGTGCGCGCGATGGCGCGGGTGCTGGCGTCGGAGCTGTCGCCGCGCGGCATCCGTGTCAACGTGGTCGCGCCGGGCGCGATCCGGACGCCGATCTGGGGCGCCGCGGTCGCGACGCCGGACGCCGAAAAGATGTTCGAGGCAAGGATCGCGGCGACCACCCCGCTCGGTCATATCGGCGAGCCTGACCATATCGCCGGCACCGTGCTGTTCCTGGCCTCGGACGACGCCGCGCATGTCCAAGGCCAGGAGCTGTTCGTCGATGGCGGCGCCACGAGCTCGCCGGCCGGTGCGCCGATCTATCGGGGTTGACCGGCCGGGTCGGTGGGCGGTTTGAGACCTGCCCCGGAGTTGAAAGCGGTGGCTGCCGGCGGCAGCCACCGAGGGACTCAAGCGGCGAGACCGCCGGCCGTTTGAATCGCCTTGGCCAGGGCTTGCTCGCGATGCTCCGGGCCGATCTGGACACCGTCGGCCGCAACGAATTCGAGATACGTGACGCCGATGAAGCTGAAGACACTGCGCAAATAGGTCTCCAGGTGTTCGAATGCCGCCATCGGCGTGTCCGCGCCGTAATGGCCGCCGCGCGAGAGCGCCACGATAATGCGCTTGCCACCGGCCAGACCCTGCGGGCCGTTTGGGCCATAGCTGAAGGTCTTACCCTTGACGGCGATGCGGTCGATCCAGGCCTTAAGCTGGCTCGGGATAGAGAAGTTGTACATCGGAGCGCCGATCACGACGATATCGGCAGCCAGGAACTCTTCTAGAACCGCCTGTCCGGCAGCGATATCAGCTTCCACCGCGGGATCCTCGACGGGCGCTCCGTAAGCGACGGCGACATGCGTTCCTGACAGATGCGACAGCGGCTCGGCTGCGACATCTCGGTAAATCACCTCCAGCCCCGGCATGATCTGGCGAAAACGGCCGACGATCGCGGCGGATACCTGACGGCTGACGGAGTTCGCGCCGAGCACGCTGGAGTCGATGTGGAGGAGTTGGGTCATAGGTCAGTCACCTCAGTATTGGTTTGTAACTGGCGCACTATGAGTGACTGTGCTGTAACCTCACAAGAACGCACATTCTTGAAACCCGAGCACAGCCGTGACACTTGCGAACAGCGATGATCCCGATCTCCCGACGCAGCCAAGTCATGATGATTGCCGGGGCGCGGCCTCGATCCTGGCGCGTGTCGGCGACAAATGGAGCGTGTTCGTCATCATGATGCTTCAGGACGGCCCGAAGCGCTTCAACGAGCTGAAGCGGCTCGTTGGCGGGATTTCCCAGCGGATGCTGACCTTGACCCTGCGCGGCCTCGAGCGCGACGGGCTGGTGACGCGGACGGTGTTTCCGACCATCCCGCCGCGGGTCGATTATGAGCTGACCGATCTCGGCCGCGGCCTGTCGCAGCCGGTGCAGGCGCTTGGGCAATGGGCCATCCGGCACCAGGAGCAGATCGAGCAGGCGCGCACGCGGTTCGACGCGCGCAGGGATGCGGACTGAGAGTCAGATCAGCGACACCATCCCGCCGCCGTGGCGCTCCAGGCGGCCGGCGAGCTCGAGCTCCAGCAGCACCATGCGCAGCACGGCCGGCGACAGGCCGCTGATCCGGATCAGGTCGTCGATCGACACCGGGGTCGGGCCGAGCAGGGCCGTGACCTGCGCGCGGTCGTGGCCCTCGGGATCGGGGGCGAACAACTCCTCGTCCGGCTCGCGCAGCGGCAACGGCAGCGGCCGCTCCATGATCGGGCCGACGGCCTGGATGATGTCGGCGGTTTCGGTGACCAGCGTGGCGCCCTGCTTGATGAGATCGTTGGTGCCCGCGCAGCGGGGATCGAGCGGCGAGCCTGGGACGGCGAAGACCTCGCGTCCCTGTTCGCCGGCCATGCGCGCCGTGATCAGCGAGCCCGAGCGATGCGCGGCCTCGACGACGACGACGCCGAGCGAGGCGCCTGAGATCAGCCGGTTGCGGCGGGGAAAGTCGCGGGCGCGCGGCTCGTGTCCGAGCGGCATCTCGGAGATTGCGGCGCCACTGCCACTGATGATGGCGCCGAGCAGATCGACATGCTCCGGCGGATAGATCCGGTCATGGCCGCCGGCGAGGACCGCGACGGTGCCGCTGCCGAGGCTCGCGCGATGGGCGGCCTGATCGATGCCGCGGGCGAGCCCCGAGATGATGATGAAGCCGGCCCGGCCGAGCTCATGGGCGATCTGGCCGGCGAATTTGAGTCCGGCGGCGGAGGCGTTGCGCGAGCCGACGATGGCGATCATCGGGCGCATCAGCGTCTCGCGGGCGCCGCGCACCGCCAGCAGCGGAGGTGCATCGTCGCAGGTGGCGAGTCGGGGCGGATAGCCGTCCTCGTCCGGCGCCCGCAGGTCGACGCCCTGCCGCTTGCAGGCGTCGAGTTCGGCCTCGGCTTCGCCGACCGTGCAGATCCGGCCGGCTCCGGCCGCGCCGCCGCGGCGTGCCAGGTCGGGCAGCCGGTCGAGCGCGGCGCGCGCGGTGCCGAAATGGTCGAGCAGTGAGCGGAAGGTGCGCGGGCCGACATTGTCGGAACGGATCAGCCGCAGCCGGTCGCGCCGCTCGGTGTCGCTCAGCTCGATCGTCGTGTTGATGGCGTCCACGCATAGCCCCCCAAACCCGGAGGCTAGAATGGAGCAACCCGAAGACGCAGGGAAGAGGGCGCGCTACGCCGGCGCGACGTCGCGCACATCCTCGGACACGGACACCGGCGACGCCAGCGCGGGCTGCTCGTCGGGGATGGCCGGCGTGGTGCCGGCCGGGGCTTCGCGCAGCCAGCGTTCCGCGGCGTCGCGTCCGCGCTGGTAGAGCAGCTCGATGAAGCCGCTGCCGAGGTCGGTCGCATCGCGCTGAGCCAGGGCCTCGATCTCGTCCTCGGCGGCAAGCCGATGAACGCGCGGCGGATGCAGGCCGTCGCTGCGCGCCCATTCGAGTGCCGCGAGCTCGGCGTTCAGGACCGCATTGCCGGCGATCTGGTCGAGGCGGCGATCGATCGCGGCCGAGGTCATCGGCACATAGGCGTCGCGCGCGGGCATGACCTGAACGACCAGCAGGTCGGCGGCGCTCGACTCATGCGCGATCTGGATCAGCGGCGGATTGGTGACGTAGCCGCCGTCCCAATACGCCTCGCCCTCGATGTCGACTGCGGCGTGCAGTTGCGCGGGACAGGTGGAGGCGAGCAGAGCATCCGGCGTGACGCCGGCATTGCGGAAGATCTGCGGCAGGCCGTCACGGGCCCGGGTCGCCGCAACCAGCAGGCGGGGCGCGGCCGGGCCCTGCACGGCGTCGAAATCGATCGTCTCGCGGAGGAGGTCGCGGAGCGGATCGAGATCGAGCGGGTCGGCGCGTCCGCCCCGCAGCCCCGCGCCGAACGACACCGAGCTGCTCGCCGGCGAGTACGCGCCGATCACCAGCAGCGATCGGAACGACGCCTCCTCCATCAGCCGGGTCCAGAACAACGCGAGCCGGTTGCGCGCTTCGTCACGGCCGCCCTTGGCCAGCCCGCTCGCGAGCAGCGCGGCGTTGACCGCGCCGGCGCTGGCGCCGCTGATGGTGTCGAAATCGCAACCGGGTTCCTCGAGCAGGCGATCCAGCACGCCCCAGGTGAAGGCCGAGAACGTTCCGCCGCCCTGCAGGGCCAGCGACAGCTTGCGCGGCGGCCATGTTCGCGGCGGCGGCGGCAGGGTGGCGCTGGCGATCGTCTCGGCGAGCGATCGCTCCGGCGTTTCCGCAGGCTTGGGCTCGGCGGCAGCCGCCGCCCCGGTCATGGGAAGCTTGACGGCGGCGGTGCTTTCCTGCGGCGTGCTCGCCGAAGGCTCCATCGCGGCGTTTGCGCTCTCAGGAACCAGATCTTCAGCCGCGCCTACGCCGACGCTCGTCGCGGGCTCGACCGCTGTCGCCGGCGAGGGAGCGGCGGGTTCGCTGGTGGAGCCGAACGCATCCGTCAACCAGATCTGAGCGGCGGAGAGGAGGGCGCTGGCGCTGGAACGGACCGGGGTGGACATTTGCTGCGCCGGCTCCTCATCAGTGCGATCATCGCGCGTGGCGACGAACCGCTTGAATGGGTCTTGCGTAATCAGATGCCGGAATCATGACAGGCAATCATGATTCACGCCAGGGTCCGGCGTTGACTTGTTAGCTGATGAAGCACAGGTGTTGCTGCGTTGCCGCTGCGATTTCAGCACGAACCACACATTACCCGTATTTGCCCGGAGTAGTTACTTCTTCGCGCCGATCTTGCTCTCGGTGCCGGCCTGCAATCGCTTGATGTTTTCGCGATGCATGTAAATGAGCAACAATGTGAGCAGAGCAAACAAGGCGGCCAGCGCGGTGTGACCGAAAGCCCACAGCACGATCGGCGTCAGCACGCTGGCGACGAGTGCTGCGAGTGATGAGTAGCGGAGCGCGAAGGCGGTTGCGAGCCAGACGAGGCAGAAGAAGATCGCGCCCGGCCAGAACAGTCCGATCAAAATACCGATGTAAACGGCGACACCTTTGCCGCCGCGGAACTTCAGCCACACCGGGAACAAGTGACCGAGGAAGGCGCCGAGGCCCGCGACCATCGCGGCATTCGGGCCGCCGAGATAGCCCGCAATGATCACGGCCGCCGTGCCCTTGAGAGCGTCGCCGAGCAGGGTCGCCGCCGCCAGCCCCTTGCGGCCGGTGCGCAGCACATTGGTGGCGCCGATATTGCCGGAGCCGATGCTGCGCAGATCCTGCGTGCCGGCGAGCTTGGTAAGGATCAGGCCGAACGGGATGGAGCCGAGGAGATAGCCGATGATGAGAGCGACCGGCAGGAAGGCTTCGGAACCCATCACGCGACTCCTTCGACGCTTCGCCTGGCGTCAGACATGTTCGAACACGGTGCGGCCGCCGACGATGGTGCGGACCACGCGGCCGGTGAAGCGGGCTTCGTCGAACGGCGTGTTCTTGCACAGCGATTTGAGGTCTGCCGGATCGAGGATCCAGGGCACGTCCGGATCGATCACGATGATGTCCGCCGGCGCGCCCGCCCGCAAGGTGCCACCGGGCAGGCCGAGCAGCTCGGCGGGCCGGGTCGACATCGCGCGGATCAGGGCGGTCCAGCTGAGCTCGCCATTGTGCACCAGCCGCAGCGCCGCTGGCAGCATCGTCTCGAGTCCGACCGCGCCGCTGGCAGCCTCCGCGAACGGCAGCCGCTTGACCTCGACGTCCTGTGGCGTGTGGTCCGACATGATGACGTCGATCAGGCCGGAGGCGAGCGCCTCGACCAGCGCGCGGCGGTCGACCTCGGTGCGCAGCGGCGGCGTCAGCTTGAGGAAGGTGCGGTAGGGGCCGATGTCGTTCTCGTTCAGGGTGACATGATTGATCGAGACCGACGCGCTCACCGTGAGCCCTGCCTCGCGGGCGCGCCTGAGGATGTCGAGCGAGTCGATCGAGCTCAGCGCGGCCGCGTGATAGCGGCCCTTGCTGAGTGCGACGAGGCGCATGTCGCGCTCGAGCACGACGGCTTCGGCTGCGGGCGGAATGCCGGAGAGGCCGAGCCGCGAGGCGAACTCGCCTTCGTTCATGACGCCTTCGCCGACGAGGTTCGGATCCTCGGTGTGATGCACGATCAGGGCGTCGAAATCGCGCGCATAGGTCAGCGCGCGGCGCATCACCTGGGCGTTCATCACGCTGCTGTGGCCGTTGGAGAAGGCGACGGCGCCGGCGGCGCGCAACAGCCCGATCTCGGTCATCTCCTCGCCGCGCAGGCCCTTGGTCAGCGCCGCCATCGGCTGGATGTTGACGATCGCGGTGTCGCGGGCGCGGCGCAGCACGAAGTCGACGGTCGCCGAATTGTCGATCACAGGCTCAGTGCCGGGCTGGCAGATGATGGTGGTGATGCCGCCGGTCGCGGCGGCTTGGCTGGCGCTGGCGAATGTCTCGCGATGGCCCAGACCCGGCTCGCCGACGAAGGCGCACATGTCGATCAGGCCGGGGGCCACGATCTTGCCGGCGCAGTTGACGACATCGGTGCCCTCGGGCACGCCCGCGGCGCCGATGCCGCGCTTGAGGTCGCGGATGACGCCGTCGGCGATCAGCACGTCGCCGGGGCCGTCGAAGTCGCGGGAGGGGTCGATCACGCGCGCATTGGCGAGCAGGATCGGGCGGCGGTCGGTCAGCATGGCGTTTGGTCCCGACTTCTGTATCACGCGTTGGGCAGGTTGCGGGCCAGTGCTTCGAGCACGGCCATGCGCACGGCGACGCCCATTTCGACCTGCTCCCGGATCAGCGATTGCGCGCCATCGGCCACGATGGATTCGATCTCGACGCCGCGGTTCATCGGCCCCGGATGCATGACCAGCGCGTCGGGCTTGGCGTAGGCGAGCTTCTTCTGGTCGAGCCCGAAATACTGGAAATATTCCGACGACGACGGCACGAACGAGCCGTTCATGCGCTCGCGCTGCAGCCGCAGCATCATCACGATGTCGGCGCCGTTCAGCCCCTCGCGCATGTCGCGCGCGACCTCGACGCCCATGCGCTCGATGCCGGGTGGCAGCAGCGTGGAGGGTGCGACCACGCGGACGCGCGCGCCCATCGTGTTCAGCAGCAGGATGTTGGATCGCGCCACGCGCGAATGCAGCACGTCGCCGCAGATCGCGATGACCAGCCCCTCGATGCGGCCCTTGTTCCGGCGGATCGTCAGCGCGTCCAGCAGCGCCTGCGTCGGATGCTCATGCGCGCCGTCGCCGGCATTGATCACGGAGCCGTCGACCTTGCGCGCGAGCAGCTCGACCGCGCCGGAGGCGTGGTGGCGGACCACCAGAATGTCCGGATGCATCGCGTTGAGCGTGACCGCGGTGTCGATCAGGGTCTCGCCCTTCTTGATGGACGAGGACGACACTGACATGTTCATGACGTCGGCGCCGAGCCGCTTGCCCGCCAGCTCGAACGAGGATTGCGTGCGGGTCGAGGCCTCGAAGAACAGGTTGACCTGGGTGCGGCCGCGCAGCACGGTGCGCTTCTTGTCGACCTGACGATTCAGTTCGACATACTCCTCGGACAGGTCGAGGAGGCCGGTGATGTCGTGGGCGGAAAGGCCCTCGATTCCCAGCAAATGCCGGTGCCCGAGGACGAAAGTCGATTTCGGAGAGGTTGCCATTAAAGCCAGAGCTATAGGCGCGGTTTCCATGAGGGGCAAGGCCGAAAGCCGGGGTTCCGAGTTATCCCCCGTTCCGTCTTCCGAGCCTCTCAGGGGGCTCCAAACCGGGGGCTGGCGGGCCGTCGTCGGAGGAGGCCCGCTCCGATATGCGCTGATCCTGCTGGCGGCGATCGTGCCGGCCTGCGCGGCCGCGTTGCCGTTCGATTTCGTCTATCTCCGCGACATCGACCCGACGATCCTCCAGGACATCCGTTATGCCGGCAGCAACAATTTCGTCGGCCGACCCTTGCCGGGCTACGAGGCGGCCGAATGCGTCGTGACGCGTGACGTGGCGCGGCGGCTGCAGGCGGCTCAGGCCGAGCTGCGGCAGCGCGGCCTGTCGCTGAAGATGCTCGACTGCTACCGGCCGGTGCGTGCGGTCGCAGAGATGCTGGCCTGGTCCCAGGACGGCGTCGAGACCACGGCCGGCCGCCGCTACACTCCGCGCGTTGCCAAGCAGGACCTGTTCCGTCTCGGCTATATCGCCCTGCGTTCGAGCCATTCGACGGGTGCGGCGCTCGATCTCACGCTGGTCGAGCTCGCGGCCGACAATTCCGCGGCGTTCGACCCGGCCAAGGACTACGCGGACTGCACCGCGCCCGCAGCGCTACGCGCGCCCGAGGGCAGCGTCGACATGGGAACCGGCTACGATTGTTCCGACGTGAAGGCCCATACCGCTGCGCAGAACCTGACACCGGAGCAGCGCCGCTGGCGCAACGAACTGGTTGCGGTGATGGCGCGGCAAGGTTTTGTGAACTATGCCAAGGAGTGGTGGCACTTTTCGCTGCCGGGCGCTGGCGCGACCACTTATGTTTTTCCCATTCGGCCGCGCCGATGATCGATCTCTGCAGGGCACGGCCATGACGCAGTCTTCCTTCGCGACCCATGAGGTCTTCAACCAGTCGCCGCCGTTCGAGGACGTCGACCTGTTCACGGCCGACCGGCCGTTGGCCGACGCCGTCAAGGCCAATGGTGGTGCCGGGGCTGAGCAGGAGCTGACAGCTTTCGGCAAGCGATGGGGCTCGGCTGCGATGGCCGAGCAGGGCCGGCTCGCCAATGAGAACACGCCGAAGCTGCGCAGCTTCGACGCCAAGGGCTTTCGGCGGGACGTCGTCGAGTTTCATCCGGCCTATCATCAGATGATGACGCGCTCGGTCGAGGCCGGCCTGCACAATTCGACATGGACCGCCGGGGGCCATCCTGTTGGCGGCGCGTCGGAGGTGGTACGCGCGGCGAAGTTCTACATCGCCTCGCAGGTCGAGAGCGGACACCTCTGTCCGATCACGATGACGCGGGCCTCGGTGGCGGCGCTGGCCGCGCAGCCTGACCTGCTGGCGCGGACGATGCCCCTCATCGGCACGCGCGACTACGATCCGGCGTTTGCGCCGTGGTGGCAAAAGCGCGGCATGACGCTCGGCATGGGCATGACCGAGAAGCAGGGCGGGACCGACGTGCGCGCCAACATGACGCGCGCTGAGCGTACGACCGATGGCTATCGCATCACCGGGCACAAATGGTTCATGTCGGCGCCGATGTGCGACGCCTTCCTGGTGCTGGCGCAGGCCGATGCCGGCCTGACCTGCTTCTTCATGCCGCGCTTCACGCCGGATGGCGCGGTGAACGCGATCCAGTTTCAACGCTTGAAGGACAAGCTCGGCAATCGCTCCAATGCCTCGTCGGAGGTGGAGTTCGCAGGCAGCTATGCCGAGCGGGTCGGCGACGAGGGCAGGGGCATCAGCACCATCATCCAGATGGTGCAACTGACGCGGCAGGATTGCGCGATCTCGTCTGCCGGCCTGATGCGCTCGGGGCTCGCGCATGCGCTGCATCATGCGCGCCATCGCAGCGTGTTCCAGAAGCATCTCGCCGACCAGCCCTTGATGCAGGCGGTGCTCGCCGACATGGCTCTCCATGTCGAGGCGACGGTGGCGCTGGTGATGCGGCTGTGCCGCGCGTTCGACCGCACGCCGGCTGACGCGAGCGAAGCCGCCTACATGCGGCTGTTGACGCCCGCGATCAAATACTGGGTCTGCAAGAGCGCGCCGCCGTTCCTGTATGAGGCGATGGAGTGCCTGGGCGGCAATGGCTATGTCGAGGACGGCATTCTCGCGCGCCACTTCCGGGAGTCGCCGGTCAATGCGATCTGGGAAGGCTCGGGCAACGTGATGTGCCTCGACGTGCTGCGCGCGCTGTCGCGCGAGACGGAGGCTGCCGCGCATATCCTGATGCATCTGAAAGCCGAGACCGGCGGACTCCCTGGCGCCGCGGAGGCGCTTGCCTTCATCGAGACCAGCTTCCGTCGATCGGATTCCGAGCGCGTCGCGCGCCTCGCGGTCGAGAGGCTGGCGCTGCTCGCAGCCGCCGCCGCGCTCAACCTCGTGATGCCCGGCCATGCCGAACTGTTCGCCGCGACGCGTCTTTCCGCTGTTCATCCGAGCATGTACGGCGCCATCGATCTCGATCCCTCGGACATCCGTACCTTGCTGGAGCGCGCGCTGCCTTGACCGACACTCCCGAAGCCGCCGTGATGGATTCCCTCGATCCGGGCAACCCGCCGCAGCAGGTCGCTCCGGCGCAGCATCAGCCGCGCACGCTCGGCTTCTGGCGCACCTTGCTGTGGGGCCTCCTCATCATCGTCGTGTTCTTCATCGGCCAGCTGACTCCTATCGTCTATTTCCTGCTGCGCCATGAGGGGCCAATCGACAGCATGGCCGCGTTTCAGTTGGCCATGATCCAGATCGCGAGCCGGTCGCTCACGGTCTCGCTGTCGGCGATCATGGGCGTTCCGGCCATTTTGATCCCGATCTATTTTGCCGTCCGCCACACCCGCATGTCGTTCGCCGACTATCTGGGCCTGCGCTGGACCGGCTGGAAGAATTTCGGCTTTGGCTTTGTCGGCATGGTTGTGATCCTGGGATGCTGGGAGCTGATTTCGCAACTGACCGGCCGCGGAGACACGTCGTCGAGCTTCATGGTGGACATCCTGAAGACCGCCAGAGGCGACGGCGTGGTCTGGCTGCTGGTCATCGCCTTCTGCGTCGCGGCGCCGGTCTCGGAAGAGCTGATGGCGCGCGGCTTTCTCTATCGCGGCTGGTCGGACTCCTTTCTGCGGGTGCCCGGCGCCATCGTGCTGTCGTCCTTGCTGTGGACCGTGCTGCATCTCCAGTACGACTGGTTCGCGCTGCTCAACGTGTTTTCCCTCGGCGTGTGGTTCGGCTATCTGCGCTCTCGAACCCACTCCACCTATCTGACCATGGTGCTGCACGGGCTCAACAACCTCGCCGCCACGGTGCAAACCATGTGGCTCGCCAGCGGCCACTCCTGAGCGCGGTGTTCAGCTCGCCCAGGCGATCGCGAGCGGCATGGTCAGCGCGGCCAGCACGGTCTGCAGCGAGATGATCTGCGCCAGCAGCGGCGCATCGCCGCCCATCTGCTTCGCCAGCACATAGGCGCTCGGCGAGGTCGGCACCGCCGCGCAGATCGCGACCACCACGAGGCTCGGGCCGGTGACGCCGAACCATCCGGCAAGCCCGATAGCGAGGAGGGGCATCAGGACCAGCTTGAGCACGACGCCGAGCGCGGCGGCCGGGCCGGCGCGCCGCAAGCCCTCGAAGTGCAGACCGGCGCCGGTCACCAGCAGACCGATCGGCAGCGAGGCCTGGCCGAGCGCATCGGCGGCATCGTGCCAGAGCTTTGGCAGCGGCACATGCGCCACGTTGAGCGCGAGCCCGGCGATGCAGGCCCAGATCAGCGGATTGCGGACGATGGTGGCGAGGATCTCGCGCATCGAGCGGCGGGTCGGCGAGGCGTAGTGCGCGAGCACGGCGACGCTGAAGACGTTGACCATCGGGATGATCGCGATCATGCCGACCGAGGCCACCGCGAGCCCGGTCGGGCCGAACAGGCTGCCCGACACGCTGAGCGCGACGTAGGTCTGCCAGCGGGTTGCTCCCTGGAAGATCGACGTGAAGGCCGGACCATCGATGCCGGAGCGGGTGAGCAGCGGCCGCAGCGCGAGGCACAGCGCCGACATCGCCAGCATCGCCAGGAACAGGGCGCCGCCGATGCCTGCGACCGGCACCTTGCCGAGATCGGCCTTCACCAGGCTCTGCAGCAGCAGCGCCGGAAACAGCACATAATAAGTCAGCCGCTCGAGCCCGTGCCATTGCGTATCCAGCCGGATCAGGCTGCGCCGCAGGCCGAAGCCGACCACGATCAGCAGGAACACCGGCGCGAGCGCCGCGGCGACGGGGCTCATGAGCTAGCGACCGGACTGGCGCAAGGTCGCAAGCCGATCGAGCGCGCCCTGCAGGATGAAGATCGCTGCATGCGTATCGATCACCTCGGCGCGTTTGGCGCGGCTGACATCCATGCCGATCAGCTCGCGCTCGACGGCGGCCGTCGACAGCCGCTCGTCCCAGAGGCCGATCGGCAGGTCGGTGATGCCCGCGAGGTTGCGCGCGAACGCCCGCGTCGATTGCGCCCGCGGCCCTTCGCTGCCGTCCATGTTGATCGGCAGGCCCAGCACCAAGCCGACCACCTTGCGCTCGGCGCAAATCGCCTGCAGTCTGACAGCATCGGCCTTGAAGGCCTTGCGCTGGATGGTCTCGACGCCGGTGGCGAGCCTCCGGTCGGGATCCGACACGGCGACGCCGATGGTCTTGGTGCCGAGATCGAGGCCGACGAGCGCCCCGCGCTCGGGCCAGCGGCCGGCGGCTTCGATGAGGGGAAGGATGGGAGCGGGCATGGCGCGCCGCTTAGCACGGGTGCATCCCCCGAGCCAGCACGGCAGGCGCATGGCTTGTCGCTCCGCTGCCATCGTTCTATATGGAGCATCGTACCGTGAACAGGAGTGGTGCCGTGGATCGCAGGACCAACATTGCCCGCCGCTTTGTGTCCTCTGCCATCACGGTCGCTAATGTCCTTCTGTCTCACGCTCGACGCGGTCGCCGCCGCGACACCTGACGGTCATCCTCTCTTCGACAATCTCACGCTCTCGATCGGCGCCGAGCGCGTCGGTCTGGTCGGCCGCAACGGCTCCGGCAAGTCGACCTTGCTCCGCATCGTCGCTGGCGTCTCGGAGCCGGCGGCCGGAGCGGTGACGCGCAGCGGGGCGCTCGGCCTTCTGGCGCAGCACTGGGATCCCGGTTTGCGTGTCGACGAGGCGCTCGGCGTCGCCGGTGATCTTGCGGTCATCGGCCGTATCGTCGCGGGAAAGAGCCAGGACGCCGATCTTGCCGATGATCTCGCGCGCGCGGATTGGAGCCTGCCGAGTCGTGTCGATGACGCGCTGACCGAGGCGGGCCTCGCCGGAATTGCGCTCGATCGCTCGATGGACTCGCTCAGCGGCGGCGAGCGGACGCGCATCGGCATCGCGCGGCTGCTGATCGAGGCGCCGGATCTGCTGCTGCTCGACGAGCCCACCAACAATCTCGATGCCGAGGGCCGCGACGCCGTCGGCCGGCTGATGCGGCGCTGGCGCGGCGGCGTGCTGGTTGCCAGTCATGACCGCGCGCTGCTGGAGAAGATGGACCGGATCGTGGAGCTCACCCCGGTCGGGGTCCACATCGTCGGTGGCGGCTGGACGATGTTTACGACGGCGCGGGAGGATGCGCGGGCGCGTGCAGCGATCGCGCTGGACCGCGCTGATGCGCATGTGCGGGATGTCAGCCGCGCCGTGCAGCGCCAGCGCGAAGCCAAGGCGCGCAAGGACAAGGCCGGCCGTGCTTTCGCCGCCGCCGGCTCGGCCCCGAGGATCATGCTGGGCGCCCGAGCCGAGCGGGCCGAGATGACCGGCGGGCGATCGCAGCGGCTCGCCGAGCGCATGATCACCGAAGCGGCCGAGCGAGCAGAACAGGCGCGACAACGTGTGGAGGTGCTGACGCCGCTCTCGATGGTCCTGCCGCCGACCGGGCTCGGCGCCGGCACCGAGCTGCTTGCGATGGAGGACGCGGTCGTGAGCGCCGGCGACAGGAGGTTCGGTCCCTGGACGCTCGGTGTCAGGGGCCGGCAGCGGATCGCGATCACCGGACGCAATGGCGCAGGCAAGACCACGCTGCTCAGGGCCGCGATCGGCGCGATTCCGCTGACCGATGGAACGGTCCGGCGCGCCGACGGGCGTATCGCGATGCTGGATCAGCACGTCGCGTTGCTGGATCGCAGCGACAGCATCATCGGCAATTTCCGCCGCCTCCATCCGGCGCTCGGCGCCGAGGCGGCGCATGCAGCCTGCGCGCGCTTCGCATTCCGCAACCGCGACGCCGAGCAGACGGTGGAGACGCTGTCCGGCGGCGAGCGCCTGCGTGCGGGCCTTGCCTGCACGTTCGGCGGCGAGCGTCCGCCATGGCTGTTGCTGCTCGACGAGCCGACCAATCATCTCGACATTTTCTCGATCGAGATCCTGGAGCGGGCGCTGCGCGACTTCGACGGCGCGCTGCTGGTCGTCAGCCACGACCCGTCATTTCTTGCGGCGATCGGCATTGCCGGGGAGTTCGTCGTGAATGGCTGAGCGGGCACGGCAGACCGTGCCCGCAAAGCAGATGCGATTCAATGAGCTACCGGATCGCGATCGGGTTGATCATGCCCTGGACGCCGCCGCGCCAGCGCGGTTGGCCCAGCACGAACAGGAACTCATAGCCCTTGTCCTTGGCGAGCTCAGCGGTGTCCATGTTCTCCAGGATGTAGGTTCCGTTCATCGCGAGCAGGATCTGGTGCACCTCGAACAGGTTGTTGGACTCGAACGGGATCGCCTCCACCGCCCAATTGTCGGCGCCGACGGCGACCACGCCCTTCGAGGTCAGGTATTTCGCGCCTTCGACGCCGAGACCCGGCTCACCGGCGCCGTAGCGCTTGTCGTCCTTGCCGATCAGACCGAGCCAGCCGGTGTGGAAGATCACGATGTCGCCCTGGCGGATTTCGACACCCTGTTTCTTGGCGGCCTCCTCGATCTCCTTGACGTTGAACGCCGTGCCTTCCTTGACCACGTCGGTGTTATAATAGGCGGCCATGTCGAGCAGCACGCCGCGTGCGACCAGCGGCGGCACCTTCTCGATGCCGAGCTTCTTCAGGCCGGTCGGATCGGCGAAGTCGAGCAGCTTGTTGCCGTTGTAATAGACGTGCTCGACGCCGAGATGGCCGAGACCGTCAATCTGGCTGCCGACACCGACCCAGCCTTCGACGATGTCGTCATTGTAGGTCGCCTTGTTGGGCCCGAGTCCGGGAATGCCCGCCTGTCCCGGCTGCACCACCGTGATTTTGAACGAGCGCGGCGGGTAGGCGGGGGTCTTGGAGTCGATGATCATGCCGAGCGGATAGGTCTTGCCGGTCTTCACCAGCGAGGCGGCTTTGACCACGAGCTCCGGCGTGATGTAGTTGGCCGCGCCGATCTCGTCGTTCGGCCCCCATTTCGATTTCGTCCAGTCCTGGGCTTGGGCCGTCCCGATCGCACCCATCATGGCAATCGAGCAGCCCAACACGAACGCGTTGCGCATCGCATTTCCTCCGACATGTTGATGTTTGTTGTTTTCGCGCTGGCCAGCGCTGCATCCTAACGTAGTGCAGGGCTGCCGGACAAAATGTTTTCGGATGCGTGCGCTGCACAGCGCCCGAACGTCGCATCGGTCGAAATGGCAGTGTTTTGCGGAGGTGGCGTTGATTCCGTGTTGTGGAATGTGTCTTGTGGCTGGGACGCCTGTGCACAATCTCTGGGCGAACGTCTTACGCCGCGATGTCGTGATCCCGGCAGCCGAGGCCTTCCATGAAGGCCGACAGCGCACTGCTGCGATGCGCCGCGCGGCGGTGGATGAAGAGCGTCTCGACCTGCGCATGGGACGGATCGAGTGTGTGCAGCCCGACGCTGCCGCTCATCGCGTGCCGCGTCACCACCGCGCGCGGCAGCAGCGCGACGCCCATGCCGGCGGCGACGCAGCCGATCATGCCGTCGAGGGTGCCGAGCTCGATCCGGGACGCGGCGGGCCAGCCGAAATCGTTGAACACCTGCTCCAGCCGCTGCCGGTAGGTGCAGCCGGTCCTGAACACCAGCGCGGTCGGTCCCGACGCCGCGGTCGCCGCGCGTAAGGCGGACAGGCTTTCGAAGCGCCGGGCCGTCACCAGCACCAGCTCTTCCTCGAACGCGACGACGCCGGCGAGATCGGGATGGTCGATCGGACCGGCGACGAAGGCACCATCGAGAGTGCCGTCGAGCACGCTCGCGACGAGATCGGCGGTCGGCGCCGTGCGCAGGCTGAGGGCGACGGCGGGAAAGCGGCGATGGAAGTCGGCGAGCCGCGTCGGCAGGCGCACCGCGGCGGTCGTCTCCATCGAGCCGATTATCAGCGGCCCCTGCGGCTCGCCGTCGTCACGCGCGGCGAGAACCGCTTCGCGCGACAGCGCCGCGATGCGATCGGCGTAGGGCAGCAGGCGCTGTCCGGCGCCGGTCAGGGTCATGCCGCGGCTGTGGCGTTCGAACAACGCGGTGCCGATCTCGGCTTCCAGCGCCTTGATCCGCTGCGTGACGTTGGACTGGACCGTGTTGAGCACCTCCGCGGCGCGCGTGATGCCGCCGGCGCGCGCCACCGCGGCAAAGGTCTGCAGGTCGCTCAGTTCCACGGCCGCTCTCCGTTTTGAATCTGCGATGGCAGAGTTCTCAACTATTCATTTTCAGAGAATGCTACCCGCGCCTAAGTTCCGCGTCCAGAGCGCAGGAGAGTCTTCATGCCGCTGAGAACCGCGCTGACGGAGAGGCTCGGCATCGATCATCCGATCCTGCTGGCGCCGATGGATGTGATTGCCGATGCGCGGCTGGTGCGCGCCGTCAGCGGTGCCGGGGGGTTCGGCATTCTCGGCGGCGGCTATGGCAACCGCGCTTGGCTCATGCAGGAGACAGCGAAGCTCGATGGCCTGCGTGCGCCGTTCGGCATCGGCTTCATCACCTGGTCGCTGGCGAAGCAGCCGGAGTTGCTCGAGATCGCGCTTGCGGCCAAGCCCACCGCCGTGATGCTGTCGTTCGGTGATCCCCGGCGCTTTGCACCGGCGATCAAGCAGGCGGGCGCGCGCTTGATCTGCCAGGTGCAGGACGAGGCCATGGCCGAGCAGGCGATCGCGGCCGGCGCCGATGTCCTGATCGCGCAAGGAACCGAAGCAGGCGGCCATGGCGCCTCGCGGACCACGCTCGACATCGTGCCGGCCATCATCGATCTCGCAGCCGGTCGCGTGCCAGTGGCCGCCGCCGGTGGTCTCGCCGATGGCCGCGGTCTTGCCGCGATGCTCACGCTCGGCGCCGATGGCGTGCTGCTCGGCACGCGCTTCTATGCCAGCCAGGAAGCTGCCGGTGCAGACGAAGCCAAGCGCCGCATATGCGCGGCAAAATCAGGCGAGACCGTGCGCGGCATCGTCTTCGACCTGTCGCGCAACAATGTCTGGCCGGCGCCGTTTACCGGACGCTGCCTGGTCAACGACCATGCGCGGCGCTGGATAGCGCGCGAGGTCGAGCTGCTGCAGCAGGTCGAGCGCGTGTCGGCCGACTATGTGAAGGCGAGGGCGGAAGGCAATTTCGACATCGCCGCGGTCATTGCCGGCGAGGCGGTCGGCCTGATCCATGATATCCCGCCGGCCGCCGAGATCGTCGCGCGCATCGTCGATGAGGCCGAGCAGATCCTGCAAGGGCGGCGCAACTCGTCCGCCGTCTTCGCCAAGCAATAGGAGCAAATCATGTGGCCCGACCGCCGCTTCCTGGATCTCGTCAAGACCGAGCACCCGATCGTGCTCGCGCCGATGGCCGGCGTGATGGACGCCGATCTCGTCATCGCGGTGGCGCAAGGCGGCGGGCTCGGCTCGCTGCCCTGCGCGATGCTCTCGGCGGACAAGGCCCGCGAGCAGGTCAACATCATCCGCCAGCGCGTCTCGGCGCCGATCAATGTGAACTTCTTCTGCCACACGCCCGTCGAGGCCGACGCGGCACGTGAGGCCGGGTGGAAGAAGCGGCTCGGCGCATATTATCAAGAGTACGGCGTTGATCCCGACGCTCCGGTCCCGGCCGCGAACCGTGCGCCGTTCGATGCCGCGATGTGCGCCGTCGTCGAGGAGTTGAAGCCGGAGATCATCAGCTTCCATTTTGGCCTGCCCGAGCCGTCGCTGCTGGCCCGCGTGAAGGCGACAGGCGCGGTCGTGATGGCGTCCGCGACCGTGGTGCGCGAGGCGGTGTGGCTGGAGCGGAACGGCGCCGACGTCATCATCGCGCAAGGTGCGGAAGCGGGCGGCCATCGCGGCATGTTCCTGACCGACAAGCTCGCCGAGCAGGTCGGGACGTTTGCGCTGGTGCCGCAGATCGTCGATGCGGTTGATGTCCCGGTGATCGCGGCGGGCGGCATCGCCGATGCGCGCGGCATCGCCGCGGCGTTCGCGCTCGGCGCCTCCGGCGTGCAGATCGGCAGCGCCTATCTGCGCTGCCCCGAATCCAAGGTCAGCGTGCTGGCGCGTGCCGCGCTTGCCGCCGCCGATGACGAATCCACCGTTATTACCAACGTGATGACCGGCCGGCTCGCGCGCGGCGTCGCCAACCGGGTGATGCGCGAGGTCGGGCCGATCTCGCCGGACGCGCCGGCGTTTCCTCATGCCGCGACCGCGCTCGGCCCGCTCAAGGCGGCCGCGGAGAAGCAGGGCAAGGTCGATTTCACCAATCTCTGGGCCGGGCAGGCGCTGCCGCTCGGCCGCGAGCTGCCGGGGGCCGAGCTGACGCGGACGCTGGCCGAACAGGCGCTGGCGCGGCTTGCGAAGCTGGCGGGCTGACGCCAAAGGCGGCGTCACGGGCGGGGCGGTGCCCTGGGAAAGTCCGGAGGCTGCCGGTTGCGGCGCGAAAGCGGGCTCTGCTATAGGGCGGGTTCACTGTTTCCCGTGAGGCCCTATATAATGTCGGTCGATGCCGCCACCGTCCGCAAGATCGCGCAATTGGCGCGGATCGCTGTCACTGACGCCGAGGTCCCGCATCTGCAGGGCGAGCTCAATGCGATGCTGGCCTTCGTCGAGCAGCTCTCGGAGGTCAATGTCGAGGGCGTCGAGCCGATGACCTCGGTGACCCCGATGGCGATGAAGAAGCGCCAGGACGTCGTCACCGACGGCGACATCGCCGACGACATCGTCAAGAACGCGCCGATGACCGAGAACAACTTCTTTCTCGTGCCGAAGGTCGTGGAATAGCCAGGTGGAATAGCCGAGGCAGGTCCGCGCGCCCGTCGCGCGTGATCCGCTCCTTCAAACCGACAAGCGAGCCAACGCCGATGTGCCTGCTCTGCGACGATGAAGCGGCCTACAAGGCCTATATGGACTATCTCGACGCCATGGAGCGGCAGGGCAAGGCCGCCGACCCGGACAAGGCCGTCAACGAGATCCTCGACCAGCTCGAAGCGGCCGCCAATACCAAGAAAGCCTCCCCTGCGAAGAACAAGTTCTTCGCGGACGACGCCGCCGACGACAAGACGCTCTCCCCGTTCTTCTGCAGCCCGATCAACAAATGACCGATTTGACTTCGCTGACGCTCGCCGAGGCCCGCAAGGGTCTCGCGAGCAAGACCTTCACGTCGCTCGAGCTGACCGACGCCCATCTCAAGGCGATCGAGGAGGCGCGGGCGCTCAATGCCTTCGTGATGGAGACGCCGGACCAGGCGCGCGCGATGGCGCGCGACGCCGACGCCAAGATCACCAAGGGTGAGGGCGGGCCGCTGGCCGGCATTCCGCTCGGGATCAAGGACCTGTTCGCCACCAAGGACGTCCGTACCACCGCGTGCTCGAAGATCCTCGGCAACTTCGTCCCGACCTACGAGTCGACCGTGACCTCGCAGCTGTGGCGCGACGGCGCCGTCATGCTCGGCAAGCTCAACAATGACGAGTTCGCGATGGGCTCGTCCAACGAGACGTCGTGCTTCGGCCCGGTCGGCAATCCCTGGCGCCGCGAGGGCTCCAACACCACGCTGGTGCCGGGCGGCTCGTCCGGCGGCTCGGCCTCGGCGGTGGCGGCGCTCTTGTGCATGGGCGCGACCGCGACCGACACCGGCGGCTCGATCCGCCAGCCCGCGGCGTTCACCGCCACCGTCGGCATCAAGCCGACCTACGGCCGCTGCTCGCGCTGGGGCATCGTCGCCTTCGCCTCCTCGCTCGACCAGGCCGGCCCGATCGCGCGTTCGACCCGCGATGCGGCGATCCTGTTGCGCTCGATGGCCGGCCACGACCCGAAGGACACCACCTCGGTCGACATCCCCGTGCCGGACTACGAGGCCGCGATCGGCAAGTCGGTGAAGGGCATGAAGATCGGCATCCCCAAGGAGTATCGGCTCGACGGCATGCCGGCCGAGATCGAAAAGCTCTGGAGCGAGGGCGCGGCCTGGCTGAAGGCGGCCGGCGCCGAGCTGGTCGAGGTGTCGCTGCCGCACACCAAATACGCGCTGCCGGCCTATTACATCGTGGCCCCGGCCGAGGCGTCCTCGAACCTCGCCCGCTACGACGGCGTCCGCTACGGTCTGCGCGTGCCCGGCAAGTCGATTGGCGAGCTGTACGAGAACACAAGGGCCGAGGGCTTCGGGCCCGAGGTGCGGCGACGCGTCATGATCGGCACCTATGTGCTGTCGGCCGGCTATTACGACGCCTATTACATCCGGGCGCAGAAGGTCCGGACCCTCATCAAGAAGGATTTCGAGGACTGCTTCGCCCAGGGCGTGAGCGCGATCCTGACGCCGGCGACGCCGTCGGCCGCCTTCGGCATCGGCGAGAAGGGCGGCGCCGATCCGGTCGAGATGTATCTCAACGACATCTTCACGGTGACCGTGAACATGGCCGGCCTGCCGGGCATCGCGGTGCCCGCCGGCAAGGACAGCCAGGGGCTGCCGCTGGGCTTGCAGCTGATCGGCCGGCCGTTCGACGAGGAGACGCTGTTCTCGCTCGGCGAGGTCATCGAGCAGGCGGCGGGACGCTTCACGCCGGTTCGGTGGTGGTAAGCGTCGCCGATTTCAAGACGAGCCTCGCGGGCGACGCGCCCGCGGCCGGCCTGACGCCGGTGCTCACCGGCCTGTGGTGGCTGGCGAGGGGCGACTGGGACCGGGCGCACAAGATCATTCAGGACGAGCCCGGCCGCGACGCGGCCTGGGCGCACGCACATCTGCATCGCGTCGAGGGCGACCTCGGCAATGCCGGCTACTGGTATCGCCAGGCCGGGCAGCCGGTCGCGAAAGATGCGTTGGATATCGAATTCGAGCGGATCGTCTCCGCACTGCTTGGGAGTTAGAGCCATGACGGCAACCAGCGGCAAGCTGATGAAGGGCGCCACCGGCGACTGGGAGGTCGTGATCGGCATGGAGATCCATGCCCAGGTCACCTCGAAGTCGAAACTGTTCTCGGGCGCCTCGACCGCGTTCGGCGGCGATCCCAACAGCCACGTCTCGCTGGTCGACGTGGCGATGCCGGGCATGCTGCCGGTCATCAACGAGGAGTGCGTGCGGCAGGCCGTGCGCACCGGGCTCGGGCTCAATGCCAAGATCAACCTGCGCTCGGTGTTCGACCGCAAGAACTATTTCTACCCCGACCTGCCGCAGGGCTACCAGATCAGCCAGTACAAGGACCCGATCGTCGGCGAGGGCGAGGTCACGGTCGAGCTCGACGGCGGCAGGACCGCCACTGTTGGCATCGAGCGCCTGCACATCGAGCAGGATCCGGGCAAGATGCTGCACGACCAGTCGCCGTCGCTGTCCTATATCGACTTCAACCGCTGCGGCGTGGCGCTGATGGAGATCGTCTCCAAGCCTGACATCCGCGACGCCGAGCAGGCCAAGGCCTATGTGACCAAGCTGCGCTCGATCATGCGCTATCTCGGCACCTGCGACGGCGACATGGAGAAGGGCTCCCTGCGCGCCGACGTCAACGTCTCCGTGCGCAAGCCGGGGGCTCCGCTCGGCACCCGCTGCGAGATCAAGAACATCAACTCGATCAGCTTCATCGGCCAGGCGGTCGAGGCCGAGGCGCGGCGCCAGATCGAGATCATCGAGGACGGCGGCACGATCGAGCAGGAAACCCGCCGGTTCGATCCCGACAAGGGCGAGACGCGCTCGATGCGCTCCAAGGAGGAGGCGCATGATTACCGTTACTTCCCCGACCCGGACCTGCTGCCGCTGGAGTTCTCGCAGTCCTTCGTCGACGAGCTGAAGGCGGCGCTGCCGGAGCTGCCGGACCAGAAGAAGGCGCGCTTCATCGCGGATTTCGGCCTGTCGCCCTACGACGCCTCCGTGCTGGTCGCCGAGCGCGAGAGCGCCGCGTTCTACGAGGCCGTCCTGGAGGCGCTGTCCGACCGGGCGCGCGACGGCAAGCTCGCCGCCAACTGGGTGATCAACGAGCTGTTCGGCCGGCTGAACAAGGAAGGCCGCGACATCGCGTCGTCGCCCGTCTCGGCGTCTCAGCTTGCGGCGATCGTCGCGCTGATCGGCGAAGGCACGATCTCCGGCAAGATCGCCAAGGACCTGTTCGAGATCGTCTGGAGCGAAGGCGGCGACCCGCGCGAGCTGGTCGAGAGCCGCGGCATGAAGCAGGTGACCGATCTCGGCGCGATCGAGAAGGTCGTCGACGAGATCATCGCCGCCAATCCGGACAAGGTCGCGCAGGCGAAGGCCAAGCCTCAGCTCGCCGGCTGGTTCGTCGGTCAGGTGATGAAGTCGTCGGGCGGCAAGGCCAACCCGCAGGCGGTGAACGATCTCCTGAAGAGCAAGCTCGGCATCTGAACGACGCTCGCTCGTCTTCGTTCCAGCGGCGCGCACCTGGTGCGCGCCGTTTGTTTTGGCGTCGCGGTCCGGCGAATCGCCGCATGCGATTCGCAAAAAAGCCACCGTTGCCGAGCGTTCGGACGCACACGAGGACGTGTGCAATGAAAATTTTTTCGTTGCCAAAATTTACGACTCAGAGTCCGCGCGTTGCTCTCACCATGCGAGTCTGCACGCCGGCACGCCGGCATCGCCGCGTGCGACGTGTCCTACAGCTGTTCAGAAAAATACTTGCAGCACAGGCTTTTTGCGCAATCGCGATTAGTAGCGATCGCGGCCTTGCGCAGAGCGACGTTTGGATTTTCGCGATCGATCGATGCGCTGCTTCGCGCGTTGCGCCAGCCGCGTGCGCGCGCGCCTGTCAACACTTCCTTAAGCCGGAAGCTGTTTTTTTTCACTCGTTGGTGTATCGATGAGGAGTGCAGCTCGATTCCCGAGTGCACGCATCGACTAAGCCATCTCACATCGGAGGGCAACATGGCCAAGAAAGCGAAGAAGGCGAAGAAGGCAGTGAAGAAGGTCGCGAAGACCGCGGCGAAGAAGACTGCCAAGAAGACCAAGAAGGTCGCCAAGAAGAAGTAACTCTCGCAGTCCTCTGCGAGATGAGTCCGGCAGCTGATGCCGGCACGTCGTTGGAACGTTAGGTCTGCATGGCTCCTCGAGAGCCGGGCGGATCTCCTGAAGCTCCAACAGACGATAGAGGGTGTCGGCGAGACATCAGGTCAACGGTCGGATCGAACTCGAGAGCGGCTTCGCTCGCGGTGCGGTCCGGTAGAAGAAACAGGATTTCTTCGTTCGGTGCAGATCGCGTTTCCGGTCTGCAATCTCACGAGCGGCTATCAGCCAGAGTGGGATCTGATCCTGACGTGTTCGCCGACGCCCTCGATCCCTGAGCACCGCGCCCTTGGCGACTGTGTGCCTCCAACCTCCCCATAGACGAACAGCATCATCGGCAGCTCGGCGCAGGCGTGCGCGCGCTGCGCAATCTCCCGCACTTGCTGTCGGGACGTGTCCAGTCGCGGTGCGGCTGTTGACCAGCGGCGTGGTGCGCTCCGCGCCAGCGCGGTGAGGCGCTTTCGCGGATGGTTATGAGTTTGCCAAACAGAACGGTAAACCGCTCTTTGCCGGGTTGAAGAATCCATTTCGAATCAATGCATTGAACCCGGCCCCGGAAAATGCGGGGTTCCGCGTTCAGGGCTCGTTCAGCACGATGTTTAAACTGCCTTTCAAACTTGATCGGTCATCCTTCGCGCATAAGCCGCGAGACGGCATGGGGATAACCAGGCGTTGAACAGTTGGACGGGGGCGTGCTCGGGTGACCGGCCGCCTCCTCGAAGCGAAGGAGAGCGACGATGTTTCAGGGACAACTCAATTTCGATGACGTGACCACCGCGGAGCAGGGCGCCAGCGGCGATGTGCTGTTTGAGCTCGGCATGCTCTATGCGAGCGGTCGCGACGGTGCGGTCGATCTGATCGCCGCGCACAAATGGTTCAATCTCGCCGCCCTCAGGGGCCGCGTCGATGCCGTGGCCATGCGCCGCGAGGTCGCCGAGCAGATGTCGGACGCCGAGATCGCGACCGCGCAGCGCGAGGCGCGCGCCTGGATGACCGCGCACTGAGCGAGCCAAGCCGCGGCTTGGCGGATCTCGCCCGATCGCTCATTCTCGTCGGAAGCGGGCCTCGTCGCGCGCCCATGAATCTCCTATCTGTCGTTCGGTGTGACGCAGACAAGCGGGATTGACGGCATGGGCCAGGCACGGCGACAGGCGCGGCGGCAAGAGCTGATCGACTGCCATGACTGCGGCAGCGGCGTTTCCTTCAGCGCAGTGGCGTGCCCGCATTGTGGATCGACCGAGCCGGCCGGGCCTGCGGTGCAAAGCCGGCGCGAATTGAAGCGTCTGCGGGTCGAGGCCCATAATGACCGCCGCCTCGTCGTGGTGACCGCCCTCTGTGCCGGTCTCGGCGCCATCTATGGTGCCGCGATGGGAGCAGGAGGCGCAGCGTCATGGTGGGCTGCGCTCGGCTATGGGTTCGTCGGCACCATCATCGGCGTGCCCGCCGCCTTCGTGATCAACATCAGCCGTGGCTTGTTCGATTGAACCGCGCGGGATCGAGCGGCAACCGTGATCACGACGGCCACGCTCCGTTGCGATCCGGCAGGTGCGTGAACGGCTCGGCTTTGATGCGGATGATCTGGGGGGAGGGGGCTGTTGGCCGCGCCCAAGGGCGGCTGGCGGAGACGGAGGGATTCGAACCCTCGATAGGGCTTTACAACCCTATAACGGTTTAGCAAACCGCCGCCTTCAGCCACTCGGCCACGTCTCCGGCGACGGTCGGTATGCCCGACGCCGCGCTGAGCCGCAAGCGGCAGATTGCATGCGGTTTCGAAATCCTCACAGGGCCGCGGCTTCGCCGGACCGGTGCGGGCGGTGGTCTTCACCTTCGGCTCATCGATCCGGGCTGGACCTGCCGTTTGATCGGCCGCGGCACGCGTCGAAGTCGACGGGCGGTGCGAGCCCTCTCGATGATCCCTGACGCGGAGGACCCCTAGTATAGAGGGTCGTCTGCAGCAAAGGCGGCCGGCGGGAGGGGACGCAGACGGCAGCGTCCTCCAGCCCGATTCTCGTTCAGCGCGTGGCTGGATTTCTCGGCCCCGGCGCCTGACTTGGGGCGGGTTCCGGGCGGGCGAGTGCTCGCGGCCTTAAGCACCTCAAATTGCGTTGTGACAAAACGACAACATAAACAGCGACTTAGATGTTCCCGCAGAACCACGGTTCCGTGCCTTTTGTGCAACACCGGTCCGAAAAGGCGCCGCTTGGGCGCCGCAATGATGGTTCCTTTGTTGCGTGTGCAAAGGCCTTCGGTAATTCTGCTCGCACGACGAAGGGGGGCATCCCGACGTCGTCCCGTTTAGGTCGTTCGCTCAAGTCCCTCGCGTTCATGCGGGTGTGTCCGATAGCGCGAAGCGGCTGAGCGACGGGTCGAAGAGGGATAACGGGTCCAACCCCAAGGGTGTCTCTCACCCAGCGGAGGCGGAACCTTCCCTGACTGAGCAACTTGGAGGTTTAACATTATGAACACGATCAAGAGCCTTGTCCTGGGCTCGGCGGCCGCTCTCGTCGCCATGTCCGGGGCTCAGGCAGCTGACCTTCCGATCAAGGCCAAGGCGGTCGAATATGTGAAGGTCTGCTCGCTTTACGGCGCTGGCTTCTACTACATCCCCGGCACCGACACCTGCATCAAGCTGGGCGGTTACCTGCGTGCTGAAACGTCGTTCGCCAGCAACGGCCAGTACAACAACGCGGTCAACGGCGTTGCCGGCGGCATGAACCGCCAGAGCAACTACTACTACAGCCGCGCTCGTCAGGACCTCAACATCGACACGCGCACCGCGACCGAGTACGGCGTGGTCCGCACCTTTGCTGACCTGACGTTCACCTGGACCAGCGGCACCTACGCTGGCTCGGGCTCGGCGACCGGCGCGACTGCCTACTCGACGGCTGGCGCTCCTGGCGCTCAGGCCGACGGCAACATCGCTCAGGGCGGCATCGGCGTGTACTACGCCTTCATCCAGTTCGCCGGCTTCACGATGGGTAAGGCCGTGTCGCAGTTCGACGCGCCCTGGACCAACTACCCGGGCAACAACTTCGACGGCCTGTGGGGCGGCGGCGGCACCGTGACCGGTGTCAACCAGTTCACCTACACCGCCGACTTCGGCTCGGGCATCACTGCGGCGATCTCGGCGCAGGACGCGAGCCAGTACTACACCACCAACATGTGGAACGTGTCGGGCATCACCGCGGCCAGCATCATCGGCGGTTCGTACGGCACCAACACCTTCGGTGGCAACGTGTCCCCGGACATCGTCGGCATGGTTCGTGTCGACCAGGCTTGGGGTCTGTTCCAGGCGTCGTTCGCGGCGCATGACAACCACACCGGCTACTACGGCGCCACCGAGCTCACCGGTCACCCGGCTGACAAGTGGGGCTGGGCTGCTCAGCTGGCCCTGTCGATCAAGAACATCCCGACCGGCCCCGGCGACACCATCAACATCCAGGGCGTCTACACCAACGGTGCGAGCCGCTACAACGCTCAGAGCCTGGTGCCGACCACCTACGCGATGTACGGCGGCAGCAGCACGGCTGGTGTCTACGGCACGCTCGGCTTCGCTGGCGTCAGCGACTCGGTCTTCGTGACCGGCGGTGAGCAGCAGCTGACCACGACCTACGGTATGCGCGGTGCGTACACCCACAACTGGAACCCGGCCTGGAACACCGCGATCTACGGTTCGTGGGCTGCCGTGTCCTACAACAGCACTGCCAAGGGCCTGATCTGCGGCAGCGCGGCGATGGGTGCGATCGCGGGCGCAGGCTTCACCTGCAACCCCGACTTCAACATCTCCTCGCTGGGCTTGATCACCCGCTGGACCCCGGTCAAGAACCTGACCTTCTCGGCCGACGTGGCCTGGACCAACCTCGACCAGAAGTACTCGGGCAACATTGTTTCCCCGGCTACGACCACGACTTCCAAGCCGGCTGCGGTCTATCAGCTCAAGGACCAGAACTCGGTGTCCTTGCTGCTCCGCGCTCAGCGCAACTTCTGATCCTGATCGTCTGATCGGGTTCAAGAGCCCCCGGCAGGAAACTGCCGGGGGTTTTTGCTTGTGTACGGGCGCTCATTCCGGAGTGACTCCGGGTCCGGTGCGCTCGAGAAGCGATCGATGCCAGATCGATGGATCGAGCCAATTGAGCAGAGCTTCGATTGCCTGTAGCTCGAAAGTCGCATTCGTTTCAGTAGGTTGGCTGCACGCTGGTATTTTTTTTAAAAATGGTGTTGAAAACAGATGAGTTGATAAGCTAATTTTCTCATGCCTGAGTAATCATTCGTCCTCGTGAGGACGACACCGCAGACGCAAGACGACGATCATACGATGTTAGACTCCAGGAAGCCTCCGGCGATGCCCCGCCGGAGGCTTTTTCACATCGGGATCTCCTCGGCACCCAAGATCTGACGTTGCCTCTCGATTGCAGAGCCTCAGCGTGATCTCCGCAGGCGCGTGCCATCAGCGCATACATCCATCGTCTCACCAAAAATCGTTGTGCATCGGCTTGACCGGGAAATGCCGGATGGTCACCATGACCGTCAGATGACGGGGCCACACCGTCACGCCAGTGAGGAATGTGTCCAAAGATGAGTTCGGAAGGCTCTGTGGGAGTGCTGCGTCCGTGGTCCGAGCAAGACGATCTGGCGGGCGCCATCACGCGGCTGCTGGAAGCGCGGCCCGAGGGCCGGGCCGAGCTTGCGGAATGTCTGGCGGTTGCGCAGCGGATCGACGCCAGCGACGACGAGTCCTGGTATCGCGAGTGGATGCAATGCGCGGACGCCATGAAGGCTGCCGCCGCCGACGCCGTGAGCAGCGGTCGTCCCGAGCTGGCGTTTCGCAAATGGTCGCGCGCAGTGGATTGTTATGAGGCTGCGGCCTGTCCGTTCAGCAGCTCGCGTTCCCGCCAGGACGTCGTGCTGTCCCGCATGCGCGAATGTGCGCGCGAATTCCTGCGCTGTGCCGATCCGCAAGGAGAGGTCGTCACAATCCACTGGCGCGCCGACTATCCGCTCGAAGCCTATTTCCTGCCGGCGCGTGGCGAGGCGGGCAGGGCGCCCACCGTCATCTGCATCGGTGAGCCCGGCCGTCGCAAGGAAACGTCGCTGTTCAAGCTTGCCGCCCATGCGGAGCAGCGTGGCTTGGCGCTGCTGGTGGTCGATCTGCTGGGCAGCGGACCGGACTGCCGCTTCGAGGAGATCGTCGGCCGTCGCGATCTCGAATCGGCCATCGCGAGCGTGACGGACTACGTGACGTCCCGCGATGACGTGGACGAAGGCCGGATCGCGATTCTGGCCGACGACTGGAGTTCGTCCTTTGTCGCGCGCGGCATCGCACTCGATCCGCGTTATGCTGCGGCGGTCTGCGACGCCGGCTTGTGGGATATTCACGAGCGTGTCTTCCTGTCGCGCCGACCCGGTGCGTGTGAGCGGGGCAGGCCGCCGATCGCGACGGAAGGGCTGGCGGCGCGGCAGATCATGTGTCCGCTGCTGGTGACGGTGCCGGAGCGTGGCTGGCTTCGAGCCGACATCGCAACCCGGCTGATCGCGCAGATCAAGCGCGAGCACCCGGACATCACTCTGAAGATCGTCTCCAGCGCGGGCGCCGATTGGCTCGAAGCCGATGCCTTCGTCTTCGACTGGATCGCCAGGCGCCTGGCGGGGTCTCAGCGGCCTCCTGGCTGATGCGACCACATATCTGGGCCCGCTGCCTGTAAGAGGCGATTGGGCCGTGGTCGCCTCGGGGGCCTCAGAGCCCCATCGTGAGTCGCGCGCTGGCCTTCTCGAAACGGTCCTTGAGGCCAGCCAGCTTGTCCGTGAACGTCGCCAGCTCGCGAGCGTCGAATTCCTCGAAGATGAAGCTGAAGATCTGCGCCTGCTGGGCTTCCAGCTCGGCGAACTGCTCCGATGTCTTGGTGGTGAGCGACATCCGGACCACGCGTGCATCGTTGGGGGCGGGCTTGCGTTCCATGAAGCCCTTCTTCTCCAGCAGCTTCGACTGCGTCGTGACGAACGAAGGGTCGACGTGCAGCCGCTTGGCCGCCGCATTCACGGCGACTCCCTCGCCTTGATCCAGCTCGGAGATCGCCATCAGGATCATCCATTGCGGGCCACTGATGCCGATTCGCTTGGCCCAGAAGTACCTCAGCTCCTCCAGATGGACGTTGATCGTGGAGATCTCCCTGGCGAAGCGAAGAATGGCGTCGCGATTCTTCGGCAGATGTTCGGCAGTCTGCGGTTGCGCGTCCGCTTCCACAGGTGCGGCAGACATGTTCTTCAAGGGCGCCATTGCTCAGGAGTTCCAGTACGAAGCTCGACCCTAAAGAAAAAAAATCCGCAACAAAATCACTTATCTAGGAGGACATGCGCCGTCCCCCGTGCGCTGCACAACTAGCTGCCATTGTGTTGCCCTCAAGACACATTTCGGCTTCATTCAATTACCTGACTGCATAAACTATTTTGCTTACCGAATGAGCGAAGGCATAGTTCCTGGCGACGGTGGGGGGTTACTCGATCGTCCCGTGACAGGTGGTTCGCTTAAGTCCCTCGCGTGATGCGGGTGTGTCCGATGGCGCGAAGCGGCTGAAGCGGTTTTTCGGGAGCAGAGGAAGCGGATCGTCCTGGGGGATCTTGGTCCGGTTCTTTCTCAAAAGAGCAACTTGGAGGTTTAAATGAAGACGGTTAAGAGCCTTGTCCTCGGCTCGGCGGCAGTTCTGCTCGCCATGTCCGCGGCTCAGGCGGCCGACCTTCCGATCAAGGCCAAAGCGGTCGAGTATGTGAAGGTTTGCTCCCTGTATGGTGCGGGCTTCTACTACATTCCCGGCACCGACACCTGCATCAAGCTCGGTGGCTATCTCCGTGCTGAAACGGCGATCGGCACGAACAGCGACTTCAACGGCACGTACAGCGGCCAGGGTGGTGCGCATAACCGCCTGAGCAACTACTACACGGCCCGCGCTCGTCAGGACATCAACATCGACACGCGCACGGCGACCGAGTACGGCGTGGTCCGTACCTTCGCTGACCTGACCTTCAGCTGGACCTCCGGCGGCTATGCCGGCACGGGTTCGGCCACCGGTGCGACCGCTTACTCGACCGCTGGTGCGCCGGGCGCACAGGCCGACGGCAATATCGCGCAGGGCTCGGTCGGCGTGTACTATGCCTTCATCCAGTTCGCCGGCTTCACCATGGGTAAGGCCGTGTCGCAGTTCGACACGCCCTGGGTCAACTATCCGGGCAACAACTTCGACGGTCTCGCCGGCGGCGGCGGCACGGTCACCGGCGTCAATCAGTTCAGCTACACTGCTGACTTCGGCTCCGGCATCACGGCCTCGGTCTCGGCTCAGGATGCGAGCGCCTACTACCAGAACAACCTCTGGAACGTGGCGGGTTCGACGGCGGCTGGCGTGATCGGTGGTGCTTACGGCACCAGCAACTACGGTGGCAACGTCTCTCCGGACTTCGTCGGCATGGTCCGTGTCGACCAGGCCTGGGGTCTGTTCCAGGCGTCGTTCGCGGCGCATGACAACCACGTCGCTTACTACGGCGCGTCCGAGACCTCCGGCCACCCGGCCGACAAGTGGGGCTGGGCGGCTCAGCTGGCCCTGTCGATCAAGAACATCCCGACCGGACCTGGCGACACGATCAACGTGCAGGGCGTCTACACCAACGGTGCGAGCCGCTACAACATCCAGAGCCTGATGCCGAACAACTACGCGATGTACGGCAGCACGGGTCTGGCTGGCGCCTATCAGAGCATCGGCTTTGCCGGTGTGGGCGACTCGGTCTTCACGACCGGTGGTGAGCAGCAGCTGACCACGACCTACGGTATGCGCGGTGCGTACACCCACAACTGGAATCCGGCCTGGAACACTGCGATCTACGGGTCGTGGGCTGCCGTCCGCTACAACGGCACGGCCAAGGGCCTGATCTGCACCAGCCCGGGCGTTGTCGCGGCCTTCAACGCGGGTTCGACCTGTAATCCGGACTTCGATCTGGCCACCCTCGGCTTGATCACGCGCTGGACCCCGGTCAAGAACCTGACCTTCTCGGCTGACTTCGCCTACTCCTGGCTCGACCAGAAGCACTCCGGTTCGGTCACCGCTCCGGCTGCTGCTGCTGTCGCGAAGCCGGCCGCGGTGTACGAGCTGAAGGATCAGCAGTCGGCTGTGCTGCTGCTCCGCGCTCAGCGCAACTTCTGATCCAGATCGTCTGACGACGGTTTGACGAACCCCCGGCAGGCAACTGCCGGGGGTTTTTCTTTGCCTCGCCAGCGCGTGCTCCAGCGCCGAGATCCGCATTCCTCGCCGCTCCGCTCTGTCGCTGACAAACATGCTGCAGACCCGCCCGAGAACCACACCGCGCGGCCACGCGACGGAGTGCGATCTGGATGGAATTTCGCGACCGCCTCGTGGCCATCCGGCTCAAACATGCGTGAGAGGCGGTCGGCGGGCGCTCGGTTCGACCGCACGTTTGAGCCAAGCTTGGCCTGCGTGATCCCGGGCAGGCGAGGGCCCGTGTCACGATCGCCGGGATGACAGAGCCAGAAAATTGGAGCCTCGCGCTCGCCGCGCTTCTCGACGCGCGTCCTGCTGCATTCCCGCCACGAGCGCGACACGCATTCGGCGGCGAAAGTCTTCCCTGACACATTACTCTTGGGGATCTGGCGACCGTGTGCCGTGCCGCGGCCGCGCCACATGCGTGATCCGGCCGGTCACGAGAATGGTCCGATAAAGCACCAACTCTGCCTCGCGATCGTTCCCACTGCAACGCTATGCGCGAGCACTGTGGTGCAGCTGGAGACGGGCTGACCGTTGGGGCGGTCGTTCGATGTCGAGCCGGGCCGGTCTGAACTGAGCAATTTGGAGGTTAGTATGAAGACTGTGAGGAGCCTTGTTCTGGGCTCAGGGGCGGCGTTGCTCGCCATGGGTGGGGCTCAGGCCGCCGACCTTCCGATCAAGGCCAAAGCGGTCGAGTATGTCAGGGTCTGCTCGATGTACGGCGCCGGATTTTTCTACATTCCGGGTACCGACACCTGCATCAAGCTCGGCGGCTACCTGCGTGCCGAGGCCGGCTTCGGTACGAATACGATCTTCCAGAATGCCGTGAACGGCGTCGCCGGCGGGCGAAATCGTCTCAGCAACTACTACACGACGCGTTCGCGCGCCGACCTCAACATCGACACCCGCACCGCGACCGAATATGGCGTCGTGCGCACCTTCTTCGACGGTGTCTTCCAGTGGACCGGGGGCAGCTATTCCGGGACCGGCTCCCCCACGGGCGCAACCGCCTATTCGACGGCGGGCGCGCCTGGAGCGCAGGCTGACGGCAACATCGCGCAAGGCGGGATCGGCGTCTTCTATGCCTTCATCCAGTTCGCCGGCTTCACCATGGGTAAGGCCGTGTCGCAGTTCGACGCACCCTGGGCCAACTACCCCGGCAACAATTTCGACGGTCTGACCGGCGGCGGCGGCACCATCACCGGCGTCAACCAGTTCACCTACACCGCGGACTTCGGCTCGGGCATCACGGCCGCGATCTCGGCCCAGGATGCGACGCAGTATTCGCAGTCGCAGATCTGGAATACGGCGGGACAGACGGCTGCCGGCGTGCTCACCGGCAGCTATGGCACGTCGAATTTCGGCGGCAACGTCGCGCCCGACATCGTCGGCATGGTGCGCGTCGATCAGGCCTGGGGCCTGTTCCAGGCGTCCTTCGCGGCGCACGACAACCACGCCGCCTTCTTCGGTGCCAACGAGACGACCGGGCATCCCGCCGACAAATGGGGCTACGCCGGTCAGCTCGCCCTGTCGATCAAGAATATCCCGACCGGCGCCGGCGACACCATCAATCTGCAGGGCGTCTACACCAACGGTGCCAGCCGCTACAACTTCCAGAGCCTCGCGCCGATCAACTACGCGATGTACGGCGGCAGCAACATGGCCGGCGCTTTCCAGAGCCTGGGCTTCGCGGGCGTGTCGGATTCGGTGTTCGGGGCGAATACCCAGCAGCAGCTGACGACGACCTACGGCGTCCGCGGCGCCTTCACCCACAACTGGGATCCGGCTTGGAACACCGCGGTGTACGGCTCATGGAGCGCCGTGCGCTATAATGCGACAGCGAAGGGCCTGATCTGCAACGGTGCGGGTATGGTCGCTCTCGGCATCGTCGGTGCGAACTGCAACCCGGACTTCAACATCTCTACTCTGGGTGTGATCACGCGCTGGACGCCGGTCAAGAATCTGACCTTCTCGGCTGACGTCGCCTGGACCCGGCTGGATCAGAAGTTCGCGGGCGTCGCCAATGCGCCGGCGGTTGCGGCGGTTGCCAAACCGGCCACGACCTATCAGCTGAAGGACCAGGATTCGGTCTCGCTGCTGCTGCGCGCTCAGCGCAACTGGTGATGAGAGGCGAATAGGGAGCAGGGAGTAGCGAATAGCGATTGACGACGATCCGATGTCGGTTTCGCTACTCCACCACAGCGCCGCGGCGCAGATCGGCCTCGATCTGTAGCCGCGAGCCGCCGCCGAAGCGGGCGCGATAGACCTGCAGGTTCTCCATCACCCGCTGCACGTAGTTGCGGGTCTCCGCGAAGGGGATCAGCTCGACCCAATCCACCGCGTCCACCTTCGGATCGCGCGGGTCGCCATAGCGTTCGACCCACTTCCTCACGCTGCCGCGGCCGGCATTGTAGGCCGCGAACGTCATGATGTACGAGCCGCGATAGTCCTCGAGCAGGCCGCCGAGCTCGGCCGCGCCGAGCTGCGCGTTGTAGACCGGGTCGGTCTTCATCCGGTTCAGATCGAAGCTGACGCCCGCGCGCTTGCAGACGTAGCGGCCGGCATCCGGCGTGACCTGCATCAGCCCATAGGCCTGGGCCGGCGAGACCACCGCCTGGTTGAAGGCACTCTCCTGACGCGCGATCGAGAAGACCACGCTCGGCTCGACCTCCGGTCCGAGCGAGCGGAACGCAGGAATGCCGGTGACCGGATAGGCGTAATGGTCGAACGGTAGCCCGCGATTGAGCGCGGCCTTGCCGACCAGCAGCATCGCCCGCGCATCGCTGTTTCGCGCGGCGGCCTCCGCGATTCCGACCAGGACGTCGGGGTCGCCGTTGTCGCCCATATCGGCAAAGATCGGGATCGCGACCTCGCCCTCGTCGAGCTCGTAGAGCAGTTGCACCGCGCGCACCACCTCGAGCCGCTCGACGCCGCGTCCGCGGCCGCTCGGAGCGGCATTGAGGCCCAGCTGCGGCAGGCCGAGCTTCGCCCGCGCCAACTGGCCGTAATAGCTCGTGGACTGCTCGGCCGCCGACATATAGGCCGCGCGCGCCTCCTGCATGCGCCCCATCGCTTCTGCCGCGCGGCCCTGCCAATAGCCGGCCCGGGCCAGGGTGGTCGGATTGACGCTGCCGATGCCGATGCGCGCAAAGTGCTGGGCCGCCGTGGCGGGATCGTTGAGGAAGCGCAACGCGATCCAGCCGGCGGTGAATTCCTGCTCGGTCTTGTAGATGTCGCGGTTCGGCAGCGCCGCGTCCCGCGCGATCAGGTAGGCGCTGCGATAATCGCCGGTATCGATCATCTTGCGCGCCAGCAGGCGGCGCTCGATCCACCATTCGTCCAGATTGTGCAGGCGGCCGGGATCCCTGGGCGCGCTGAGCATCAACTGCGCCGCCTCGGCGAACTTCTCGTCGCGCCGCAGCACCTGGATGCGGCTGAAGATGTAGCCGGCATCGCCGTGCAGCTCGCGCGGCACGGCATCGAGCAGGCTCTGGCTGTTGGAGGCTTTGCGGTAGGTCGCGATTCGCGCCTTTGCGAGCGCCACGTGGCCCGAGCCGAGCCGCCGTGCAGCGCGCATCGCCGCCTCGTGCTCGCTGCCATACAGCAGTGTGTCCATCCGCGCCTTGTGATCGCCGCCGGACAGCAGGGCGCCGTACTGGTCCAGGATGTTGGTCTCGGTCTCCTCGGACATCGCGTCGTTGCGCCAGGCATCGCGCACCAGGCGCTCGGCGTTGGCGCGGTCGCCGCGATTGAGCATCACCCGGGCCAGCGCGAACTTGCCCTTCGCCGACAGCGGCGATTCGTTCTCGAACCACGACCAGACGACGGAATCGTCGCGCTTGTCGTCCCACAACGCGGCCTCGAGCCGGCGTCGCAGGAAGGTCTGCGATGGCCAGGACGGATTGGCGGTGATGAATGCGCGGTAGCGCTCGACGCTGGCATTGTTGTTGTCGCTGCGCAGGATCACCCATTCGGCGAGCTTCCGCGCGACGGGATCCGAGATCGCCTGCACGACCTCGGTGGCGTCGCCGGGCTTGCGCTTGCGGACGAGCTCGATCACGTTTTCGAGCGCCTCCTTGTCGGATTGCGAGGTCGATGACGTCGCAGCGATCGCAGCCGGCACCACGGGCTTGCGGGAGGCGGGCAGGGCGGCATGCTGGCGGACCGGCAGGGCCGCAGCCGCGGCACCGGGCGTGATGTCTCTTGGCGCCGCGCCGGCGCCTTTGGGAGTGTTCTTGATCTCGGCCTTCGCCTCGGCGTGCGCGTCGACCTTGCTCTTCGTCCCGGCCGCCTCGTTGGTGTTCGTCTTGGAGACCGCGCCGCGCGCGATCGGACGCGCCTTCGGCACGGGAACCTTGGCCGTATGAGCCTTGGATCCCGAAACCTTGGACTCTGAAACCTTGGACTTGGCAGCCTGGTCCTTGGCGAGGGCGCCATGTCCGGCGAGAGCCCATCCGAGTGTCAGGCCGGCGGCCAAGGACACCGAGAGTGACACCGACAGGGCGGTCGATCGCAATGCAGTGGCGCGGGCAGAAAAGGGCACGGCGTTCCTTTTGCGGCGGATGACTTCGATCCCCTGACCAACATGGGTCTATCGAAAAGGTGAACAAATCCTAAATATACAGGGAAGGATTGCAACCTGCGCCAACACCGCGGCGAAATCACGACCGAAGGGCGGCGTGCGGCCGCGCGGGTCGGAGAGAAGGGTGCTCACGCGTTTATCGGTGCGGAGCGTGCGGGGCCGGGGTATCGCGGGCGCGGCAAAGCGGCTCGAGTGATTCGTGTGCCTGTTGAGAAGGCAGCCCAACCGCGGGCGGGCCTTCCGCCCCGTCGGTAGACCCGGTATGAAGTGGCTCGCACAGGGGCCAAACGGCGTTTGGGAGGGAGTTTCATGGCAGCCAAGACGAATTTCCGGGGTTCTTTCACCGCCTTGGTCACTCCTTTCAAGAACGGGTCCGTGGACGAGGCCGCTTTTCGCAGCCTCGTGAACTGGCAGATCGACGAGGGCACCAACGGCCTCGTGCCGGTCGGCACGACGGGCGAGAGCCCGACGCTCAGTCATGACGAGCACAAGCGGGTGGTCGAGTGGTGCATTGCCGAGGCCCGGGGACGCGTGCCGGTCGTCGCCGGCGCCGGCTCCAATTCGACCAAAGAGGCGGTCGAGCTCGCCCAGCACGCCGAGAAGGCGGGGGCGGACGCGGTGCTGGTGGTGACGCCCTATTACAACAAGCCGACGCAGGAAGGCCTGTATCAGCACTTCAAGGCGATCAACGACGCGATCGGCATTCCGATCATCATCTACAACATTCCGCCGCGCTCGGTGATCGACATGTCCGTCGACACCATGAAGCGCCTGTTCGAGCTGAAGAACATCGCCGGCGTGAAGGACGCCACCGCCAGCATGGTGCGGGTGTCGCAGCAGCGCGCCGCGATGGGCGAGGAGTTCAACCAGCTCTCGGGCGAGGATGCGACGATCATCGGCTACATGGCGCATGGCGGCCATGGCTGCATCTCCGTCACGTCGAACGTCGCGCCGCGGCTGTGCTCGGAATTCCACCAGGCCTGGCAGAAGGGCGATGTCGCCACCGCGCTGAAGATCCACGACAAGCTGATGCCGCTGCACACCAACCTGTTCATCGAGTCCAACCCGGCGCCGGTGAAATACGCGTTGTCGCTGCTCGGCAAGATCGAGGAGAAGCTGCGGCTGCCGATGGTGCCGGTGTCGGAGCCGACCCGGGTCGCGGTGCGCGAGGCGATGGTTCATGCCGGACTGATCAACTGAGCCGACGTATCTTGAGGGGGATGCGAGCATGTTGAAGGAATTCCGTGAATTCGCGATGAAGGGCAACGTCGTCGACCTCGCGGTCGGCGTCATCATCGGCGCGGCGTTCGGCGCCATCGTCAACTCGCTGGTCGGCGACGTCATCATGCCGATCATCGGCGCGGTCACCGGCGGCCTTGATTTCTCCAACTACTTTATCCCGCTGTCCAAAGCGGTAAATGCCGGCAACCTTGCCGATGCGAAGAAGCAGGGTGCGGTGCTGGCCTATGGCAGCTTCCTGACGATCACGCTGAACTTCGTGATCGTTGCCTTCGTTCTTTTCATCGTCATCCGGCTGATGAACACGTTGAAGCGGAAGCAGGAGGCTGCGCCGGCCGCTCCGCCGAAGCCCACACCCGAGGTCGAGCTTCTGACCGAAATCAGGGATCTCCTGAAGAAGGCCTGACGTGGCAGACAAGAACGAGCCCAAGATCACCGTCGCCGCAGAGAACCGCAAGGCGCGGTTCAATTATGCGATCGAGGACACCATCGAGGCCGGCATCGCGCTGACCGGCACGGAGGTGAAGTCGGTCCGCAGCGGCAAGTCGACGATCGCGGAATCCTATGCGGATTCGCGCGACGGCGAGATCTGGCTGATCAACGCCAACATTCCCGAATATCTGCAGGCCAACCGCTTCAATCACGAGCCGAAGCGGCCGCGCAAGCTGCTGCTGCATCGCAAGCAGATCAACAAGCTGATGGGCGCGGTCGAGCGCGAAGGCATGACGCTGATCCCGCTCAAGCTCTATTTCAACGAGCGTGGCCGCGCCAAGCTGCTGCTCGCCGTCGCCAAGGGCAAGAAGCTGCACGACAAGCGCGAGAGCGAAAAGAAGCGCGATTGGGGCCGCGAGAAGGGCCGGCTGCTGCGGGCGCGCGGCTAACGAGACCTTTGCCGCGCGCTCCTCGGCGGCACGCCTGAGCCTTGGGACAGCATCCGATGAATCAGAAGAACCTCTTGGATGTCGACTGGAGCCGGATTCCGGCTCCGACCGACGACGGCGCAGCCGATCATCTGGTCGGGACGATCATTCCCGCGATCGGACTGCGTGCCACCGACGACACGCTGGTCACGCTGTCCGATCTGCCGGGACGGACCGTCGTCTTCGCCTATCCGCGGACCGGCGAACCCGGCAAGGTGTCGCTGGTCGAGGACTGGGACATGATCCCGGGGGCGCGCGGCTGCACGCCGCAGACCTGCAGCTTCCGCGACCTGTTCGGCGAGTTGAAATCGGCAGGCGCCGCGCATGTGTTCGGCCTGTCGACGCAGAGCAATGCCTATCAGACCGAGATGGCCTCGCGCCTGCATCTGCCGTTTCCGGTGCTGTCGGACGAAAAGCTCGAGCTGACCAATGCCCTGCGGTTGCCGACGATGGAGATCGCCGGGCTGACCATGATCAAGCGGCTTGCCATGATCGTGGACGACGCCTGCATCACCCACGTGTTCTATCCGGTGTTTCCTCCGGACAGGAACGCGGGCGACGTGCTGGCGTGGCTGAAGGACAACCGCGTCGCCGCGTGAGGATGGGGCGGACCGACCTAATCCAGATCCGCCTTCACACGCGCGAACACGGCGTGGAACATCTCGGTCGTGAGCACGCCGGTGTTCGTATTGTAGCGTGAGCAGTGATAGCTGTCGTACAGCCTGATCCCGCCGGCCTGGTGCACGGCGCCGTGGGCGAAGGGCGCCGCGACCGCGCGCAGGCCCAGCAGCTTCAGCAGCGTGTCGTGGGAGATGCGGCCGAGCGCGACGATGCTGCGCAGCCGCGGCATCGCGGCGATGGTGGCGCCGAGGAAGCTCCGGCACTGGTTGATCTCGGCGGGCAGCGGCTTGTTCTGCGGCGGCACGCAGCGCACCGCGTTGCTGATTCGGCAATCCACCAGCGTCAGCCCGTCGTCGGGACGTGCCTCGAATCGGCCCTTCGCAAATCCGTAGTGCAGCAGCGTCCCGTAGAGCAGCTCGCCGGCATAGTCGCCGGTGAAGGGACGCCCGGTCCGATTGGCGCCCTGCAGCCCCGGCGCGAGCCCGACGATCAACAGCCGCGCATCGGGATCACCGAACGACGGCACAGGCGCGTTGAACCATGACGGCTCGCGCGCGCGCTGCGCCTCGCGGAATTCCACGAGGCGAGGGCACAGCGGACAGTCTCGATCGGGATTGGTCGAAGACAGGGCAGGCGGCGCAGGCTGAGTGCCCGTCCGCCTAGTCCTCGAAATCGTCATCGTTGGGCGTGGTGGTGGCGGTGGTCGTGGCGCGGGCGGCCGGCGTGGTGGAGCGCTGCAGGAATTGCGGGGAATGGTGGCGCGGCTCGCGCGGGGCGGGGCGCTCCGACGGGTCGCGGCCGAGCTTGGACTGCAACTCCATGAGGTCGGTGAAGACGTCGGCCTGACGGCGCAGCTCGTCGGCGATCATCGGCGGCTGGCTGGAGATGGTCGAGATCACGGTGACGCGAACGCCGCGGCGCTGCATCGCTTCGACCAGCGAGCGGAAGTCGCCGTCGCCCGAGAACAGCACCATCTGGTCGATATGCTCGGCGAGCTCCATGGCATCGACGGCGAGCTCGATGTCCATGTTGCCCTTGACCTTGCGTCGGCCGCTGGCGTCGATGAACTCCTTCGTCGCCTTGGTGACGACGGTATAGCCGTTGTAGTCGAGCCAGTCGATCAAGGGCCGAATCGACGAGTACTCCTGATCCTCGATGATCGCGGTGTAATAGAATGCGCGGAGCAGCGTGCCGCGGCTCTGAAATTCCTTGAGCAGGCGCTTGTAGTCGATGTCGAAGCCGAGCGTCTTGGCCGTGGCGTATAGGTTGGCGCCGTCAATGAAGAGCGCAATCTTGTTGGTCGAAGATGACATTCAGTGTCTCGCGTTCAGTTAGATTCTATTTTGGGCGCGACTCCAGTCGGTCGCGCACTCCATTTCAAGATACTGCCAAGGCGTCGGCGGTCCATCTGGTGTGAGGTTACCGCAAACCGGAGTGATCGGGGCAACAAAGGCGTACTTGTGACGACGTAATGAAGCGTTTTCTTGTCCAAGGCCCGAATTCCGCGGGTCTGGACGGAGCGCCAGTCAAGGTTGCCGAATTCGGTACTCCTTGCCCCTTACCGAACCCTGACGCCAGTTTTGCCTTGCGAAAGCCAGCCAGCCTCTATAACTAGCCCAGCATAATCAGCATATTAAGCACACAAAGGACCGGAGCGACAATGGCGCGCGTCACTGTGGAAGATTGTATCGATAAAGTCGACAACCGGTTCGACCTGGTTCTCCTGGCCGCGCATCGCGCGCGCATGATCTCGTCGGGATCACAACTTACAATTGATAGAGATAATGACAAGAATCCCGTCGTCGCACTCCGGGAAATTGCGGATTCGACCATTTCTCCCGAGGATCTGAAGGAAGAACTGGTGCATTCGCTGCAGAAGTTCGTCGAGGTCGACGAGCCGGAGCCGGACACGGTGCCGCTGATCGGCTCGGCCGGTGCCAGCGTCGATGCCGACGACACCGAGGTCGCCGTCGAGCGCATGACCGAGGAAGAGCTGCTGAAGGGCCTCGAGGGCCTCGCTCCGCCGGAAGAGCAGCCGGAAGAGGACGAGTGACGGTCTCGTCACCGTCAGCGCGAGCTCCAGCTGACTTGTGAGAATGTGAAGGCCCGGACCACGTCCGGGCCTTTGCATTTGAACGTGATTCCGTGATTACCATAGGGCTGCGACAAACGCCTGCCATCCGGCAGATTTGGTCACGAAGATAAAGGTTTAGTCATTTTCCATGGTGGTTTCGGGCCACACTCCTCAGCAGATGCAGGCGGCGGCCGAATCGGCCGCGTTGGCGCCTTCGCCGCCGGCTGAGCGGCCGCGGCCGCCGAAGCCGCGCTCCCGCATGATGCGACAGTACGATCTCGTGGAACGGGTCCGCTCCTACAATCCGGATACGAACGAGGATCTGCTCAACCGCGCGTATGTGTACGCCATGAAGGCGCATGGGTCGCAGACCCGCGCGTCCGGCGACCCGTATTTCACGCATCCGCTCGAGGTCGCGGCCATTTTGACCGACCTGAAGCTGGACGACGCCACCATCGTCGCGGCGCTGCTGCACGACACGATCGAGGACACCGAGGCGACCCGCGCCGAGATCGACCGCTTCTTCGGCCCCGAGATCGGTGCGCTCGTCGAGGGATTGACCAAGCTGAAACGGCTCGAGCTGGTTTCGCGCGAGGCCAAGCAGGCCGAGAATCTGCGCAAGCTCCTGCTGGCGATCGCCGACGACGTGCGTGTGCTGCTGGTCAAGCTCGCCGATCGCTTGCACAACATGCGCACGCTGGAGTTCGTGCCGGAGGCATCCCGGCGGCGGATCGCTGAGGAGACGCTCGACATCTACGCGCCGCTCGCGGGCCGCATGGGCATGCAGGAGATGCGCGAGGAGCTCGAGGATCTCTCGTTCCGGACGCTCGACCCGCAGGCGTACAGCGTGGTGATGCAGCGGCTCGATGCGCTGGCGGAGCGCAATCGCAACCTGATCGGCGAAATCGAGAGCCAGCTGGCCCGCAAGTTTCGCGAGCATGGCCTCACGGCACGGGTGTTCGGCCGCCGCAAGCGGCCATTCTCGATCTGGACCAAGATGGAACGCAAATCCATCGGGTTCGAGCAGCTGTCCGACATCTTCGGCTTTCGCGTCATCATGCCCGATCTCGAATCCTGCTACCGTGCGCTCGGTATCGTGCATACGACCTGGCCAGTCGTGCCCGGCCGCTTCAAGGACTACATCTCGACGCCGAAGCAGAACGACTATCGCTCGATCCACACCACCGTGATCGGCCCAGGCAAGCAACGCGTCGAGCTGCAGATCCGTACCGAGGACATGGACCAGATCGCCGAACTCGGCATCGCCGCCCACGCCTTTTACAAGGACGATCTCGCCTCGCCGACGGAGCGGCTGAAGCGCGAATCGAATGCCTTCGCCTGGCTGCGCCACACTATCGGCATTCTGTCGGAGAGCGCGAATCCGGAGGAGTTCCTCGAGCACACCAAGCTCGAGCTGTTTCACGATCAGGTGTTCTGCTTCACGCCGAAGGGCAAGCTCATCGCGCTGCCACGCCACGCAAACGTGATCGACTTCGCCTATGCCGTGCATACCGACGTCGGCAACAGCGCCGTCGGCTGCAAGATCAACGGCAAGTTCGCCGCGCTGTCGTCGGAGCTGCAGAACGGCGACGAGGTCGAGGTGCTGACCTCGGACGCGCAGTCGGCGCCGCCCTCGGCCTGGGAGACGCTCGCCATCACCGGCAAGGCACGCGCCGCCATCCGGCGCGCCACCCGAACCGCCGTGCGCGATCAATATGCCGGGCTGGGCCGGCGCATCGTCGAACGTCTGTTCGAGCGGACCAAGCTCGAATATGCCGACGACAAGCTCAAGGGCGCGCTGCCGCGTCTGGCGCGCGCCTCGATCGAGGACGTGATGGCGGCGGTCGGCCGCGGCGAGATCAAGGCCTCCGACGTCGCGCGCGCAATGTATCCGGACTACAAGGAAGAGCGCGTCGTGCGCTACGGCGCCAAGAAGACGGCCGCCGCGCCGGCAGCCAAGGCTGCCGCGCCTGCGGCCGAGCCCCACCGCGGCCCGTTTGCCATCCCGATCAGCGGGCTCAATTCCGGCCTGCCGGTGAAGTTCGCGCCCAACGGCGGTGCCGTGCCGGGCGACCGCATCGTCGGCATCGTGACGCCGGGCGAGGGGATCACGATCTATCCGATCCAGTCGCCGGCGCTGAAGGATTTCGAGGAGGAGCCAGAGCGCTGGCTCGACGTGCGCTGGGACGTCGACGAGACCTCGCCGCAGCGCTTTCCGGCGCGCATTCGCGTCGAGAACGTCAACGAGCCGGGCAGCCTCGCCCAGGTCGCCACCGTGATCGCCGAGCATGACGGCAACATCGACAACATCAGCATGAGCCGCCGCTCGCCTGACTTCACCGAGCTCACGATCGATCTCGAGGTCTATGACCTCAAGCATCTCTCGGCGATCATCAACCAGTTGCGCGCCAAGACCATCGTGGCGCGGGTCGACCGGGTGAATGGCTAATCTGCGGGGATGGCTGCGGCGTTCTGCTTCGGGATGAGCTAAACAAGCCGTAGTCTACTCGAAAGTCCTGCGAGCCGGCCCATGTCCGATCCGTCGAAGTCACATCCTCCGAAGCTGCGCCTTGGCGTCAACGTCGACCACATCGCCACCTTGCGAAATGCCCGCGGCGGCCGCAGCCCCGATCCGGTGCGTGCCGCGCTGCTTGCGATCGAGGCCGGGGCCGACGGCATCACGGCGCATCTGCGCGAGGACCGCCGGCACATCCGCGACGACGACATGGCGCGGCTGAAGGCCGAGATCTCCAAGCCGCTGAACTTCGAGATGGCGGCCACTGAGGAGATGGTGCGGATCGCGCTTGCGACGCGCCCGCATGCCTGCTGCCTGGTGCCGGAGCGGCGCGAGGAGCTGACCACCGAGGGCGGCCTCGACGTGGTCGGCCAGCACAACGCGCTGGCGCCGGCGATCGCCCGGCTCGGCGATGCCGGCATCCGGGTCTCGCTGTTCATCGCCGCCGACCCGGCGCAGATCGAGATGGCGGCGCGGCTGCGCGCGCCCGTGATCGAGATCCACACCGGCGGCTGGTGCGACGCCGTCACCGACGGCCACCACGACAAGGCGGACGCGGAGTGGGAGCGGATCGTCACCGGCACCCGGCAGGCCTATGCAGCCGGGCTCGAGGTCCATGCCGGCCACGGGCTCGACTATGCCACCGCCGAGCGGATCGCGACGCTGCCGGAGATCGTCGAGCTCAACATCGGCTACTTCATGATGGGGGAGGCGCTGTTCGTGGGCCTCGCCGAGACCGTCCGCACCATGCGCGAGGCGATGGATCGCGGCCGTGCGCGGTTGGGGACGGCGGCATGATCATCGGCATCGGCTCCGACCTGATCGACATCCGCCGCGTGGCCGAGGTGATGGACCGGCACGGCGAGCGCTTCCTGAACCGGATCTTCACCGCGGCCGAGCGCGCCAAGGCGGAGCGGCGGGCCAAGAACGAGAAGATGGTGGTCGCCACCTACGCCAAGCGGTTCGCCGCCAAGGAGGCCTGCGCCAAGGCGCTCGGCACCGGGATCCGTCAGGGGGTGTGGTGGCGCGACATGGGCGTCGTCAATCTGCCCGGCGGCCGGCCGACCATGCAGCTCACGGGGGGCGCGGCCGAACGGCTGAAGGCGCTGACCCCCGAGGGCCACGAGCCGCGCATCGACCTGTCGATCACCGACGACTGGCCGCTGGCGCAAGCCTTCGTCATAATTTCGGCGGTGCGCCGCGAGACATCCTGACGGGCGGCCGCCCCAGCAGGAAAAACAAAAATGCGATCGATTTCAGCGAGTTATGTAGTTTTGATGCGGCGATTGATTGCGCGGCCCCGCGCAGTCGTCTAAAACCCGCCGGGATCGAACCGGCTGCATCACGGGCGGATTCTGGGTCAAACCGGAGTTGGCCTTAACCACCAGAATCAGGACAGACTCCCTTAAGCCGCGGAACGGTATGGTGTTCGCGGACGGAGGGGTGTTCGGCAACGGCTGGCGAATCGTCGGACCATTCGCCAAGGGACATTGAAAGAGCGATGAGCGTGACCTCCGGAACCAAGACTGAGAGCGGCCTCGGTGAAACCGTTCGTGTCGTCGTTCATGCGCTACTGATCGCGCTGGTGATCCGTACGTTCCTGTTCCAGCCGTTCAACATCCCGTCGGGATCGATGAAGGCGACCCTGCTGGTCGGCGACTATCTGTTCGTATCGAAATATTCGTACGGCTATAGCCACTACTCGATCCCGCTGTCGCCGCCGCTGTTCTCGGGCCGCATCTTCGGCTCGGAGCCGAACCGCGGCGACATCGTCGTGTTTCGTCTCCCGAAGGACGATACCACCGACTACATCAAGCGCGTGATCGGCCTGCCTGGCGACCGCATCCAGGTGCGCGAAGGGCTGCTCTACATCAACGACAAGCCGGTGCAGCGCGAGCGGCTGTCCGACTTCATCGGCGAGGATCCCTGCGGGCAGCCGGACTCGACCGCGCGCGTCAAGCGCTGGAAGGAGACGCTGCCGAACGGCGTCAGCTATGAGACGCTGGACTGCGTCGACAACGGCTATGTCGACAACACCGCGGTGTATACCGTGCCGGCCGGCAACTTCTTCATGATGGGCGACAACCGCGACAACTCGACCGACAGCCGCTTCCTCAGCCAGGTCGGCTACGTGCCGTTCGAGAACATCGTCGGCCGTGCGCAGCTGATCTTCTTTTCCATTGCCGAAGGCGAGCATGCCTGGGCGTTCTGGCGCTGGCCGGTATCGGTGCGCTGGAATCGAATCTTCAAATTCGTGCGATGATCGACGACTCACCCGATATCCAGACCACGCAGGCTGCTGCATCGAGCCCGCAACCCGGCACGGGTGCGCTGGAGGCGTCGCCCAAGGCTGTGTCGCGGCCGAAGTCTGAGATCAAGCCCGAGCAGAAGAGCGAGCCCAAGACCGAGCCAAAGACCGAGCCAAAGGCCGATTCCAGGACCGAGGCGAAGCCGGTCTCCAAGCCAGACATGAAGACCGTCGAGTCCGAAACGGGGCCCGCTGGCCCGACCGACGATGGGGTGGACCCGACCGCGCTCGTTGCCGAGGCCGAATCCGATGGCAAGCCGCGCAGCAAGGCGAAGGGCAGCCGCCGTGCCAAGAGCGCGGGGACCGGCGCCGCCAAGGGCGCCAAGGCCGCGGACAAGGCCGCCAATGCGGCGATCGAGGCGCGCATCGGCCATCACTTTGCCGATCCGTCGCTGCTCAGCACCGCCTTCACCCACGTCTCGGCGCTGAAATCGTCCAAGAAGCGCGGCGACAGCTATCAGCGGCTCGAATTTCTCGGCGACCACGTGCTCGGCCTGATCGTGTCCGACATGCTGTACCGCTCGTTTCCGAGCGCGGACGAGGGGGAGTTGTCGAAGCGGCTCGCCGATCTCGTGCGCAAGGAGAGCTGCGCCGACGTCGCCAAGTCGCTCGGCCTGCTCGACGACATCAAGCTCGGCGCGGTCGGCGCCGGCGCCGGGGCGCGGTTGCGCAAGTCGGTGCTGGGTGACGTCTGCGAGGCGGTGATCGGCGCGATCTTCCTCGACGGCGGCTACACCGCCGCGGCGGGCTTCGTCGAGCGCAACTGGACCGAGCGCATGCACAAGCCGCGGCGCCCGCTGCGCGATCCGAAGACGGTGCTGCAGGAATGGGCGCAGGGCAAGGGCCTGCCGACCCCGGTTTACCGGGAGGTGGAGCGCACCGGCCCGCATCACGATCCGCAGTTCCGTGTCGCCGTCGACCTGCCGGGGCTGGAGCCGGCCGAAGGCATCGGCGGCTCCAAGCGCGCGGCAGAAAAGGTGGCGGCATCTGTCATGATCGAGCGCGAAGGCGTCAGCGGCGGCAGCAATGACGGCTGAACAACAATCGGTGCCGGCTGCCGGGACCCGCTGCGGTTTCGTCGCGCTGATCGGCGCGCCCAATGTCGGCAAGTCGACGCTCGTCAACGCCCTGGTCGGCTCCAAGGTCACGATCGTCTCGCGCAAGGTGCAGACGACGCGGGCGCTGATCCGCGGCATCGTCATCGAGGGGGCGTCTCAGATCATCCTGGTCGATACCCCCGGCATCTTCGCGCCGAAGCGCAGGCTGGACCGCGCCATGGTCACGACGGCCTGGAGCGGGGCGCACGACGCCGATGTCGTCTGCGTGCTGCTCGATGCCAAGAAGGGCATCGACGACGAGGCGCAGTCCATCATCGACAAGGCGGCGGCGGTCGCGCACGAGAAGATCCTAGTGGTCAACAAGGTCGACCTGGTGCCGCGCGAGAAGCTGCTGGCGCTGGTCGCGGCTGCCAACGAGAAGCTGTCGTTCGCACGCACCTTCATGATCTCGGCGATCTCCGGCGACGGCGTCGACGATCTCAGGCGGGCGTTGGCGGAGATGGTGCCGCCCGGCCCGTTCCACTATCCCGAGGACCAGATGTCGGACGCGCCGATGCGGCACCTCGCGGCTGAGATCACCCGCGAGAAGATCTATTCGCATCTGCATCAGGAGCTGCCCTACCAGTCCACGGTCGAGACCGACAGCTGGACCGAGCGCAAGGACGGCTCGATCCGCATCGAGCAGACGATCTTCGTGGAGCGCGACAGCCAGCGCAAGATCGTGCTCGGCAAGGGCGGCGCGACGATCAAGTCGATCGGCGCGCAGGCGCGCAAGGAAATCGCAGAGATCACCGGCGTGCCGGTGCACCTGTTTCTGTTCGTGAAGGTGCGTGAGAACTGGGGCGACGATCCCGACCGCTACCGGGAGATGGGGCTCGAGTTCCCCAGGGAATGACAATGAGCGTGCCGCGCAACGTGCTGTGGTTCGAAGTGCTGCTCTACATCTCGCTGATGCTGGACGCGCTGTCCGTTGCGGTGTCGGACCGGACGCCGACCTTCGACATGACCGAGGACATGATCACCGCGCAGACCGTGCTCAACGGGGTGGTCATCCTGCTGCTGTTCTATTTCGTCTATCTGGCGGCGCAGCGCCGCAGGAACTGGCCGCGCTGGGTGCTGCTGGGGGCGCTGGTGCTGTCCGACATCTCCCTGGTGCAGGTGATCGGCCAGAAGGGCATGACGCTCGATGCCGGCATCGAGGTCATCTCCTGCGCGCTGACGACGATGGGTCTGTACTACTCGTTCACGGGCGATGCGCGCGGCTGGTTCAACGCGTGACGCTTTGACCGTAAGGGCCGTAGAGCGCGGCGCGCCCACCAAGGTTGGGGGCTAGCGCAGAAGGCCACCAAGACGTCATTGCGAGCGCAGCGAAGCAATCCAGGGCTGCGATCCGACTTTGGATTGCTTCGCTGCGCTCGCAATGACGAGTTTTGTGGCGGCAGCGCGCACAAGCTAAGTTGATTGTCCACCCGCGGACGGCACTAGGAGGCAAGCGCGTGTGGAATCATTTGGGCGGCTCGTGAGATGGAATGGACCGACGATGGCATCGTGCTGGGCGTGCGGCGGCACGGCGAATCCTCCGCTGTCGTCGAACTGCTGACCCGCGAGCATGGCCGGCATCTCGGTCTCGTGCGCGGGGCCAGCGGCAAGCGCATGCGGCCGGTGCTGCAGCCGGGCAACACGGTGCGCGCGACCTGGCGCGCGCGGCTCGACGAGCATCTCGGCATGTACGCCATCGACGCGCTGACCTTGCGGGCGGCGGGGCTGATCTCCGCGCAACACGGCGCCTACGGCGTGACGCATCTTGCCTCGCTGGCCCGGCTGTTGCCGGAGCGCGATCCGCACGAAGACGTGTATCTGCGGCTCGAACATGCGCTCGATGATTTCGAGGATGTGGGCAGCGCCGCTGTCCACATCGTGCGCTTCGAGCTGGCGATCCTCGCCGAACTCGGCTTCGGGCTCGATCTCGACTCCTGCGCTGCGACCGGCGAGACCTCGGACCTGATCTACGTATCGCCGAAGTCGGGCGGCGCGGTGTCGCGCACGGCCGGCGCGCCATGGGCCGACCGCCTGCTGCCGTTGCCGCCCTTCCTGCGCGAGGGCGAGCAGGGCGATGGCTGGTCGCAGCAGGATCTGCTCGACGGTTTCCGGCTGACCGGCCTGTTCCTTCTGCGTCATGTGCTGGAGCCGCGCGGGCAGGGCCATTCCGACGCCCGCGAGGGCTTCATCAACGCGGTGACGCGGGCAAGGCCCGCCTTGCGATAGGGCTCGTTTTCGACGTTCGTCGTCATGTGCCCGCGCGCTCGTTCGTCAACGTCGAGACTGACGACACCGCGGGCATCGCGGCAAAGCTGATCCCGATACCGTCTCCGATTGTGACGTCATTCACATCCGTCTTCACACGACCGACGCAGGATCATGCAACAATCCTGGTTGATGATAGTTCTCAGATCATTTTGAGGTTGCGTCGGCCGCGGGTCCTGGCGAAGATTGCAGCCCTTCGACGAGATGCGTTTCGTGCGCGCCTTTTTTCATCACCGTGGGGCATTTCGATCATGAGCGATTTCGAGAACCGCAAATCCAGCAACGGGTTCACGTCCAAGCTGTGGCGTGGAGAGCGCATGACGATGATCGGCTTCGACGTTGCCGAGCCCGAACCCGATCTGGTCGGATTCTCGATCGAGGTGAAGTCGCCGGGCGCACGGGATTTTTCTCAGTTGCGCAACAGGATCGCGTTTTCCTATCCGGCGGGAGCCGGCGCGGCGGTCGACGGCAACCGGAATTTCCCGTCGACCGAGGCGCCGTTCCAGAAATTCCGCTGGATCCATTTTCCCTACCGGCCCAAGGATGGCGTCTATACGTATCGTGTCGCCAAGCAGCACATGCGCAACGACGGCACGCTGGTGGCGGGGACCAGCCTCACGCTCGACATCACGCAGAGCGCCGTGACCTATGACGGCCTGGTCGACGTCGGTTTCACCCGCAACTTCGCCTCGTCTCAGGCCTATCGCGATCAGTTCGGCAACAATGCCGAGATCATTCCCGTCGAGAGCCGCGACGGGCCGGGCTTCGACAAGCTCGACCTCACCAACGAGGCCGGCGACAGCGTCTATGAGTGGCTGGGGTTCGAGGCCTACGACCTCCTGTTCGGCTTCTTGAAAGAGGCCCTTGCGGATCCCGGGCTCACGCTCGACGTGATGGCCTATGACCTCAACGAGCCCGATGTGATCGGCCAGCTCGAGCAGTTCGGTCCGCGGCTGCGGGCGATCATCGACGATTCCAACGCCAAGGATAACAGTCACAAGCTGCCGGGCAGCGCGGAGTCGCGCAGCGCCAAGCGCTTCAAGCAGGCGGGTGCTGCCGTGCTGCGCACGCATTTCAGCAACCTCCAGCACAACAAGGTCCTGATCACGCGCCGCGACGGCAAGCCCGAGAAAGTGCTGTGCGGCTCGACCAATTTCACCTTCCGCGGCCTCTATATTCAGGCCAACAACATGCTGGTCTTTCATTCGCCTGATGTCGCCGGGCTGTTCGGCGAGATGTTCGACATCGCCTTCGAGGACCCCTCGGTCTTCCGGAAGAATGATTTCTCCAAGAAGTGGCACGCCGTCCATACCGAGGGAAAGCCGACCGTACAGCTCTGCTTCTCACCGCACCAGGCCACCGATCTCTCGCTCAATCCGATCCGGGCCGCGATCGATCAGGCCACCTCGTCGGTGTTCTACTCGGTCGCGTTTCTGAGCCAGCTCGGCGACGGTCCGACCAAGGAGGCGTTCGACCGCGTGATGGAGCGGCCGATCTTCAGCTACGGCACGGTCGACAAGCGCGGCGCCCTGGAGCTGCGCAAGCCCGACGGCTCGATCGGTCTCGTCGATTTCGCCTATCTCGCGAGCAAGGCGCCGGAGCCGTTCCGCAGCGAATGGTCCGGCGGCAAGGGCCGCAACATCCATCACAAATTCCTGGTGACCGATTTCAGCCTGCCGACCGCGAAAGTGTTCACCGGATCGAGCAACTTCTCGCCGAGCGGAGAGAAGGGCAACGGTGACCATCTTATCATGATCGAGGACAGAAAGATCGCCACCTCCTATGCGATCGAGGCCACCCGCGTGTTCGATCACCTGCAGTTTCGCAACCGGATGCGCGACGCGTTCAAGGGCAAGTCCGAGCGGCAGCGCTCCGCGTCCGCGCCTGCGTCGATCACGCTGCGCAAGCCGACGGCGTTGTCCGGCAAGCCGGCCTGGTTCGAGCGCTTCTACGTCGACGGCTCGCAGGCCGAACGCGATCGATTGCTGTTCTCGTCCTAGATATCGTTACGGACAGAGTTGGAGACGACCATGCCATTGAACGACTATTCGCTTCTCAAGGGTCGGCCCATCAACAATCGTCTGGCGTCGGGAAGCAGTCCGCACTATCAGGTGCAGGTCTCCGCCGACGGTGAGCTCTATCGCATCGCCATCAATGTCCGTTCCCAGGATGGCAGCGAGGTCGAGTTCCTGGTCCGCTCGCGCTTCGAACATCCGATCGTCGACGGCCTGAAGGCGTTTTCGGAGGGGCTGCATCCATTGGAGAGCAAGCCCGGCGGCGTGGCGCTCGATTTCATCCGGGGCAATCTGATGCAGCCGTGGGAGCTCAAGCCGCTGCCGCTGTCGGCCGCGGGCCCCGACAACGATCTCAACGAGAAAATCGACGCCTACGTTCAGCGCGCCATGTCCGACGAGACGGCTCTCATTTATGCCTTCGGCGTCGCATGGGGACCGGAGGAGAAGGCCGACCGCTATTTCGGCTTCAAGCCCGGCCGCGGTATCCACGATATCCATTTCAACCAGGGCAATCCGGCCGGCAAATACGCCGGGGACAACGGTCCCTGGCAGGACGGTGGACTGATCTTCGAGTTTCCCGACCAGCAGCAATGGGTCGCCATCTTCCTGAAGTTCCAGACCCAGGCCTGGCATTCGGACGATGTCAGCGGCGGGGTCATCCTGCCGCCCGATCCCGATCACCCGAACGCGCCGCATACGCCGCCCGACCGCGACCACATTCCGCCGCTCGACGTGCCCGACGGGCTGGTGCGGATCATCGCGGCCTATGTCAACGACGTGCGCACGCCGGAGCACGAGACGGTCACGCTGCTGAACACCGCCGATGTCGACGTCGATCTCACCGGCTGGCAGATCAAGGACAAGCAGAAGAACGCCATGCAGCTCAGCGGCACGATCGCGCGCGGCGCCACCTTGGTGGTGCCCATCGTCGCGCCGGTCGCGCTGTCGAACCGGGGCGGCATCATCACGCTGTTGAATGCCGCAGGCGTGAAGGTGCACGGCGTCTCCTATACGCGGGAACAGGCGGCGCAGCCGGGCCGAACCATCCCGTTCCAGTCGTGACCGCGTGTCGCGCGGCGGAGCCGTCTCGTCGAAGCGTGGGCTCTCTGCTGGCGCAGAGGCGGGGTGACGTGTACTCCTGTCACGTAAGGGCCAAGGCAAGAGGGCGGCACATTGCTGCGCCCCGCGCAGGTCACGGCGTGAGAGGAGAACGTCATGGGAGTGCTGGTCGATGGCCAATGGCACGACGTCTGGTACGACACGGCTGCATCCGGCGGCCGTTTCATCCGCAAGGATTCTGCGTTCCGCAGCTTCGTCACGGCTGACGGCCGTCCGGGCCCGTCCGGCACCGGCGGCTTCGCGGCCGAAGCGGGCCGCTATCATCTCTATGTCAGCCTGGCCTGCCCGTGGGCTCACCGCACCCTGATCATGCGCGCCCTGAAGGGGCTCGATGACATGATCTCGGTATCGGTCGTGCACTGGCTGATGCGCGAGCGGGGCTGGACCTTTGCCGAGGGTCCGGGCGTCGTGGCCGACAGCGTCAATCACGCCGGCCTTCTGCACCAGGTCTACACCGCCGCAGAGCCGCATTATTCCGGCCGCGTCACCGTGCCCGTACTGTGGGACAAGCAGAAGCGCACCATCGTCAACAACGAGTCGTCCGAGATCATTCGCATGCTGAACTCGGCGTTCGACGGCGTCGGCGCCAGGCAAGGTGACTATTATCCGCAAGCCCAGCGTGACGAGATCGACGCCATCAATGCGCGCGTCTACGATACGCTGAACAACGGCGTCTACAAATGCGGCTTCGCGACCACGCAAGGGGCGTATGAGGAGGCGATCGGCCCGCTGTTCGCCACGCTCGACTGGCTGGAGGAGCGGCTGTCGGCGCGCCGCTTCCTGCTCGGCAACACCTTGACCGAGGCCGACATCCGGCTGTTCACGACCCTGATCCGCTTCGATGCCGTCTATGTCGGCCACTTCAAGTGCAACATCCGCCGCATCGCCGACTATCCGCATCTCGCAGCCTACACGCGCGATCTCTACCAATGGCCGGGAATCGCCGCGACAGTGAATTTCGAGCACATCAAGCGGCACTATTACGAGAGCCATCGCACCATCAATCCGACCGGCATCGTCCCGGTCGGGCCGCGGCAGGATTTCACCGCCGCATGGGCGCGAGCGCCTGGCGACGAATTGACGAGGATCCATGGCGGGTGAACGCAACCTCGATACGCTGCTGCGCACGATGGCTCCCGAGCTGCAGGACGGCGTGTTCGTGTTCTGCACTGTCGACACGCATCAGGACATCCCGGCCGGGCTGACGCCCCTCATGCTGTTCCGGGAGCGCGAAGCGATCACGCTCATCGTGCGGCGCGAGGAAGCAGAGCGGGCAGGGTTGCCCTGCCGGTTCGCCTCGCGCCTGATCACGCTCTCGGTGCTATCAGCGCTTGATGCGGTGGGTTTCCTTGCCGCGGTGACGACGAAGCTCGCGGCCGCCGGCATCAGCGTCAACGCGGTCTCGGCGTTTCACCACGATCATCTGTTCGTGCCGGAAGCACGAGGCAAGGAAGCCGTGCTACTCTTGCATGAGCTGTCTCGCAGCGCCGCCACCTAGCGATGGCAGGACGACGATCAGTCAGGCTTTGCTTCTGCCGACGTGATGCGATCGGCCTCGCCGGAGTCCACTCGGTTTCTTGCGTGTCGTGGCCGGCGACCGCTTCGTGTCACGCGCGGCGCGGGGGGGCCGGCGTGGCGCGATCAGCGTTCGCTCGGCCTGCGCGCGCACCAGGTCCATCAACATCATCGCTGCGGGCGACGGGGTCCGCCCCTTCAGCCGCAGGATGCCGAACTGCGCCATCAGCAGATCCGATGCGCGCGGCTCTTTCAGCTCGGCCACGTTGAGGCGGATCAACTGACCGGAGGCCAGCTCGTGGGTGAGAACGGCGTCGCCCGCGACGAGCACGATGTCGGAGCGAATGGCCATTTGCACCAGCAGGCTCGCGTTCTCGGATTCGAGCGCGACGTCGAAGCCGCGGCCCTCCGGCGCAGCGATGAGCGCTTCCAGGCGCCTGCTGAATTCCGGCGGCAGCGCAACGGAGGCGAAGTGCTGGCCGGCAAGCTCGCGTGCCGAAAGCTCCCGTCGGCGCGCCAACGGATGAGTCGCCCGACAGTAGAAGTATCCCGGAAGGCCGCCGAGCGGCTCGATGTCGAGGCTGTCGTCGGCGCGGATGTCGGTGATGTGCGCGAGGAAGAAATCGAGCTTGCCTTGCTGCAGCACCTCCATCAGGGCGCGCCAATTGTCCTGCACCACGATGATGCGCACGGACGGGTGCTCCGAATACAGCCGCGCCATGGCATCCGGCAGAAGCGTCAGCCCGGTGAAGGCGCCGACGCCCACCGTCACCTCGCCGGCATCTCCCGAGCGGAGCAGGCGCATCTCGCGGCCGAGATCGTCGGCGCCAGACAACAGCGACCGGGCCCGTGCCACCAGCCGTTCGCCGACCGGGGTGATCTCCACCGAGCGCGAGCTGCGGTCGAACAGCCGCATCCCGGCGGCGTCCTCCAAGGTCTGCAAGCTGCGGCTCAGCGCCGACTGCGTGACGTGGGCGCGCTGGGCCGCCCGGGCGAAATGCCGCTCTTCCGCGAGGAAGACCAACTGCTGCAGCTGGCGCAGGGTGGGGGTGTACATCGATGAGCCGAAATCATTGATCCAGCCATAACAATTCATTGGATTTCTGAGACCGTCAATTCCAAAATGGCGCAAATACAAACAGGGGAAATGCCATGGCGGGGTTGGCCAAGTCGCCCCGCGCTGCGGCAGTCTCCCGGCAACAGGCTCTTCTCATGCCCAACGGCGCGCAAGCTCTGATACGGACCCTGGTCAATTCCGGCATTCGGGTCTGCTTCACCAATCCCGGCACCTCGGAGATGCATTTCGTCGCGGCGCTGGATTCGGCGCCGGAGATGCGCGCCGTGCTGTGCCTGTTCGAAGGCGTGGCGACCGGCGCGGCGGACGGCTACGCCCGCATGACCGGCACGCCGGCGGCAACGCTGCTGCATCTCGGCTGCGGCCTCGGCAATGGCCTCGCCAATCTGCACAATGCGCGCAAGGGCAAGGTGCCCGTCGTGAACATCGTCGGCGACCACGCCACCTACCATGTCCCGTATGACGCGCAGCTCCAGTCCGACATCGAGACCGTCGCGCGCAACGTCTCGCCGGAATTCGTCTGGACCTCGCAGGTGACGTCGGAATTGTGCCGCGACGCGGTGGCGGCCGTGAAGGCGGCGTGCTCCTGGCCCGGACAGGTTGCGACGCTGATCCTGCCGGCCGACGTGTCCTGGGGGGAGGGCGGCGTCGCCGAGCCGGCGCCGGTGATCGAGCCGCCGGCGGCCGCCGACGATGCGACCGTGCAGGCGGTCGCCGAGGCGATCAGGGCGGGCGGCCGCAGCGCTTTTCTGCTCGGTGGCACCGCGCTGCACGAGGAGTCGCTGCTGGCGGCCGCGCGCATCGCGGCGGCCTGCGGCGTGAAAGTCTACGCCGAGACCTTTCCGACGCGCATGCAGCGGGGAGCGGGCCTGCCGGCCGTCGAGCGCATCGCCTATCTCGCCGAGATGGCGCAGATCCAGCTCAAGGAGATCGACACCCTGATCCTGGTCGACGCCAAGGCGCCGGTGTCGTTCTTCGCCTATCCCGGCAAGAAGAGCTATCTGCCGCATGACGGCTGCAAGGTGCTGACCTTGTCGACGCCGGCGCAATGCGCCGCGGGCAGCCTGGTCAAGCTTGCGGCCGCGCTGGAGGCCAACAGCGCCACGCCGGCATTGTCACCGGCCTCGCGGCCCGGGCGTCCGCGCGGCAAGAAGCTCACCGCGGAAAAGGTCTGCAAGGCCGTGGGTCATCTCCTGCCCGAGAACGCCATCATTATCGACGAGGCCATCAGCTCCGGCCTGATGCTGTCGAAGTTCACCGCGGGCGCGCCGCGCCACGATCTGATCACCTTGACCGGCGGCGCCATCGGGCAGGGGTTGCCGAACGCGATCGGCGCTGCGATCGCCTGTCCGGACCGGCCGGTGATCGCGCTGATCGGCGACGGCAGCTCGATGTACACGATCCAGTCGCTGTGGACGATCGCGCGCGAGCGGCTCAACGTCACCGCCATCATCTTCAACAACGCCTCCTACTCCGTGCTCAATGTCGAGCTGGAGCGGGTCGGCGCCGAGGAGATCGGACCGAAGGCGCGGGCGCAGCTCGATTTGCACGGGCCGGTCCTGAAATTCGTGCAGATCGCCGACGGCATGGGCGTGCGATCGACACGCGTCACCACGCCGGACGAACTCACCAGCGCGTTGCAGGGGGCGCTGGCGCGGCCGGGGCCGCATCTGATCGAGGCGATGGTGCCGCCGGCGCTGACCGGCCTCAAGCTGAAGCTCCTGCCGCATCTCCTGGGATCGCTCGACCGCGTCCCGCTGCCGGTGGCGCGGATGCTCAAGCGCAAGATCGCGCCGTGACATGAGCGCGACGCTGCAATCCGACCTCGTCATCGCCGGCGGCGGTCTCGCCGGCATCGTCACCGCGCTGGAAGCGCTGCGCGCCGGCAAGTCGGTGACCATCGTGGACAGGGACACGCCGGAGCGGTTCGGCGGGCTGGCGTTGTGGGCGTTCGGCGGCATGGCGCTGATCGGCACGCCGTTGCAGGCGCGCATGAAGATCCCGGATACGCCGGAGATCGCGCTGCGCGACTGGATCAGGTTCGGCGAGCTCGACGCGGCCGAGCACTGGCCGCTGCAATGGGCGCGCTACTACGTCGAAAAATCTCGCACCGAGGTCTACGACTGGCTGCTGGCGCACGGCGTGACCTTCATGCCGGCCGTGAACTGGGTCGAGCGCGGCCGGCACGGCGACGGCAATGCGCTGCCGCGCTACCACATCGTCTGGGGCACCTCGCAGCGGCTGACGCGCGTGATGATCGCGGCGATGCGCGCGGCCGATGGCGGCGGCAGGCTGACGGTTCTGCACCGCCATCGCGTCGTCGGCCTCGATCGCGCCGGCGGCGCCGTGGCGGGCGTCGTCGCCGTCAACGAGGAGACCGGCGCCGAGATCCGCATCGCGGCCCCGCTGACGGTGCTGGCGATGGGCGGCCTCAATGGCAGCCACGCGGAGGCCCGCGCCAACTGGGTCAAAGGCCGGCCGCTGCCGGCGGCGATGCTCAATGGCGCGCATCCGCACTCCGACGGCAAGCTGCATCACCACGCGGCCGGGGCGCTGGGCGCCGAGATCACGCATGCCGGCGAGATGTGGAACTACGCCGCCGGAATCCCGCATCCGTTTCCGCATTTCGAGGGCCATGGCCTGTCGCTGGTGCCATGCAAATCGGCGCTGTGGCTCGACCATCGCGGCGAGCGGATCGGGCCCGAGCCGCTGGTGACCGGCTTCGACACCCATGATCTGTGCCAGCGCGTCGCGGCGCAGGAGAAGCCGTATACGTGGCATCTGTTGAACTGGCGCATCGCCGCCAAGGAGTTCGCCATCTCCGGCGCCGAGCACAATCCGCGCATCCGCGACCGGCAGATGCCGATGTTCCTCAAGGAGACGCTGCTCGGCAATCATCGCCTGGTGCGGCAGATGCAGCGCGAGAGCCGGCATTTCCTGGTCGACGAGACGCTGGCTGGCCTCGCCGCCAAGATGAATGCGCTGACCGGCACCGGCGACGTGAAGCCGGAGGTGCTCCAGGCCACCGCCGACGCCTTCGACGCGAACTTTGGGAATGGCGACAAGCTCCACAACGACGACCAGTTGCGCCGCATTCTGCATGCGCGGCAATGGGGGCCGGACAAGCTCCGCACCTGCAAGCCTGCGCCGCTGCAGGCGCCGGGCGCCGGGCCGTACATCGCCATTCATATGCAACTCATCACCCGCAAGAGCCTCGGCGGCCTCAAGACCGATCTGCAGAGCCGGGTCCTCGACACCACGGGCGCGCCGATCGGCGGCCTCTACGCGGTCGGCGAAGCCGCCGGCTTCGGCGGCGGTGGCGCCTCGGGCAAGCGCTCGCTGGAAGGCACGTTCCTGCCGGGTTGCATTCTCACCGCACGGGCGGCGGTGCGCGCGATGTGACGGCTACGGGAACCGTACGAGTCCGCGGAACCGCCGCTGAATTATTGCTCGGTCACTGTCGATCCGGTGCTGCTACGTTCGTCTTCGAGGCACAGGAGATGGAGACCCGTCATGAAGATCTACTGGATCAAGGCTCAGGCGCCGCGCCGCGTGCTGGCGCTGGTGAAGCATCTCGGCGTCCCGGCCGAGTTCATCGACATCACCGGCCAAATGAAGACGCCGGATTATGCCGCGCTCAATCCCAACATGAAGGCGCCGGTGCTGGTCGACGGCGACACCGTGCTATGGGAGTCGACCGCGATCATGGCGCACCTCTGCATCCGCGAGAGCTGCGACATGTGGCCGGCGCGCGATCCGCAGGAGCAGATCGAGGTGCTGCGCTGGCTGGCGTGGACCGACTGCCACTGGGCGCCCGCGGTCGGGCCGTTCTATTTCGAGCACATCGTGAAGAAGACGTTTGGGATCGGTTCGCCGGACCGTGCCGCGCTGGTCGCGAAGGTGCCGAACCTAAAGACGTTCGCCGCCGTGCTCGACGCGCATCTCAGCTCGCATAGCCACATTGCTTGCGACCGGCTCACCATCGCCGATTTCGCGGCCGCTTCGATGGCGACCGACTGGCGCGAGGCCGAGATGCCGATGGAGGCGTTTCCGAACATCGTGCGCTGGCTCGACGGGCTGATGCGGCTGCCGGCGTGGGCCGATCCGTGGCCGGAGAAGCGCTCGGTCGCGGCCTGAGGCTCACGGCTGCGCGATGCCGTGGCCGAGCTGCTTGGAGATCTCGGCCGCGCAGGCGCGCAGGCGGTTCGCGAGCGGCGACTGCCAGCCGGCATCGAAGGTGCCGGCTGGTCCCATCGCGGTGATGACCAGCGCGACGTGGCCGGCGTGATCGAACACCGGCGCGGCGAAGGCATTGACGCCAGGCAGGGGATCGCCGACGGCGCGCGCCAGTCCCTGCGCGCGCACCTCGGCCAGCATCTCCGCCACTTTCGGGCTCCTCAGTGCGCGCTTCGGATTGTAGCCGACACCGAGACGGTCGAGGCCGGCGTCGAGCGCGGCCTTCACCGTCTTCGGCGGCAGGAATGCCGCGAAGGCGCGGCCGGTCGCGGTTTCCAAGAGCGCCATGATCGAGCCGACGCGCATCACGATGTGCACCGGATGGCTCGGCTCCTCCAGCCGCACCACGGTGGGGCCATTGGTGCCCCACACCGCGAGCGAGACCGCGTGATCGATGGCGCCGGCGAGCGCCGCGATCTTCGGAGTGGCGATCCGCACCGCCGACAGCCGCCGCAGGCTGATCAGTCCGAGCTCGAGCGCGAGCGGGCCGATCTCGTAGCGTCCGGTGGTTTCGTCCTGCTCGATCAAACCGATGCGCGAGAAGCTGACGAGATAGGGATGCGCCTTGGCCGGCGGCAGCCCGGCCTCGCGCGCGAGGTCGCGCAGCATCATCGGCTCGCCGCTGCGCGCCAGCGCCTGCAGCAAGGTGCCGCCGACCTCGATCGATTGGATGCCGCGGCTCTCTCGTCCCATGTCTTGTTGTGCCCCTGATTCGGCGCCGTGCCTACACCGCCAGGAAGCCGCCGTCGACCGGCAGGGTCACGCCGTTGACGTAGGACGCCATGTCCGAGACCAGGAACGCCACGGGGCCGGCGAGCTCCTCCGGCTGGCCGACGCGGCCGAGCGGCGTGCGGCTCATGAAGCCGGCGAGCCGCTCCGGATCGTTGCGGGTCGTCTCCGTCATCGCGGTGGCGATCACGCCGGGCGCGATGGCGTTGACGCGGATGCCGTCGGCGGCGAGCTCGCGCGCCAGCGCCTGGGTCAGCGACTTCACGCCGCCCTTGGAGGGCGAGTAGCCGAGCGTGTTGCTGATGCCGATGAAGGAGGCGACGGAAGCGATGTTGACGATGGTGCCGCGCGTCGCGCGCAACGCGGCGAGAAACGCGTAGGTGACGTTGAACACGCCGTTGAGATTGACGTCGATCACCCGCTGCCAGTTCTGCGCGGCCCGCGGCGAGTCGATATTCTCTCGGATGATGATGCCGGCATTGTTGATGAGAATGGAAATCGGTCCGACCTCGGCGCGTAGCTGCGCGGCCAATGCCGCGCAGCCTGCGGCGTCGGTGACATCGAGCTTGTAGGCCCACGCCTTGCGGCCATGGCCGCGGATCTCGGCGGCGCAGCGCTCCGCACCCTCGATGTCGATGTCGGTGATCACGACATCGGCGCCGCGGCCCGCGAGTCCCAGCGCAATCGCACGGCCATTGCCGTTGGCGCCGCCGGTGACCAGCGCCAGCTTTCCGGCCAACATCTGATGGTCGCTCATGCGGCGCTCCTTTGGCCCGCGCGTTCCGCGAGGTGCCGGCCGGCAATGTAGCCGAAGGTCAGCGCCGGTCCCAGCGTGATGCCGGCGCCCGGATAGTTGCCGCCCATGATGCTCGCCATGTCGTTGCCGGCGGCATAGAGCCCCTCGATCGGCTGGCCCTGGGCGTCGAGCGCGCGGGCATGCGCGTCGGTGCGGATGCCGGCATAGGTGCCGAGATCGCCGATCACCATCTTGATCGCGTAGAACGGCCCGTCCTTGATCGGCGCCACGCACGGGTTCGGCCCGTGCAGCGCGTCGCCCTGATAGCGGTTGTAGGCGCGCGAGCCTTTGCCGAAGGTCGGATCCTGGCCCAGCGCGGCATCGGCATTGAACGCGGCGACGGTTGCTTCGAGCCCCCGCGGATCGATGCCCGTCGTGCTTGCCAGTTCGGACAGCGTCGCGCCGCGCTTGAGATAGCCGGTGTTCAGATGATGCCCGAGCGGCATCGGGAACGGCGGCACGCAGCCGAGGCCATAGCGGCGCAAGGAGCGGTGGTCGGTGATCAGCCAGGCCGCGATCTCGCGTCCCGGCTTGGCCGCCTTGACCATCGCCTGCACGAAGTCGTGGTAGGAGTTGCCTTCATTGGCGAAGCGCACGCCATCCGCGGTCACCGCGATCACGCCCGGCTTGGCGCGGTCGATGAAGTGCGGCATCACGCCCTTGCTGCCGTCCTTGCGCGTGGTGACGGAGACCGGCACCCAGGCCGCCGCATGCGGCAGGCCATCCTCGACCCGGCCGCCGACGGCTTCCGCGAGCCGCAGGCCGTCGCCGGTGTTGCCGACAGGGCCGGGCGACACATGCTCCTGTCCGGTCGGCGCATGCGGAAACATCGCCTTGCGCCTGTCGACGTCATGCGGGAAGCCGCCGCAGGCCAGCACCACGCCGAGCCGCGCATTGACGCGGATACGCCGGCCCTGGCGCGTCACCACGGCGCCGCGCACGGCATCGCCGTCGCGGATCAACTCGGCCACCGGCGACGACAGCCACAGCGGAATCCCGAGATCGAATGCCGACTTCGCGAGCCGCCCCGCCAGCGCATTGCCGTTGGTCAAGGTCATGCCGCGGCCGTGGCGCAGCACGTCCAGCGCATGCTTCGACAGCCGCTTGGCGACGTAGAACGCTGACGCCAGCGACTTGGTCGCGCGCATGAAATGGATGATCTCCTTGCCGGAGCCGAGCATCATGCCGAACACGGTGAGCTCGGGCAGCGGCTGGCCGAGATCCTTGATGTGGTCGCCGAGTTCGCGACCGTCGAACGGCCGCGTGACCATCGAGCGGCCGCCTTGCGTGCCGCCCGGCGCCTCGGCGTGGTAGTCCGGAAAGGTCAGCGGCATGTCGAACTTCAGCGCGGTCTTGCTGGTGAAGAAGTCGACTGCCTCCGGGCCCTTGCTCAGGAACGCGTCGACCCGCGCCGCATCGTAACTGTTTCCGGCCTCGTGGCGCAGATAGCTGCGCGCCAGCTCGGGCGGCTCGTCGATGCCCCAGGCCTTGGCCAGCGACGTGCCCGGAATCCACAGCCAGCCGCCGGAGCGCGCCGTGGTGCCGCCGAAGCGCGGCTCCTTCTCGGTGACGACGACCTTCAGCCCGGCCTGGGCGGCGGTGACCGCCGCCGACAGCCCGGCGCAGCCCGAGCCGACCACCAGCACGTCGCAATCATGGGTTTCGCCGGCCTGGTGATCTGCTCCGCTCATGCGCGCGCTCCTACTTCTTCAGCAGCGGGCACTTGGATTCGGAGAACGGCCGGAACGCATCCTCGCCCTTCACGGTCTTGACGATCTCCAGATAGTCCCACGGCTCCTTGGATTCCGACGGCTTCTTGACACGGGCCAGGTACATGTCGCGGATGACGCGGCCGTCCTCGCGTAGCTTGCCTCCATGGACGAACGTATCCTCGATCGGCAGCTCGCGCATCTTGGCCATCACCGCCTTGGGGTCGTCGGTGCCGGCTGCCTTGATCGCCTTGAGATAGTGCAGCACCGAGCCATAAACGCCGGTCTGGATCATCGTCGGCATGATCTTGGTGCGGGCGAAGAACTTCTTCGACCAGGCGCGGGTGGCATCGTCCATGTTCCAGTACGACGCCGTCGTCATGTAGGTGCCTTGCGCCGCCTCGAGCCCGATCGCATGCACGTCGGTGTCGAACATCAACAGCCCGACCAGCTTCTGGCCGCCCTTGACCAGGCCGAACTCGCCGGACTGCTTGATGGCGTTGTCGGTGTCCTGGCCGGCATTGGCGAAGGCGACGACGTCGGCCTTCGAGCTCTGCGCCTGCAGCGCGAACGAGGAGAAATCGGCGGTGTTGGTCGGATGCTTGACGCCGCCGAGGATGGTGCCGCCGAGCTCCTTGATGAAGCGCGTCGCGTCCTTCTCCAGTTGCTGGCCGAAGGCATAGTCCGCGGTGATGAAGTACCAGGACTTGCCGCCCTGGCCGATCACGGCGGAGGTGGTCACCTTCGACAGCGCATAGGTGTCGTAGGTGAAATGCACGGTGTTCGGGCTGCACAGCTCGTCGGTCAGCGAGCTCGCGCCCGGACCGGACAGCAGCGCGATCTTGTTGCGCTCGCGCACCATGTTGTGCACGGCAATCGCGATGCCGGAATTGGGAATGTCGACCACGGCATCGACCTTGCCGTTGTCGAACCAGTCGCGCACGACCGTCGTTCCAACGTCGGTCTTCATCTGGTGATCGGCGCTGATGATCTCGATCGGCTTGCCGAGCACGGTGGGGCCGAATTCCTCGACCGCCATCTTCGCCGCCTCGACCGAGCCCGGCCCGCTGTTGTCGCGTCCCCAGCTCGAGAGATCGGTGAGCACGCCGATCCGCACCACGTCGTCGGAGACTTGAGCCGATGCGTTGGTCGCAATGAATGACGTCGTTGCCAGAAACGCGCAGGCGAGCCACTGCCGTCGCATGAAGATCCTCCCCGTTTGCCCCGCTCTGTCGGCGGTGGCAGCGAGTTAGACATTGACGAATTGATTTGTCAATTACGAATGGGTGCGATGCAGCGCACAACGACTGTGGAGGTCGTCGCGGATATCGGATGGCGGCTGGGGAGCGCGATGCGCGCTACACGCGCGGCATGATCTGCAATTCGAGCAGCGCCAGTCGTTGCATCGCGGCAGGATCCCGCTCTCCGGTCTTGGCGGCACGCAGCACCGATTCGGCAAGCAGGGTGACATGGGTCGAGCTCACCGGCTCGGGCAGCGCGGCGATGGCACTGTCGAGGGCCTGCGTCATCAGCACGATGACATCAGGCGAAAACGCAGCGTCTGAAAAATCCTTCATGCAGAACTGTCCGCAGCAGGGGCTTCAGTCGAAAATCGGTTGACGCAACGCGTGTTGATGTTGTCGGCAACGCGCCAGCCGCGGCTCCGGTTCCGGCTCTTCCGAGCTTCGGATCAGCAGAATCGCTGATCTGCCATGCGCAAACTGCCCGTCGAGCCAATCTGCCGCAGGCCGATCAGCTTGTGTCGTCGGGCAAATCAGGACGATGCTTCCGCCCATCCCGCCTCACCGAAGGGGCGTTACGCGCGATCGTCACGATACGCGAGGCGGGGAGCGGTGGCCTGTCGGATCGCAGCGTGCTCTATGCGCGTGGACGAACGAGTCCGGCAGGACGATGAAATCGCAGCGTCCTGGCGCCCCGATGCTGGCGTCAAGCCGGCGATGGATGCCTCAGGCATCGCGCTGACGACGGTGGCTAACAAGCCCGGACACCGGGGAGACTGCGTATAAATCGTAAGCCCATCGCGCAGGGAGGGCCGGGTCGTCCGGCTGACCTGTGGTACCTGCCGCCTGCATTTTTTTCGCAGGCGGGCCACGGGCCTCAGTCGAGGTCCGGCCTTC